>NZ_DASSCY010000123.1:0-3332 GCF_035697385.1 Mycobacterium sp. | reverse complement strand
ATTCGGCGCCGAACTGACGCTGGTCAAGACGGACGCGGCGCAAACGATGCTCGCACCAGATGCCTATGCGCGGATCGTCGACATCTCAGATCACCAGCACAGCGATCGTGTCGCCCTGACGGACGAAATCACGGAGGCTCTCGCCGAAACGAGATTCGACGGCATGCTGTGCCTCCATGACGAGGCCGTCGAACTTGGCGCACTCCTAGCCCAGAAACTGGGGCTGTCCTTCCCCACTCCCGAGGTCGCGCACCGCACGGTCAACAAGTCCGCCATGCGGGCCCGCCTCGACGAGGCCGGGCTCGGGTCCGTGGCCCACGGTGTGGTTGTCGGCGGCGGGGTCGAGTGGTCGGGAGCGGCCCCGACGTCGGAGATCGTGCTGAAGCCGGTCGATGGCCGGGCCAGCAGGGGCGTGACGTTCCACCGTTGCGCGGTCGAGCTACAAACGTGGCTGGACGACCATCCCGGCGAGGTCGAAGGATACCTAGTCGAAGAGCGAAAGCTAGGCCGGGAATTCAGCGTCGAGTCGCTCATCGTGCGATCCGGCGACGCCTGGCACGGCGTCACAGCCAAGACCACCAGCGGCGCGGTCGAATCCGGACACTTGCACCCGGCCCCGCTCGGCGCCGACGAGCGGGCGCGCATCGTGGCCACCGCGACCAAATGCCTTGACGCGTTGGGCATCGACCGAGGACTGTTGCACACCGAGGTGATCGTCGATAACGACGGCGCGGCGCACGTGGTCGAGACTCACCTTCGCGGCGGGGGCGACAACATTCTCGACCTCGTGCGGTTGGCCACCGGCCTGGATCTCCCAGAGCTCTATGTGCGGGACGTTCTCGAGGGTCTCGACGCGATTCCGGCGGCGATCAATCTCGGCTTCGCAAGTAGCCAGTTCGCGTTCCCGGTCGAGACCGGCGTCATTTTGGAATGGGACCGTGTCGAGGAGGCACGCGCGATGCCCGGCGTGGAAGCCGTGACCACCCTCCTCAATGTGGGAGAGCGGGTTTCGCCGAAGGTCACGTCCAGCTATGGACGATCCGTGTGCGCGCTCGCCCATGCGGCCGACCCGACGAATGCGTACAAACGGGCGCGCGCCGCTGCACTGACGCCCCAACCAGTCGTGGAGCCGGTGTAATGGCTTCGTTGTTTCCTCGGTGGCCCGGCCTGCGCCTGCTCGCCGGGTCCACGTTGTTCAACCTGGCGTCAGGCTGCTACACCATCACGCTCGGGCAAGCGCTGTTCGAGAAGTCGGGATCGGTGTCGGCCTTCACCGGCATCGTCGTGATCGAGTACGTCGTGCCAGTGATCTTGGGGGCTCTTGCCGGGAGCATGGCCGACCGCATAAACCCCGCTGTGCTGTGTGCAGTCGCGTCCATCATTCCCGCTCTCTCGTTAGTCGCGTATCTCGTCGCGCCCATGGGCTTGTTGGTCGTGGCCGGTATCGCGATCGGCCTCGTCATAAACCTCGCCCGCCCGTTCTATCGAGCGGGAATCTTCGCGGTCGGGCCGCGATCCCTGGATCCCGCCGAACTCCCCCGGTACAACATGCGGTGGACGGTTTCTGTTCAGGCCGGCCAGATCATCGGTGGTGCGGTTGCTGGCGGATTCCTTTGGGCCGCAGGGCCGAAGTGGGCATTTCTGGCCGCCGCCGCCTCGTACGCCCTGGCGGCATATGCGCTGGCGTCGGCGCGTTCGACGATCTCGACGACGCTCGACGACGACGGCGCGACCGACGACACGGGGTGGAGCTCTGTACTGCGTGAGGCGGTCAGTAGTACCCAGTCGGTCCTGTCATTGCTGCTTCTGGGCGTCGACTTTCTGACGATCGCCGCGTTCAATGTGGCGCTGGCTCCACTTGTCCACCGGCTCTATGGAAATGAGAGCTGGCTGGGAATTCTGGACGTCTGTTTTGCGGCCGGCGCGGTGGTGGCCCCGGTTTTGTGGGCGCGGTGCTCGTCGTTGTCGACCAGGCAGGCCGTTACCTCTGGCTTCGCGATACAGATTGCGGGATTCGCGGCTATCGCGCTCGCGATCGAATCGGGCGGCACCGTCGGGCAGGCGGGTGTGCCATTCGGCGCGGTCCTCCTTGGGCTCGGCGTCGCGGTGTCGTCGAGCCAGCAAGTGAGCATTCTCCAAGCCTGGGCCAAGGCATCGACGATCGGCAAAGTCGGTGCGCTGCGGCAGGCGGTAATCGGTCTCACGACGGCGATGACCCTGCCGGTGGTCGGACACATGGTCGACGTGGATCTCGCGGCGGCCTACGGAGTTGTGGTTGCCGTACTGGTGGTGGTCGTGTTTGTGAACGTGGGCGTCGCCAGCCGCGAGAAGGCAACCGCTGTAGATGTCGGTTCACCCATTGACCGAGGAGTCCCGAAGTGACCAACACCGTTCTGTACAGCTACCTGATCGGCTGGATCATCACGTCGGTCGGCCTGGCGTTGATCACTCGCCATCAGTCGCGTCCACGATCCGTCATCGTTGCGGCCGGGGCGGTCTGGCCGCTCCTGGTCCTCGGGGCAGCCCAGTTTGCAGTCGTCGCGCTCTTCACGGAAGTAGTGCGCATTCGTGAGCCGAGTCAGCTGACCGAATTGCGTTGAGCCGCCGGTCGTTTACCAGAACTGACCAAGCGTCAGTGCCGGTCGGCTACTTTTACTATGTGGAACCACCCCACAGCTACGTGCTCGAGACATCCACTTCGGTGGTGCACCACGGGGACTACCTGAACCGCCGTGACGACCAGGCGTTCTGCGGAGCAGCGTTGGAGAATCCGGCGGCGCTAGACCCGACAAGCCGTCCAGTCGCGGTGTGCCCTGACTGTGAGGCGAAGGTAGTGGAGTACCACCTCAAATGGTGGCGCGAAAGGGCCGAGGCGGCGACGGCGGAGCTTGATGAGCTGCGCGTCAAGTACCGCGAGCTGGCGGAATACGTCGATGATGAGCGTCGTCAAGTCACCGAAGTGCCGAGCGGCGAGAAACCTGAGAGTCGCCGTGAGATTGACGAAGAGCCGCAGACCAGCTCGACAGCTGAGCAAGACGAGACGACGCCGACATCGCTGCTCGGCCAGGCCCGAAAGGAACTCTTAGAGCTCTGTCGGGGATTTGATGAAACTGTTCCCTTCTTTCGTGTGAAGAACAGTATGGAGGCGTTCAGTGACAAGCTGAAGTCCGACGAGAGGGTTCTTCTTGCACAGGAGATCGGCGCTGACGGATCTCTAATACGGTGGTGCACTAAAGAAATTGAAGGTCTGGGATTGCAGGTTTCGAATAACCCTGTGCACGGCGACGCCGACGCGATGATGGACGCCTGGACTCAGGATCTCTACCAAACGC
>NZ_DASSCY010000122.1:0-19025 GCF_035697385.1 Mycobacterium sp. | reverse complement strand
GCTTATTTCCGGCGTTGCGTTTCCGGCGACGCAGATCAGCGGCTTCCCGATTCTGTCCGTAGTCGGCTTCATCGTCATGTTCGCCGGTGTGGTGTTTGCCATCACGGGCCCTCGGGTGAGCGGCGGGCGTGATCGCTCGGGTGCCGAGCCAGGCGCACCCAGGCAGAAGCGTCCGAAGGGCGCCGGCGGCTCGTTCACCAGCCGCATGGAGGACCGGTTCCGCCGCCGCTTCGACGAATAAGTCCACTCGACCCAGTGGGGTAGCCCAATAGGGGCTACCCCATTTTTTGTGTGCGCCGCGCCGCGTGTCTCCCCACATCTCCCCACCACCCTGGACCGGGCCGGTTACCTGCAGTTTTAGGTGATTTGGCTGGTGAGCAGGCCTGGGGGCGGGTGCAAAAAACCAAGGTCCGGGGGGTGTGGTGGGGACTTGCCTCAAACTTTTGCTGTCAAATGGCGCGTTGTGGGGGATTGTGGGGTAAAGTGGCGGCAACGGAGCGACCGGGGCTCCGGAGTGGCAGGGAGGTGGCCTGATGTTTCTGGGCACCTACACGCCGAAGCTCGACGACAAGGGGCGGCTCACGCTGCCCGCCAAGTTCCGCGATGCACTGGCAGGAGGGTTGATGGTGACGAAGAGCCAAGACCACAGCCTCGCTGTGTATCCGAGGGACGAGTTCGAGAAGTTGGCCCGACGGGCGTCGCAGGCGTCGCGAAGCAATCCGGAGGCTCGCGCATTCCTGCGAAATCTGGCTGCCGCCACCGACGAACAGCATCCCGATGGGCAGGGCCGGATCACACTGTCGGCCGATCACCGCCGCTACGCCAACCTGTCCAAGGAGTGCGTGGTGATCGGATCGGTTGACTACCTGGAGATCTGGGACGCCCAAGCATGGCAGTCCTATCAGCAGACCCACGAAGAGAACTTCTCCGCGGCCACCGATGAAGCTCTACACGACATCATCTGACGCGGAGGTTGATCCGGCCGCTGGTCGGCACGTTGCCCGTGCATCGTGGCCTCTGCCCGAACCGGCCCTGGCGTACTTCCCCAACGCCAGGTCTGGACTCTCGGGCAGGGACCTCGATGCAGGGGCGCTGGACGGAGACGTTGCCATGGCCCCAGATCGTCCGCACATCCCAGTGCTACTCGACCGCTGTGTTGAGCTACTGAAGCCGGCGCTTACCCGCCAGCACCCCGACGGCACCGGCGCCGTCCTCATCGACGCCACGCTCGGCGCCGGTGGCCATGCCGAACGCTTCCTCACGGAATTTGTCGGGCTGCGGTTGATCGGACTGGATCGCGATCCCGACGCGCTGTGGATCGCCGGCGAGCGACTCTCGGAGTTCGGCGACCGCGTGATGCTGGTACGCACCCGCTACGACGGCATCGAGGGCGTGCTGGCCGAGACCGGCTACTGGGCAGACAAAGTCGACGGCATCCTTTTCGACCTCGGTGTGTCGTCGATGCAGTTGGACCGCACCGAACGCGGCTTTTCCTACGCGGCTGACGCGCCGCTGGACATGCGCATGGATCCCGACGCGGCCCTGACCGCCGCCGACGTGATCAACACCTACGACGAGCGGGCGCTCGCACGCGTCTTGCGCGAGTTCGGTGAGGAGCGGTTCGCGAGCCGCATCGCCGCCCAGATCGTTCGCCGCCGCGCCCGTAAGCCTTTCGCCACCACCGGCGAACTGGTGGAGCTGCTATATGAGGCCATCCCCGCACCGGCGCGCCGCACCGGCGGGCATCCGGCCAAGCGCACCTTCCAGGCGCTGCGCATCGCCGTCAACGGCGAGTTGGACTCGCTGCGGGACGCCCTGCCCGCGGCACTGGGTGCGCTGACGCCTGGCGGGCGAATCGTGGTGATGGCCTACCAGTCCCTGGAAGACCGTATCGTCAAGAACAAGTTCGCCGCAGTGACGGCCTCCCGCACTCCACCCGGCCTCCCGGTCGAATTGCCCGGGCACGAACCGGAATTCGTCGCCTTGACCCGCGGTGCCGAACGCGCGGGCGCCGAGGAGATCGAGCTCAATCCACGTAGCGCGTCTGTGCGGCTACGGGCACTGGAGAAGGTTGGGGGATGACCATGAAGGCCAAGCGACCCGCAGCGGTGCGCGGTGGTGACGAGCCACGGCGCAGCCGAAACGGTGATGCGCCGGCGCGCAGGCGCAAGCCGACGCGCGAACAGCGTCCGCAGCGTTCGGCACCGCAGACCAATCCGATACCGCGGCCGGTCGACGCGCCGGCAAGGCCTAAGAACGCCAGTCAGGCGAAGGCCAGGGCGAAGGCGCGAAAGGCCAAGGCGCCCAAGGTTGTCCGCCCGCCACTTCGCGAGCGGATCATCGTCAGGCTGGCGTCGGTCGATCTGAACCCTCGCACGCTCGTCGCGAGGGTGCCATTCGTTGTCCTTGTCATCGGGTCACTGGGCATGGGGCTCGGGGTCACTTTGTGGCTCTCGACCGACGCTGCCGAGCGCTCCTATCAGCTGGGCAGTGCCCGCGAGACGAATCAGGCGCTGCTGCAGCAGAAGGAAGCGCTCGAACGCGACGTGCTGGAGGCCCAGGCCGCTCCCGCGCTTGCCGAGGCGGCCCGCGACCTCGGCATGATTCCGTCCCGCGACACCGCGCATCTGGTGCAGGATCCCGCGGGTAACTGGGTCGTGATCGGCACACCCAAACCGGCCGAAGGCGTTCCGCCGCCGCCGCTGAACACCCCGCTGCCCGAGGAAGGTCCGCCTGCGCCGCCTCCGCCTCCCGCGCCACGGGTCGTGGAACCGCGCGAGGTCACTGTCCGGGTTCCGCCGAGGACGACGACACCGCCGGTTCCGGCGGCGCCCGTCGTGCCGGCCGTGCCGCTGGGGGCGCCGCCGATCGCCGAGGTGCCACACGCCGTCGGCGCACAGACGCCTGCGCTCGGCCCCGCCGAGCCGCCCGCCGCACCTCTGGCGCCGCTGGTGCCCCTCGCACCGCCTGCCGAGCAGCCGATAGCCCCGCTGGCCGGCCAGCCGATCGCGCCGCCCGTATGAGCCGCGGCGATTCTCGGAGTCGTCGCGACGCCAAGCCGAAGACCCGCGCGAAGGCCCGCAAGGTTGCCCAACCGCAGGAGCGGTCGGCGCGCGCTCGCCGGACGCGTGTGGCGGCAACCGAAAATGGTTTGCGCAGTGCGTCGTTCGTGTTCCGGCATCGCACAGGCAACGCCGTCATCTTCGTGCTGTTGATCGTGGCCGCGGCTCAGCTGTTCAATCTGCAGGTGCCGCGCGCGGCCGGCTTGCGTGCCGAGGCAGCTGGCCAGCTCAAGGTCACCGACGTCGAGAAGGCAGTGCGCGGCGCCATCGTCGACCGCAACAGCGACAAGCTCGCATTCACCATCGAGGCCCGCGCGCTGACGTTCCAGCCGGTCAAGGTCCGCAAGCAACTGAGCGACGCAAGGACGAAATCCCCTGAGGCGCCGGACCCGGACCGGCGGCTGCGTGAGATCGCCGCCGAGGTCGCCCTGCGACTGAACAACAAACCCGACGCCGCCGCCGTGCTGAAGAAGCTCAGAAGCAATGAGTCGTTCGTCTACCTGGCCCGCGCCGTCGACCCGGCCATCGCCGACGCCATCACGACCAAGTTCGGTGAAGTCGGATCCGAGCGCCAAGATCTGCGGCAGTATCCCGGCGGATCGCTGGCCGCCAACGTCGTCGGCGGCATCGACTGGGACGGTCACGGCCTTCTGGGACTTGAGGATTCGCTCGACGCCGTGCTAGCCGGAACCGACGGCTCGATCACCTACGACCGCGGCTCCGACGGTGTGGTGATTCCGGGCAGCTACCGCAACCGGCACGATGCCGTCAACGGTTCCACTGTGATGCTGACCATCGACGACGACATCCAGTTCTATGTACAGCAGCAAGTCCAGCAGGCCAAGAACCTGTCAGGCGCCAAGAACGTGTCCGCCGTCGTGCTCGACGCGAAATCCGGTGAAGTCCTTGCGATGGCCAACGACAACACCTTCGACCCCGCGCAGGACATCAGCCGCCAATCCGATCGCGAACTCGGCAACCCCGCGGTGTCGTCGCCGTTCGAGCCCGGCTCGGTCAACAAGATCATCACCGCCGCGTCGGTCATCGAGTACGGCCTGTCCAATCCCGATGAGGTGTTACACGTTCCGGGATCGATCGACATGGGCGGGGTGACCGTCAGCGATGCGTGGGAACACGGCACCATGCCGTACACCACGACCGGCATCTTCGGAAAGTCCTCGAACGTCGGCACGCTCATGCTTGCCCAGCGGCTGGGACCTGAACGCTTCGCCGAGATGGTGCGCAAGTTCGGCCTCGGCCAGCGCACCGGCGTCGGGCTGCCTGGCGAGAGCGCAGGACTGGTCCCGCCGATCGACCAGTGGTCGGGCAGCACGTTCTCCAACCTGCCTATCGGCCAAGGTCTTTCGATGACGCTGCTGCAGATGACCGGCATGTACCAGACCATCGCCAACGACGGCGTGCGCATCCCGCCACGCATCGTCAAGACCACCATCGCCCCGGACGGCACCCGCACCGACGAGCCTCGCCCCGAAGGCGTGCAGGTGGTTTCGTCGCAGACCGCGCAGACGGTGCGGCAGATGCTGCGGGGGACGGTGCAACGGGATCCGAGGGGCGATCAGCAGGGCACGGGGTCGCAGGCCGCGGTCGAGGGATATCAGATCTCCGGCAAGACGGGTACCGCTCAGCAGATCAACCCTGGCTGCGGCTGCTACTACGACGAGGTCTACTGGATCACCTTCGCCGGCATCGCCACAACCGACGATCCTCGTTACGTCGTCGGGGTCATGATGGACAACCCCGCGCGCACGGCCGACGGCCAGCCAGGGACGACGGCGGCACCGCTGTTCCACAACATCACGTCCTGGCTGCTTCAGCGGGAGAACGTGCCGCTCTCGCCTGATCCCGGTCCGCCGCTGACGCTGCAAGCGGGCTGAGCCGGACGGCCGCCTGACGGCCGGCCGGTACTGTGTGTTCGCCATGAACCTGCGTCCCAGCCACCCTGTCGGCCACCCGCTGCGGCCGCTGGCCGAGCAGGTGGGCGCGGTGCCGGCAGCGGGCGCCGTCGTGCCTGACATCCGGATTACCGGGGTGACGCTGCGCGGCCAGGACGTACAGGCGGGCGACGTGTTCGCGGCGCTGGCGGGTTCGTCGTCGCACGGCGGTCGCTACGTCGGCGAGGCGGTGGCGCGCGGCGCGGCGGCGGTGCTCACCGACGCCGCCGGCGCGGCCCTCGTGGATCGCGGCCTCGACGTCCCGGTGCTCATCCATCCGGACCCGCGTTCGGTGCTTGGCGACCTGGCCGCCACGGTCTACGGCCGCCCATCGGACAAACTTCGGGTCATCGGTGTGACCGGCACGTCCGGCAAGACCACGACCACGTATCTGGTCGAAGCCGGGTTGCGGTCCGCGGAGCGGGTGCCCGGTCTGATCGGCACGGTGGGCATCCGGATCGACGGACGCGACGAGCCCAGCGCGCTGACGACGCCGGAGGCGCCCGACCTGCAGGCTCTGCTGGCGTCGATGCTCGAGCAGGGCGTCGACACCGTGGTGATGGAGGTCTCCAGCCATGCGCTCACCCTCGGTCGGGTCGACGGAGTGAACTTCGCGGTCGGCGGCTTCACCAATCTTTCACGCGATCATCTGGACTTCCATCCGACGATGGAGGACTACTTCGACGCCAAGGCCCGCCTGTTCGATCCCCAATCCCCAACGCATGCAAGCGTTTCCGTGATCTGCATCGACGACGACGCTGGCCGGGCCATGGCGGCCCTCGCGCACGGCCCGGTGTCGGTGAGCGTGACCGGCCGCGATGCCGACTGGCGGGTGGAGAACGTCCGCACTGTCGAGCGCGGTGCCCAGGAGTTCTTTGCAGTCGACCCCGCCGGCGTGCATCACGGGCTGCGGATCGGGTTGCCCGGCCGCTTCAACGTCGCCAACTGTCTGCTGGCGGCCGCGCTGCTCGATGTCGTCGGGGTTTCACCCGAGCAGGCGACTCCCGGGCTGCGCAACGCGACCGTCCCCGGCCGGCTGGAACCTATCGACCGCGGGCAGGGTTTTCTCGCGCTGGTCGACTACGCGCACAAACCGGGCGCGCTGCGGGCGGTCCTTGAGACGCTGCGCGGGCAGATCACGGCGGGAAGGCTCGCGGTGGTGTTCGGGGCGGGCGGCAACCGAGACCCGGGTAAGCGCGAACCGATGGGCCGTGTCGCCGCCGAGTTGGCCGACCTGGTCGTGGTGACCGACGACAATCCGCGCGACGAGGATCCCGCCGCCATCAGGTCCGCGATCATGGGCGGTACGGTGAACGGCCGCGCGCAGGTCGTCGAGATCGGCGACCGGCGCGAGGCCATCGACTACGCGGTCGCGTGGGCACGCCACGGCGATGTGGTGCTCATCGCGGGCAAGGGCCACGAGGCGGGCCAGACCAGCCACGGCCAAACCCGGCCGTTCGACGACCGAGTCGAGCTCGCTCAATCTCTCGAGGCGTTGGGACATCGCACATGATCGACCTGTCCGTCGCCCAGATCGCCGACATCGTCGGCGGTGAACTGGCCGACATCTCACCGGAAGACGCAGCCGGCACCCGGGTTACGGGGACGGTCGAGTTCGACTCGCGCGCCGTCACTCCCGGCGGTCTGTTCCTCGCCCTTCCCGGTGCCCGTTCGGACGGCCACGATTTCGCCACCGCTGCGGTGGGTGCGGGCGCGGTCGCGGTGCTCGCGGCGCGGCCGGTCGGCGTGCCGGCAATCGTGGTGCCACCCGCGGCTGGTGCGGACGCGGCGGCCAGCGTCCTCGAGCACGACACCGACGGCGCGGGGGCCGCGGTGCTGGCCGCGCTGGCGCGGCTGGCCGCTGCCGTCGCCGCCGAACTGGTGAAGGGCGGGCTGACGATCGTCGGCGTCACCGGCTCCTCTGGCAAGACGTCCACCAAGGATCTGCTGGCCGCGGTGCTCGCACCGCTTGGCGAGGTGATCGCGCCGCCCGGCTCCTTCAACAACGAACTCGGCCACCCGTGGACGGTGTTGCGCGCAAGCGAGTCCACCGACTACCTGGTCTTGGAGATGTCGGCGCGCCACCCAGGCAACATCGCCTCGTTGGCGGCCATCGCCCCGCCGTCGATCGCGGTGGTGCTCAACGTCGGCACGGCTCACTTGGGCGAATTCGGTTCGCGCGAAGCCATCGCTGCGACGAAAACCGAACTGCCCCAAGCGGTTCCATCGTCCGGCGTGGTGATCCTCAACGTCGACGACACCGCGGTGGCGGCGATGGCCGGCCAGACGGCCGCGCGGGTGGTGCGGGTGTCGCGGTCGGAAGGCGCCGATATCTGGGCTGGACCCGTCACGCTGGACGAGCTCGCAAGGCCGCGGTTCGCGCTGCATGCCGGGGCCAACCAGGTCGACGTCGCACTGGCGGTGCACGGCGAGCACCAGGTGTCCAACGCGTTGTGTGCGGCCGCGGTCGCGCTGGAATGCGGCGCCGGACTCGAGCAGGTGGCCGCTGCGCTGGCCGGCGCCGGTCCGGTGTCCAAGAACCGCATGCAGGTCACCACCCGCAGTGACGGCGTCACCGTCATCAACGACGCCTACAACGCCAACCCCGACTCCATGCGCGCCGGGCTGAAAGCGCTGGCCGTCATCGCCCGAGAGGGCAGCACCCGGCGGCGCAGCTGGGCGGTGCTCGGCGAGATGGCCGAGCTGGGAGACGACGCGATATCCGAACATGACCACATCGGCCGGCTCGCGGTGCGCTTAGATGTGTCACGACTCATCGTCGTGGGAACCGGGAGGGCTATGAGTGCCATGCACCACGGGGCGGTGATGGAGGGCTCGTGGGGATCAGAGGCCACCATGTTGCCCGATGCTGACGCCGCGCTGACGTTGCTGCGGGAGGAGCTGCGGGCAGGTGACGTGGTCCTGGTGAAAGCCTCGAACGCCGCCGGGCTTGGCGAGCTGGCCGATGCGCTGCTCGCCGAGGATGGAGCCATGCGCGGATGAGACAGATCCTCCTCGCCGTCGGTATCGCGCTGACGGTCTCGATCCTGCTCACCCCGGTGCTGATCCGGCTCTTCACCCGTCAGGGTTTCGGTCATGAGATTCGCGAGGACGGGCCGCCGAGTCACCACAAGAAGCGCGGAACGCCGTCGATGGGCGGCGTGGCGATTCTGGCCGGAATCTGGGCCAGCTATCTCGGCACGCATCTCGTCGGAGTGGTGATGGACGGTCGTGGGCCGTCGGCGTCGGGTCTGCTGGTGCTGGGACTTGCCACCGCATTGGGCGCGGTCGGCTTCATCGACGACCTGATCAAGATCCGCCGCGCGCGCAACCTCGGTCTGAACAAGACCGCCAAGACCGTTGGCCAGATAACCGCCGCGGTCGTATTCGGCATTCTGGCCCTGCAGTTCCGCAACGCCGACGGGATAACCCCTGGCAGCCCTGAACTGTCCTACGTCCGCGAAATCGCCACCGTCACACTGCCGCCCGCGCTCTTTGTGCTGTTCTGCATCACGATCGTCTACGCGTGGTCCAACGCGGTGAACTTCACCGACGGCCTTGACGGCCTTGCCGCAGGAGCCATGGCGATGGTCTGCGCGGCCTATGTGCTGATCACCTTCTGGCAGTTCCGCAACGAGTGCGCGGTCAGCCCCGGGCTTGGCTGCTACAACGTGCGCGATCCACTGGACCTGGCGATCATCGCGGCGGCGACCGCGGGGGCCTGCATCGGCTTCCTGTGGTGGAATGCCGCGCCCGCCAAGATCTTCATGGGCGACACCGGCTCACTTGCGCTTGGCGGCATCATCGCCGGGCTGTCGGTGACCAGCCGCACCGAAATGCTCGCGGTGGTGCTGGGCGCGCTGTTCGTCGCCGAAGTGACCTCAGTCGTCGTGCAGATCATGGCGTTTCGCACCACCGGACGCCGGGTGTTCCGGATGGCGCCCTTCCATCACCATTTCGAACTCGTGGGCTGGGCCGAGACGACGGTCATCATCCGGTTCTGGTTGCTCACCGCCATTGCGTGCGGACTCGGCGTCGCGCTTTTCTACAGCGAGTGGCTGACCACCGTCGGTGCCTGAGGTGAGCGACCTTTCGCCGTTGGCGCCCGGGGCGCGTGTGCTGGTGACCGGCGCCGGGCTCACGGGTCGCGCGGCGAGCGCCGCGCTGGAGCCGACGGGTGTGCGGTTGACGATCTGTGACGACGACCCCTTGGCGCTGCAGCGGCTGATCACCCCGGCGTCTGTTGTCACCACCGCCGACGCGCAAGCTCACATCGCCGACTACGACCTCGTCATCACCAGTCCCGGCTTCGCGCCGACAACGCCAGTGCTGGCCGCCGCTGCGGCGGCCGGTGTGCCGATTTGGGGCGACGTCGAATTGGCTTGGCGGTTGGACAATTCCGGCCGCTACGGGCCGCCGCGGCGCTGGCTCGTCGTCACCGGAACCAACGGCAAGACCACCACGACGTCGATGCTGCACGCCATGCTGACCGCCGACGGACGCCGGGCAGCGCTCTGCGGGAACATCGGCAACCCGGTGCTCGATGTGCTCGCCGAACCGTCCGACATTCTGGCGGTCGAACTTTCGAGTTTTCAGTTGCACTGGGCGCCGTCGCTGCGCCCGGAGGCGGGGGTGGTGCTCAACGTCGCCGAAGACCACCTCGACTGGCACGGCACGCTGGCGAACTATGCGCGCGACAAGGCCCGGGCGTTGAACGGCAGGGTCGCGGTCGTCGGGCTCGACGACCCGCTCGCGGCAGGGCTGCTCTACAGCGCGCCCGCGCCCGTGCGCGTCGGTTTCCGGCTGGGTGAACCGGCGGCAGGTGAACTCGGCGTACGCGATGGTGTGCTCGTCGACAACGCGTTCGGCAACGACGTCGCGTTGGCCCAGGCGGCGTCGATTCCGGTGGCCGGTCCGGTTGGCGTGCTCAACGCGCTGGCCGCCGCAGCGCTGGCCCGTGCCGTCGACGTTGCGCCAGCGGCCATCGCGGAGGCGATCGCCGGCTTCCAGCTCGGCAGGCACCGCGCAGAGGTGGTCGCGGTGGCTGACGGGGTCACGTACGTCGACGACTCGAAGGCCACCAACCCGCACGCCGCGCAAGCATCGATCTCCGCATATCCGCGGGTGGTGTGGATCGCCGGCGGCCTTCTCAAGGGCGCCTCGGTCGCCGAACTCGTAGGACAGGTGGCGAATCGGCTGGTGGGAGCCGTTTTGATCGGACGCGATCGGTCGCTGATCGCCGACGCGTTATCGCGACACGCCCCGGATGTCCCCGTCGTCGAGCTTGTGACGGGGGAGGATTCTGGGGTGCTTGGGAAAATTGAGTCAACTGAGTCTGCTGTGAATCATGTGACTCGAGTGATCGACGTTGGCGGCCGCGACGTCGGCGATGCGGTCATGTCGGCCGTCGTCGACGCGGCCCGCGGGTTGGCCGGGCCGGGCGACACCGTGCTGCTGGCTCCGGCCGGTGCGTCCTTCGACCAGTTCAGCAGCTACGGCCACCGCGGCGATGCGTTCGCCTCGGCCGTGCGCGCCGCAACCCGGTAGCCGCCGTGAGCAACATCCTGACCCGGTTGAGGTACCGGAGAACCAATGCGGCCGCCGAGTCACCGACCGACGACAAGGCCGAGGCCGCGCGCGGTCCGCGCACCCGCTTCGGCGCGTGGCTGGGCCGGCCGATGACGTCATTTCACCTCATCATCGCGGTCGCCGCCCTGCTCACCTCGCTCGGTTTGATCATGGTGCTGTCCGCCTCCGGCGTTTACTCCTACGACCAGGACGGCTCGCCGTGGGTGGTCTTCGCCAAGCAGGTGCTTTGGACGATGGTCGGGCTGGTCGCGTTCTACATCGCGCTGCGGATGCCGGTGCAACTCATGCGCAGCCTGGCGTTCTCCGGCTTCGCCCTCACGATCGTCCTGCTGGTCCTGGTGCTGATCCCGGGAATTGGTAAGGAGGCCAACGGGTCTCGCGGCTGGTTCGTGGTGGCAGGGTTCTCGATGCAGCCCTCCGAACTGGCCAAGATCGCATTCGCCATCTGGGGTGCGCACCTGCTTGCGGCGCGGCGCCTTGAGCACGCGTCGCTGCGGGAAATGCTGATCCCGCTGGTGCCGGCGGCGGTCATCGCGCTGGCGCTCATCGTCGCCCAGCCCGACCTGGGGCAGACGGTTTCGCTGGGCATCATCCTGCTCGGCCTGCTCTGGTACGCGGGCCTGCCGCTGCGGGTGTTCCTTTCATCGTTGGTCGCGGTCGTGATGTCGGCGGCCGTGCTGGCGATGGCCGAGGGCTACCGCTCGGCCCGGGTCCAGTCCTGGCTGAACCCGGGTGCCGACGCGCAGGGTTCCGGTTATCAGGCGCGCCAGGCGCGGTTTGCGCTGGCCAACGGCGGTGTCTTCGGCGACGGGCTGGGCCAGGGCACCGCGAAGTGGAACTATCTGCCCAACGCCCACAACGACTTCATCTTCGCGATCATCGGTGAGGAGCTGGGCTTCGTCGGCGCGGCGGGGCTGCTGTGCCTGTTCGGGCTGTTCGCCTACACCGGGATGCGCATCGCCCGCCGCTCCGCCGACCCGTTCCTGCGACTGCTCACCGCCACCGCGACCCTGTGGATCATGGGCCAGGTGTTCATCAACGTCGGCTATGTCGTCGGCTTGCTTCCCGTCACCGGGCTGCAGCTGCCGTTGATTTCGGCCGGTGGGACATCAACGGCCACAACGCTTTTGATGATCGGCATTATGGCAAACGCGGCGCGGCACGAACCTGAAGCGGTGGCCGCGCTGCGGGCCGGACGTGACGATCGAGTGAACCGGCTGCTTCGGCTGCCACTGCCGGAGCCGTATGTGCCGACCCGAACCGAGGCGCTGCGCGATCGGCTGAGGTCGCGTCCTGACAGTCCGCCTGCCAAACCCGCTCGTAAGGCCGACCGCAAGCCCGTCAGGGATAACAGGCGCAAACCCCATGCGGCCGATCGGCCCGTGCGACGCTCAGGGCATCATGGAGGCCGCAATCAGAAGGGCCGAAGGGCTCGAGAAATGGAAGGTCAGCGTTACGGGTGAGTATTTCGGCCCCCCGGGGGCAGGAGCGGAGCGACCGGGGGATGTCGATTGTCCTTGCGGGTGGCGGTACAGCGGGTCATGTCGAACCCGCGATGGCCGTTGCCGATGCGCTGACCGCGCTCGACCCTGACGTACGGATCACGGCGCTGGGCACCGCGCGTGGATTGGAAACCCGGCTGGTGCCCGAACGCGGATATCACCTCGAGCTGATCACCCCGGTTCCGCTGCCCCGAAAACCATCGGGCGATCTGATCCGGCTGCCGATGCGAGTGCGCCGCGCGGTGCGGCAGACCAGGGCCGTGCTCGACAGCGTCGAAGCCGATGTGGTCGTCGGCTTCGGCGGATACGTCGCCTTGCCTGCCTACCTGGCCGCACGAGGCGGACCGTTGCGGCGACGGGTGCCTGTCGTCGTGCACGAGGCGAACGCAAGCGCGGGCTGGGCCAACCGGGTCGGCGCGCGCTCGGCCCAGCGAGTGCTGGCCGCTGTGGCCGACCCCGGATTGCGCAACGTCGAGGTGGTCGGCGTGCCGGTGCGTGCGGCGATCACCTCCCTGGACCGGATGACGCTGCGGGCCGAGGCGCGGGCCCACTTCGGGTTCGCCGACGACGCACGGGTACTGCTGGTTTTCGGTGGATCCCAGGGCGCCCAGTCGCTGAACCGGGCGGTCGCCGCTGCTGCCAAAGACCTTGCCGCCGCCGGTGTTTCGGTGCTTCACGCCCACGGGCCAAAGAACACCCTCGACTTGCGCGAGCCGGCCGACGGGGATCCACCGTACGTCGCCGTGCCCTACCTTGACCGGATGGATCTGGCTTACGCGGCTGCGGACCTGGCGATCTGCCGCTCCGGCGCGATGACCGTGGCCGAGGTGACCGCTGTGGGACTGCCCGCGGTGTATGTGCCGTTACCCATCGGCAACGGCGAACAACGACTCAACGCGCTGCCGGTCGTCAATGCAGGCGGCGGGCTGATCGTCGATGACGCCGACCTCAACCCATCGTTTGTCGCCGACACCATCACCGACATCCTCAATGACGGCGGCAGGCTGCAGACGATGACGGCGGCAGCCGCACTGGCCGGGCACCGTGACGCCGCACAACGGGTCGCCGAGGTCGCCCTCGACGTCGCTCGCAATTCCCGCGCCGGTCGAAAGCGGTTGCGGTGAACGCGAAGTCACTACCTGACGAACTGCAGCGGGTGCACATGGTTGGCATCGGGGGAGCGGGCATGTCGGGCATCGCCAGAATCCTGCTTGACCGCGGCGGCCTGGTGTCGGGATCGGACGCCAAGGAGTCGCGCGGTGTGGTCGCGCTGCGGGCCCGCGGCGCAGCCATCCGCATCGGGCACGACGAGTCGTCGCTTGACCTGTTGCCCGGCGGGCCGACGGCGGTGGTCACCACCCACGCCGCGATACCCAAGACCAATCCAGAACTGGTCGAGGCGCGGCGGCGCGGCATCCCGGTGATCCTGCGCCCCGTGGTGCTGGCCAAGCTGATGGCTGGGCACACCACGCTGATGGTCACCGGCACCCACGGTAAGACCACCACCACCTCGATGCTGATTGTGGCCCTGCAGCACAGTGGGTTTGACCCGTCGTTCGCGGTCGGCGGCGACCTCGGCGAAGCGGGCACCAACGCGCACCACGGCAGCGGCGACTGCTTTGTTGCCGAGGCTGACGAAAGCGACGGCTCACTGCTGGAGTACGCCCCCGACGTGGCGGTTGTCACCAACATCGAGGCCGACCACCTCGATTTCTACGGCACCGTCGAGGCGTATCGCGCCGTGTTCGACGATTTCGTCGAGCGGCTCAAACCCGGTGGCGCGCTGGTGGTATGCACCGACGACCCCGGCGCGGCCGCGCTAGCCGATCGCGCCGCCGCCCTGGGCATCCGGGTGCTCCGCTACGGCAGCGACGCGGGCCGGCAGCTGGAAGGCAGGCTGCTGAGCTGGGAACAGCACGACACAGGAGCCGTCGCGCATGTTCAACTGGCCGGCGAGCAGCATCCGCGAGTGATGCGGCTCGCGGTGCCCGGCAGGCATATGGCGCTCAATGCATTGGGTGCACTGCTGGCGGCGATTCAGGTCGGAGCGGAGCCCGACACCGTGCTCGACGGCCTGGCCGGGTTTGAGGGCGTGCGTCGCCGCTTGGAGTTAGTGGGCACCGCCAACGGCGTGCGGGTGTTCGACGACTACGCCCACCATCCGACCGAGGTCCGCGTCGAGCTGACCGCATTGCGGACGGTGGTCCAGCAGTCCGGCGGGCAAAGCCGCTCGATAGCGGTGTTTCAGCCGCATTTGTATTCGCGTACAGAGACTTTCGCTCACGAGTTCGGCCTGGCGCTTGACGAGGCCGACGAGGTGTTCGTGCTCGACGTCTACGCGGCACGAGAACAGCCGATCGCGGGGGTGAGCGGGGCGACCGTCGCCGAACACGTGAGCGTTCCCGTGACATATGTGCCAGACTTCTCCGCCGTCGCCCAGAAGGTGGCCGATGCGGCCCAACCCGGTGACGTGGTTGTCACGATGGGCGCGGGTGACGTCACGTTGCTTGGCGCCGAGATACTCACGGCACTGCAGGTGAAGGCGAACCGGAGTTCGCCGGGACGGCCGGGAATGGCGCGATGACCGAGCCGGGCGACGTCGACGATTCCGAAGCAGTTCCCGAAGCGCCTGCGGAAACGGCACTGCCCGCCGCTACCGAAGACTACGAGGGACCGAGACGGCGGGCACGCCGCGAACGTGAGGAACGCCGAGCCGCCCAGGCTCGCGCCACCTCCATCGAGCACGCGCGCCGCGAGGCCAAGCGCCGCGCGTCCGGTACACCGGCCGATGACACGAAAAAGCTTGGCCGCGGCACGGTTCGGGGCCTGAAGGTGCTGATGTGGACGGCACTGCTCAGCGTGGTGGTCGTCGGTCTCGGGCTGCTGCTGTACTTCACGCCGATCATGTCGGCGCGCAATGTCGTCGTCGTCGGGCTCGGTGCGGTGTCGCAGGAAGAGGTCGTGGCCTCGGCCGCGGTGAAATCGGGGACGCCGCTGCTGCAGGTCGACACCGACGCCGTCGCCGAGCGGGTGGCGGCGATCAGGCGCGTGGCCAGCGCCCGAGTCCAGCGGCAGTATCCGTCGACGCTGCGAATCACGGTCATCGAGCGGCTACCGGTGGTGGTCAAGGACTATCCGGACGGTCCGCATCTGTTCGACCGCGACGGCGTGGATTTCGCGACCGCGCCGGCACCGCCTGGCGTGCCGTTCCTCGAGGTCGAAAATCCCGGGCCAAGTGATCCGGCGACCAGAGCCGCACTCCAGGTGATGACGTCGCTTCGGCCCGAGGTGGCAGGCCAGGTCGGCCTCATCTCGGCACCGTCGGTCGCCGCGATCACGCTGACGTTGACCGATGGTCGGGTGGTGGTGTGGGGGACGACGGACCGTACCGAGGAGAAGGCACTCAAACTCGGGGCGCTGCTCACCCAGCCTGGCCAGACCTACGACGTGTCCAGTCCGGATTTGCCGACGGTCAAATAGATATAGGCGCCCAGAAAACCCAGAAATTCTTGACGTGCGCGTCGGCGCGCCTGCATGGATACCTTGCGGCCTCGCCCTACCGTTCTGGTTGCGCGGAATAACTTGACATAACTATAACCCTCTGGTTGAGGTTGAGAGTTTGCCAAGGCCCCGCACACCGACAGGCAATCTGGGAGGAAGGGCGATCGCGATGACCCCCCCGCATAACTACCTCGCCGTGATCAAGGTGGTCGGCATCGGCGGCGGCGGCGTCAACGCCGTCAACCGGATGATCGAGCAGGGCCTCAAGGGCGTCGAGTTCATCGCCATCAACACCGACGCGCAGGCGCTGCTGATGAGTGATGCCGACGTCAAGCTCGACGTGGGCCGTGACTCCACCCGCGGACTTGGCGCCGGCGCCGACCCCGAGGTCGGGCGCAAGGCGGCCGAGGACGCCAAGGACGACATCGAGGAGCTGCTGCGCGGCGCCGACATGGTGTTCGTCACCGCAGGTGAAGGCGGCGGAACCGGCACCGGCGGCGCACCCGTCGTCGCGACCATCGCGCGCAAGCTCGGCGCGCTGACCGTCGGTGTGGTGACCCGGCCGTTCTCCTTCGAAGGCAAGCGCCGAAGCAATCAGGCCGAGAACGGGATCACCTCGCTGCGGGAAAGCTGCGACACCCTGATCGTCATCCCCAACGACCGGCTGCTGCAGATGGGCGATGCCGCGGTGTCGTTGATGGACGCCTTCCGCAGCGCCGACGAGGTACTGCTCAACGGCGTGCAGGGCATCACCGATCTGATCACGACGCCTGGTCTGATCAACGTCGACTTCGCCGATGTCAAGGGCATCATGAGCGGAGCGGGCACCGCGCTGATGGGCATCGGCTCGGCGCGCGGCGACGGCAGGGCGTTGAAGGCCGCCGAGATCGCGATCAACTCGCCGCTGCTGGAGGCCTCGATGGAAGGCGCCCAGGGCGTGCTGATGTCGATCGCCGGCGGCAGCGATCTCGGTCTGTTCGAGATCAACGAAGCCGCATCGCTGGTGCAGGAGGCTGCGCACGCCGAGGCCAACATCATCTTCGGCACGGTCATCGACGACTCGCTCGGTGACGAGGTCCGCGTCACGGTGATCGCCGCGGGCTTCGATGCCAGCGGGCCGGGGCGAAAGCCCGTGGTCGGCGCCGCAGGGCAGCCGACCATCGAATCGGGGCGCGCGGGCAAGGTGACCTCCACGCTGTTCGAGCCGGCCGATGCGGCAAGCGTGCCGGTGCACACGAACGGCGCGACCGTCAGCATCGGCGGTGACGACGACGATGATGTCGACGTGCCGCCCTTCATGCGCCACTGACATCCCGGCAATACTGGCGACCGTGACGGTTCGCATACGGCGCGTGACGACCACCCGCGCCGGCGGCGTCTCCGCGCCGCCGTTTGACACGTTCAATCTCGGCGACCACGTCGGCGACGATCCGGCCGCCGTCGCCGCCAACCGAAAGCGGCTGGCCGCCGCGATCGGGCTGGGCGAGGACGGTGTGGTCTGGATGAACCAGGTGCACGGCGACCATGTGGTGGTCGTCGACGGGCCGCAAGCGCAGACCGTCGACAATACGGATGCATTGGTGACCACCACACCGCGTTTGGCTTTGGCGGTGGTGACCGCTGATTGTGTCCCGGTATTAATGGCCGACGGACGCGCAGGTGTGGTCGCGGCGGTGCACGCTGGGCGGGTCGGCGCGCAAAACGGCATCGTGGTCCGCGCGGTCGAGGCGATGTTGGCAGCAGGTGCGCACGCTGAGGACATCTCGGTGCTGCTCGGCCCTGCGGTCAGCGGGCGCAACTACGAGGTTCCCGCCGCAATGGCCGCCGAGGTGGAGGCGGCGTTGCCCGGTAGTCGCACGAAGTCCTCGCGCGGCACGCCGGCACTGGATTTACGCGCCGGAATCGCCAGGCAATTAACGGATTTGGGCGTCGCGGCCATCGACGTCGACCCGCGCTGCACGGTGGAGGACCGATCGCTGTTCAGTCATCGGCGCGACAACCCGACCGGCCGCCTTGCATCGTTGGTGTGGATGGAATGACCGCCGTGGCGAGAACTCGCGAACTCGAACTGGCCGAGGCGCTGTCGGCCGTCCGGTCCCGGCTGGCGCGCGCTGCAGAGGCCGCCGGGCGCGATGTCGGCGAAATTGAATTACTCCCTATTACGAAATTTTTTCCGGCAAGCGATGTCGTTATTTTGAGCGGTTTAGGATGCGTGGCATTTGGTGAATCCCGCGAACAAGAAGCGTCGAATAAAGCAACCGAAGTCGGCGCATTGTTGCGTCCGCATCCCATTCGCTGGCACATGGTCGGGCGGATCCAGCGCAACAAAGCGCGCTCGATTGCGGGCTGGGCCTACGCGGCTCACTCGGTCGACAGCGCCAAGGTGATCACCGCCCTGGACCGGGCCGCGGGCGACGCGCTGACCGCGGGCCGCCGCGCTGAGCCGCTACAGATCTACATCCAGATCAGCCTCGACGGCGACGAGTTACGGGGTGGCGTCGACATCGGTCAGCCGGACCGCATTGACGAGCTGTGTGCGCGCGCGCATGCCGCCGAGGGATTGCAGTTCGTCGGGTTGATGGCCATCCCGCCGCTCGAGTCCGAACCCGGCCAGGCGTTCGCGCGCCTGGCCGCGGAGCGGGAACGCGTGCAGCGCGACTATCAGCAGCCACTGGGCCTGTCGGCGGGCATGTCCAGCGACCTGGAGATCGCCGTAAAACACGGGTCGACGTGTGTGCGTGTCGGTACCGCGCTAATGGGGCAACGACCGCTAACGTCACCATGAGTAGTCACTCCAGTCACATCTTCATCACAGACACCACAACTTCGGGAAGTGCAGAAGGGTCCTAGCGATGAGCACACTGCATAAGGTCAAGGCCTACTTCGGTATGGCGCCGATGGATGACTACGACGACGAGTACTACGAGGACGACGATCGCAGCGCCTCGCGGGGCTATTCACGGCGTTCTCGCGAAGACCGGTTCGACGACGACGGTTATCCCGATCGGGCTGGTCGCAGTTACGAGGACCGCGAGTACGACGAGCCTCCCGGCTATCGCAGCGGATACCACGACGAAAGTCGTTTCGAACCCAGACCACGAACACCCCGCGAGTTCGACCGGCCGATGCCGCGTCTTGGCGGGCTGCGCGGCTCGACCCGCGGTGCGCTGGCCATGGACCCGCGCCGGATGGCCGAGTTGTTCGAGGCCGGCAGCCCGCTGTCCAAGATCACGACGCTTCGCCCGAAGGACTACAGCGAGGCCCGCACCATCGGCGAGCGGTTCCGTGACGGAACGCCCGTCATCATGGACCTGGTCACCATGGACAACGCCGACGCCAAGCGGCTCGTCGACTTCGCCGCCGGGCTTGCCTTCGCGCTGCGCGGGTCGTTCGACAAGGTGGCGACCAAGGTCTTCCTG
>NZ_DASSCY010000121.1:0-13503 GCF_035697385.1 Mycobacterium sp. | reverse complement strand
CATCCCCGGCATTCGTGGCGCCCTGCGATCGACGGCCGCGCGTGTGATCGGGTACTCCCCCATCATCGGGGGAAAGCCGTTGCGCGGCATGGCCGACGAATGCCTGTCGGTTATCGGGGTGGCAAGCACATCTGAAGCGGTCGGCGGACACTACGGTGCCAGGTCGGGTGTCGGCATTCTCGATGGCTGGCTGGTGCACGAAGGCGACGACGCCCAGATCGACGGAATCGAAGTGCGTTCGGTGCCGCTGTTGATGACCGATCCCGCGACGACTGCCGAAATGGTGCGCGCCGGAATGGATCTGGCCGGTGTGAAGCCATGACCGAGCATGGATCGGCGGCCGCGATCGAGCTGCTACCTGTCGCCGGGTTGCCGGAGTTCCGGCCAGGCGACGACCTCGCTGCAGCGATCGCCACCGCAGCCCCTTGGTTGCGTGACGACGATGTCGTGGTCATCACCAGCAAGGTGGTGTCCAAGTGCGAGGACCGCATCGTTGCCGCGCCGGCCGATCCGGACGAGCGAGATGCGTTGCGGCGCAAGTTGATCGACGCCGAGGCCGTTCGAGTGCTGGCGCGCAAGGGTCGCACGTTGATCACCGAGAACGCGCAAGGTCTGGTGCAGGCCGCCGCGGGTGTCGACGGCTCGAACGTCGGATCGACGGAGCTGGTCCTGCTGCCAACAGATCCCGACGGTAGCGCCGCGGCGCTGCGATCCGCGCTGCGTGAACGGCTCGGCGTCACCGTCGGCGTGGTCATCACCGACACGATGGGCCGGGCCTGGCGTAACGGCCAAACGGACTTCGCGATCGGCGCTGCGGGCCTGACCGTGCTGCACGGCTACGCCGGATCACACGACAGGCACGGCAACGAGCTGGTCGTCACCGAGATCGCGGTGGCCGACGAAATCGCCGCAGCAGCCGATCTGGTCAAGGGCAAGCTGACCGACATCCCGGTCGCGGTGGTTCGCGGCCTGACGTTGGCCGACAACGGATCCAATGCGCGGACCCTGCTGCGGCCCGGCGAGGACGACCTGTTCTGGCTGGGCACCGAGGAAGCGATCGCACTCGGCCGCGGCCAGGCCCAGCTGCTGCGCCGGTCTGTGCGGCGATTCAGCGACGAGCCCGTCGCGGCGGAACTCGTCGAGGCCGCCGTCTCCGAAGCGCTCACGGCACCAGCGCCCCACCACACCCGGCCGGTGCGGTTCGTGTGGATGCAGGACACGGCCTCGCGCCTGCGGCTGCTGGACCGGATGAAGGAGCAGTGGCGCGCCGATCTGACCGGCGACGGTAAGCCGCCAGACGCCATCGAGCGTCGCGTCAACCGCGGCCAGATCCTCTACGACGCACCAGAACTGGTGATCCCGTTTATGGTCCCCGACGGTGCGCACAATTACCCCGATGCGGGCCGCACAGCTGCGGAACGCACCATGTTCACCGTCGCTGTCGGCGCCGCCGTGCAGGCCCTGCTGGTGGCGCTGGCCGTGCGAGGCGTCGGCAGCTGCTGGATCGGATCCACGATATTCGCGGCCGATCTCGTGCGCGACGAGCTGGCACTGCCTGGCGACTGGGAACCCTTGGGCGCCATCGCCATCGGCTATCCGGACGAACCATCAGGACCGCGTGACCCGGTGCCGACCGACGGACTCTTGGTGCGCAAGTGAGCCTGCACGCCTCGGCGGTCGAGATGCTCACGGCATGGGCGGCACCGGATCCCGCTCAGGACACGCTGCGGCACGCGGTGCTGTCATTTCTGGCCGCGCGCCCCGACGGCTGTCTGCGCGAGTGCGTGCCTGGTCACGTCACCGCCTCCGCACTGGTCGTCGACCACACCGCCAGCCAGGTGCTGCTCACGCTGCATCCGCGGTTCGGCCGCTGGCTGCAACTCGGCGGGCATTGCGAGAAGACCGACGCCGACATCGTCGCGGCGGCACTGCGCGAAGCTACGGAGGAATCCGGCATCGACGACCTGAGAATCGACCCGAATCTGGCGGCGCTGCATGTCCACCCCGTCACCTGCTCACTCGGGGTACCCACCCGTCACCTCGACATGCAATTCCTGGTGCACGCGCCACGCGACGCCGAGATCGCTTGCAGCGACGAATCTTTGGATCTGCGGTGGTGGCCGCTCGATGCCCTGCCACCAGGTTGCGACTTCGGCCTCACGCAACTGTCAGAAGCAGCGCGTCGCAAGTGATTCTCCCTCGCGAGCGCACACCGTTGTACGGTTCCAGGCCCCAAAATCGTACAAGGGTGAGCGCTCGGCCCCGCCGCGCGGGCAGCTGGCCGCCCGCGCGGGTCAGATGTCGGTCGAGTAGCGGATGCCGCCGTCGGGAATCGTGACGCCCGGCCACACCCGCGCGCCGCGCAGCAGCTCGCAACGCGCCCCGATGTCGGCGCCGTCGCCGATCACTCCGTCGCGGATCAGAGCGCGAGGACCGATGCGAGCTCCGAACCCGATGATCGAGCGTTCGATCACCGCGCCAGCCCCGATCCGCACACCATCGAAGATCACCGCACCGTCAAGCCTTGCACCACCGGCGATCTCCGCGCCGCGGCCGACCACGGTGCCGCCGATGAGCAGTGCGCCAGGTGCCACACTCGCGCCATCATGCACCAGGCTCTCGCCACGATGCCCCTGCAGCGCAGGCGAAGGGGCGATGCCGCGCACGAGGTCCGCCGATCCGCGCACGAAGTCGTCCGGTGTGCCCATGTCCCGCCAATAGGTGGAGTCCACATAGCCACACACCCGCAGCCCGTCGGCCAGAAGTCCGGGGAACACCTCCCGCTCGACCGACAGCGCCCGGCCCTTGGGGATCTGGTCGATCACGTCACGCTTGAACACGTAACAGCCGGCGTTGATCTGGTCGGTGGGTGGGTCCTGCGTCTTCTCCAGGAACGCGGTAACCACTCCCTCGGAGTCGGTCGGCACACAGCCGAAGGCGCGAGGATCGCCGACCCTGACCAGATGCAGCGTCACGTCGGCGTTGTTGTTCTCGTGGCTGTCCAGCAACGCGCGCAGATCGGCCCCGGAGAGCACATCGCCGTTGAACACCACCGCGGTGTCATGCCGCAGCTTCGATGCCACATTGGCGATGCCGCCGCCGGTGCCCAACGGCTCGTCCTCGACGACGTAGTCGATCTGCAGGCCCATCTTCGACCCATCACCGAACTCCGATTCGAAGACCCCGGCCTTGTACGACGTGCCCAAGACCACGTGCTCGATGCCGGCATCGGCGATCCTCGACAGCAGGTGCGTCAGGAACGGCAGGCCCGCGGTCGGCAGCATCGGCTTCGGGGCCGACAGCGTCAGCGGGCGCAATCGGGTGCCAAGCCCACCGACCAATATGACGGCGTCCACCTGTGCCGGATTGACCACTAGTGCCGTCCTTTCGCCTGCCTACGCCGTGAATTTCGGACCACCAGGCCCGCTCGCGCGGCAAGGGCCGCCCTAATCGTCCACCGAAGCGGTGCCTGCCACCGCCTCGAATGCCGATCTGCGAGGAAAGTGTAGGTGCTCCGATGGTGGGCAGCCAAGTTGCGGGCCGGGTCCCGGCCAGTCGCGTGGCCCTTATCGTGCAAAATCTCCGCCGAGGGAACGTATACGTTCTGCCATCCGGCCTTGCCGAGGCGATCACCCAGGTCGACGTCCTCCATGTACATGAAGTAGCGCTCGTCGAACCCGCGGACCTCATCGAATGCGGAGCGCCGTAGCAACAGGCACGAACCGGAAAGCCAGCCGACGGGGCGTTCGCTGGGCTGGCGTTTCTCCTGGCGGTACTCGGCCGTCCACGGGTTGGATTTCCAGACCGGGCCGACGACCGCGTGCATTCCGCCGCGGATCAGGCTCGGCAGGTGTCTCGCCGACGGGTACACCGAGCCGTCCGGATCACGAATCAGCGGGCCGAGCGAACCGGCCCGCGGCCAGCGAGCAGCCGCTTCCAGCAGGATGTCGATGCTGCGCGGCCCCCACTGCACATCGGGGTTGGCGACGACGAAGAATTCGGACTCCGGCCCGATCTCGGCCGCCCCCAGATTGACCGCGGTGCCATACCCGAGGTTGCCGCCGGTGCGCAGCAGGCGGACGTTCGGATAGCGCTCCAGCGCTTCTTCCGGCGCCCCGTCGGTGGAGCCATTGTCGGCCATGATCACCGTCACCGGGCGATCGGTGGCATGCGACAACGACGCCAGGAACCGGTCGAGATGCGGTCCCGGTGAATACGTCACCGTGACCACAACCAGTTCGTCACTCACGGCGTAGAGGTTAACCGGCCGGTCATCCGACACCGCCGGAGAGCGCTGACACCAACGCTTCACGCCACGGCCGCAACGGCGTCAGCCCAGCAGCGGCGGACCGCCGTCCCGACAACGCGGAGTAGGGCGGCCGCGGCGCAGGCCGGGGAAACCGGTCGCTGCCGACCGGCCGCACCCGCTGCGGATCGGCCCCGACCGCCTCGAACACCGCCTGCGCCTGCTCGAAACGGCTGGCTTCTCCCTCGTTGGCGGCGTGCAGCACCGGAGCGCTGATGGCGCCGTCGGCGACCTCCAACAGCGCATCGACCAGATCGCCGACATACGTCGGCGACCCGATCTGGTCGGCGACCACGTCCACCGGCCCATCACCTGCCGCCAACCGGCGCATGGTGGCCGCGAAGTCGCCGCCGTCAGCACCCTCATAGACCCACGCCGTCCGGACGACGTGCGCGTCGGGCAACGCGGCCAGCACCGCCGATTCACCGGCCAGCTTCGTGCGGCCATAGAAGCTGATCGGGTCTGTTTCGTCGTCGACCTCGTACGGATGGGGCCCCTCACCGTCGAAAACACCGCTGAAGACGTAGTCGGTGGAGATGTGGATAAGGTTCGCGCCGGCCCGGGCGCAGGCGCTCGCGATGTTCCCCGGCCCGACGGCGTTGACGGCGTGAGCCCGCTCCTGGTCGGCCTCGGCGGCATCGACGTTGGTGTAGGCGGCGCAGTTGATCACCACGTCACCGGCAGCGACGACATGTTCGGCCGCCGTCGCATCGGTGATATCCCACTGCGACGACGTCAGCGCCAGCACCTGCCTGCCCTGTTTGCGGGCCCGATCAGCCAAATTCCGTCCGACCTGACCACCTGCGCCGGAGATAACGATTCGGTTTGGCTTCCGCGAAGACACAGTGACGAGTCTGGCACGCCGAGCAGCGCTACCCGGTGTGCGGCCGTCTCGCCAGTAGCCTGGGGTGATGCCTTCTCGCCTGCTCCGTGTCGCGTCTGTCACGATGGCCCTGGCGATCGTCGTGGGCACCGGTGTCGCCTGGGGCAAGATCCGGTCGTTCGAAGCCGGCATCAACCAGATCTCGCCCATCACCCTTGGTGAAGGCGGCGAAGACGGCGCGATCGACATCCTTCTCGTCGGAATGGACAGTCGCACCGACGCGCACGGCAACCCGCTTTCGGAATCAGAACTCGCGACGCTGCGCGCAGGCGACGACGTCGCAACCAACACCGACACCATCATCTTGGTGCGCATTCCGAACAACGGAAAGTCCGCAACCGCGATCTCCATCCCCCGCGACTCCTACGTCGAGGCGCCCGGCGTTGGCAAGATGAAGATCAACGGCGTCTACGGCTCGGTCCATCTGGAGAAGCTCAAAGAGCTCGTCGAAGAAGACGGCGTGGAGCAGGCCAAGGCAGAACCGGAAGCGACTGAGGCCGGTCGCGAAGCGCTGATCAAGACCGTCGCCAACCTCACCGGCGTCACCGTCGACCATTACGCCGAGATCGGACTGCTCGGCTTCGCCCTGATCACCGACGCCCTCGGCGGCGTCGACGTCTGCCTCAAAGAGGCTGTCTACGAACCACTTTCAGGTGCAGACTTCCCTGCCGGCTGGCAGAAGCTGGACGGGCCGCAGGCGCTGAGCTTCGTTCGGCAACGCCACGACCTGCCGCGCGGCGACCTGGACCGGGTGACCCGCCAGCAGGCCGTGATGGCATCGCTTGCGCACGAAGTCATCTCGAGCAAGACACTGTCCAGCCCAGCCACCCTTGACCGGCTGCAGCAGGCCGTCCAGCGGTCCGTGGTGATCTCCGACGGCTGGGACATCATGGATTTCGCCAAGCAGTTGCAGAATCTGGCGGCGGGCAACGTCGCCTTCGCCACCATCCCGATCCTCGAGGAGGCCGGGTGGAGCGACGACGGCATGCAGAGCGTGGTGCGGGTGGATCCGACCGAGGTCGAGGAGTGGGTGGCCGGCCTGCTGCACGACCAGGACGAGGGTAAGACCGAGGAATTGGCTTACACGCCAAGCAAAACCACCGCCGATGTGGTCAACGGCACCGACATCAACGGCCTTGCCGCGTCGGTGTCGCAGGTGCTGACCAACAAGGGGTTCACACCCGGCAGCACCGGCAACAACGAGGGCGGCCAGGTCACTGGCAGCCAGGTGCGGGCCGCCAAGGCCGATGACCTTGGCGCGCAGGCGATTTCCAAGGAGCTCGGCGGACTGCCGGTCGTCGAGGACGCGTCGGTGGCGCCCGGCTCGGTGCGGGTCGTGCTCGCGGCCGACTACACGGGCCCCGGCTCCGGCCTCGACGGCATCGACCCGACGCTGGCCACAGCCGACCCCGCCGCCTCCGGATCGACCGACTCGACCGAACCACCGCCGTCTCCGATCCTCACCGCCGGGTCCACCGACCCGGAATGCGTCAACTAGACGTGAGCACAGTCAGTTCCGCGATACTCGATCCGCTCATGGCCTCTGACCCGGCCGGGCCTCGAATCACCTACTACGACGACGCCACCGGCGAGCGCATCGAGCTGTCCACCGCCACGCTGGCCAATTGGGCGGCCAAGACCGCCAACCTCCTGCGCGACGAGATGGGCGCCGGCCCGGCCAGCCGCGTGGCGGTGCTGCTGCCCGCGCATTGGCAGACCGCCGCGGTGTTGTTCGGCATCTGGTGGATCGGCGCCGAAGCCGTGCTGGACGGCAGCCAATCCGACATCGCACTGTGCACAGCCGAACGGCTGCCGGAGGCCGACGACGCCGTCGGTGTCGGAGAGATCGCCGTGCTCTCGTTGGACCCGTTCGGCAAGCCGGTGCCCGACCTTCCTGTCGGCGTAACGGATTACGCCACCTCGGTGCGTGTGCACGGTGACCAGATCTCACCCGAACGCATCCCAGGCACCGGGCTTGACGGCCGCTCGGTCGACGAGATCCTCGCAGGCGCCCAAGCTGCCGCTGCCGCACAGGGTTTGACCGCCGGCGACCGAGTCTTGTCGACCAAGGGCTGGGAATCCGCCGACGACCTGATCGCCAATCTTTTGGCCGTTTTCGCCGTGGGTGCTTCACTTGTCCAGGTTGCGAATCCGGAACCGTCCGCGATGGACCGTCGTAGGCAGACGGAAAAGACCACCAAGGGGTAGCCCGTGATTCTCACCGCCCGATCGCTCGACGACTTGGCCAACGGCGGTGGAGTCACAGCCACCTTTCACGCCGGCAGCACCGCGCTGGGACACCACTGGCAGCTGTGTGCGCAAGACGGCTCAATCCTTGGCAGGACCGTCCGCGTGCACAACGGCGGCAAGGCCGCGCAGCGGTTCTGGAAGATCGTCACCGCCACCGGATTTGACGCCAACAACGACATTCACGTCGACGTAGTCGGCTCAGACGACCACTCGCTTGCCCGTGCCAGCTCGAGCTACACGAAAGAGACTGTCACCGTGGTAGACCCGGGCGGTCAGCAGGTGGCGCGCAGCAAGCGCGACAAGACGACGTTCTCCGTCTACGGCCACGACGACGGCGAAGTCGCCACGCTGACATGTGACGGCGACGGACCGTGGCCGGTGCGGGGCCCGGCCGGCGACGTTCTTGGCGAGGTGCTCGCCGGGGAGCCCGGGCCGTCGCTCTCGCCTGCGTTGTGGAATTGGGTCGACCCGCAGTGGGCGCTCAACTCCGCCACCTACGCCCGCGGCATGCACCTTGGCCTGCGTCGTGTGACGCGATACTCGTTCGCGCCGGCCGCACCCGTGCAGCTGCCGGCCGTTGCGCTACTGCCGCTTCTCTGCGGCCTGACCTACTGAGCTGGCAAAGAAGCTGTGCTGGTTGCGCCGCAGCAGACGGTGGAGTTCACGTTCGACACGGACAACGCTGGCAAGCGGATCATCCATTGTCACAACAGCTACCACCTCGACATGTGAACCGCGAGACTCATGCGGTCCACTTGGAACGATCGGCAGCCGCTCTAGCGACCACCATCAGCAAATAGCGTGCCGTGGCCAGCAGCTATAACCGGGCATCGTAAGCTGAGGCCCGTGGAGGGGTTCGCGAGGGATTTCACGGCGTACCGGCTGTACGGTCATCGGCGGGTCGGTGGCTACACCGAGTCCCCCGCTCTGAGCCTGCTGCAGGCGGTCGACACCGCCCAGCGCAGAGCGGGCATCGGCGGGCCGATCGCCGAGATCGGCGTGCACCATGGGCAGCTTTTCATCGCCATGAAGCTTCTCCAGCGCCCCGGTGAAGCATCGATCGCCATCGACCTGTTCGAGGATCAGGCGGCCAATATCGACAGGTCCGGCGAGGGCGACCGAAGCCGCTTTCTGCAACACATCGACAGATGGTCCGACCGCGCCGGGCTGGTCATCCACGCAGGCGATTCGACGAAGATCGCACCCGGCGACATTCCCGAAATGAAGGATGTCCGGCTGTTCTCCGTGGACGGCGGGCACACCGAAGAGATCGTGGAAAGCGATATGAGGCTGGCCGAGAACAGCCTCGCCGACGGTGGCGTCGTGATCGCCGACGACGTGTTCAACCAGCAGTGGCCGGGCGTGGCCGTCGGCACGGTCCATTATTTGGAGAACGGTGGCGCGCTGTTGCCGTTCTACATCGGCTTCAACAAGGTGCTGTTCGCCCACCCGGGCCATGCCGACGGCTATCGGCGGGCGATCGACGATGCGTATCGGGACCGGACCATGACCGCTGTGTTCAGCTCAGTGTTCGCCGGCCACGATGTCGGGGTGCTGGTGCCGGTGCCGAAACGTCCCACGGATATCGCACGCCGCAGCGAGACCGCGCGTGCGGTTTATCGACGACTGGCGTCGCTGGTGAAATAGCCGCTGCGCGAAAGTCATTCAGGGCGAAGGGCCGCGGTCAAGCGGTCGGTGTACTCGTCGAGATCGGTGATGACCGATTCGGTGGTGTTGACGCTGACCGCAAGCGTGTCGCCGATGCCATGGAGGCCATGCGTCAGGCCCATCACTGGCGACAGTGAGGGGTAGCCGCACGTCATAGTGACCGGGCAGCCGCCGAAGTGCAGATCTGCAGGACCGCGGTGAACGCTGGACACCGCCGTGTTGCCACGCACCATCGTCGGGCGCGCATCGGGGTTCAACCGCTTCACCCCCCACCATCGCAAGGGCGCGGGTACCGCGGCGAAGACGCGTTCGTTGGCGGCGAACGCGGGATGCTCGTGGTGGATGCGGCTCGTCCGCAGGTCTCGTGCGATCAGCGCAAGCCGCTCGGCCAGAGATCCGGCGTCGGGATGCAGTCCCACCCCGACCGCGTCGAAGTGGTTATATGCATAACGCACACCGGGTTTCGCCATCAAGACCTCGGCGGCCAACTGCGACGTGTCCTCGCCGCGGGCACGCAGGTAACCCGACAATGCTTGCGCGATTGCTGCCATCGCACCGACTGTGATCGTCGGCCCGGCTATCTGCGACGCGGGCACGACCACCGTACGCAGCGTGCGCGCACCGGAGGGCACGTCGTTGGTGCTCAGTGCGGGAACGGCGCTGCATCCGGGTGGAATCGTTCCGGCCTCGACGTCGTCGGCGAACCGGCGCTTCTGCAACTCACGCTCGACGACCCGCATGATCAGCCCGTCCGCCGGCCGGGCCGTCGCGCCGGGCACGTCCTCGTCACGACCGAACAGGTAGCCGGCCAACGCCGACGACCGAAGCCCGTCTGCGAGCGGGTGGGCGATCTGCAGCACCACCACCGTCGCGGTACCGGCGGTGCCTGGAACACCCGATAGATCGGGATAGACGTGCAGCTTCCACGCCGCCGCCCGCGGATCCAGCTGACGATCAATCAGTCCCGCAAGCTCACCGGAGAGCGCCTGCCATGTGCGCTCGGGCATGGCGTGGACGATCACCTGGTCGGGTTGGACGTCGGCACTGCACCAATCCGGGAAGAGCACGTCGAACCAGCGCGGGGCGATGCGCAGCTTCAAATCGGGGCTCGCGTTGGCACGGTCGAGGACGTCGGACACCGCGCGGTCCACGTCGGGACTGCCCGCGAACGCGTACACCAGGAATTGGTCCGTCGGGAACTTCGTGCCGAACCAGTACCACATGGCGTCTACCGGGGTCATCCGGTTCCCGAGCCGGCTGCGCTGGGACACGGTGATTGGGGGCAACGCGGTTCTCGCCGTCATCGATGGGATGCCCTGAATGGCGGTTCAGACCGTACATCAGAATTTGCCTGCGCGCACGTCAAAATTTGCCAGTGTTACGGCTGTATGCCAACGGGATTGCTGATGCTGCTGGTCGGCGAGTTAACCGTCGAGTTCAGCCGGTTGCCCGGTGCGATTTGCCAAAACAACGTATCGGCGACAAACCGATATTTCGGCCCTACTTCAGCAGTGCGCGTGACATGACGACGCGTTGGATTTGGTTGGTGCCTTCGTAGATCTGCGTGATCTTGGCGTCGCGCATAAACCGCTCGACCGGGAAGTCGGTGGTGTAGCCGTAGCCGCCGAACAGCTGCACCGCGTCGGTGGTCACCGCCATCGCCACGTCGGAGGCATAGCATTTCGAGGCCGCCGACAGGAAACCCAGATTGGGCTCCCCACGCTCGGCGCGCGCCGCTGCGGTGTACACCATCAGCCGGGCCGCCTCGATCTTCATCGCCATATCGGCAAGCATGAACTGCACAGCCTGAAAATCACCGATCGGCTTGCCAAACTGCTTGCGCTCCTTGACATATCCGATCGCGGCGTCCAACGCACCCTGGGCAATGCCCACCGCCTGAGCACCGATCGTCGGACGGGTGTGATCCAGCGTCGCCAACGCCGTCTTGAACCCGGTGCCGGGCTCGCCGATGATCCGATCCCCCGGAATGCGGCAATCCTCGAAGTACAGCTCGGTGGTCGGCGACCCCTTGATGCCGAGCTTCTTCTCCTTGGCGCCGACCACGAACCCTGGATCGTCTTTGTGCACGACGAACGCCGAAATCCCATTCGCCCCCTTATCAGGGTCGGTCACCGCCATCACCGTGTACCACGTCGAATGCCCACCGTTGGAGATCCAGCACTTGGCCCCGTTGAGGACCCACTCGTCACCCTCGGCGCGTGCGCGCGTGCGCATCGCCGCCGCATCGCTGCCGGCCTCACGCTCCGAAAGCGCATACGAGGCCACCGCCTCGCCATCGGCGATCGAGGGCAACACCTGCTTCTTGAGTTCCTCGGACCCGCGCATCAGCAGGCCCATGGTGCCCAACTTGTTGCAGATCGGGATCAGCGACGACGACGCGCACACCCGCGCCACCTCTTCGATCACCAGGCAAGCAGCTACCGCGTCGCCACCCTGTCCGCCGTACTCCTCAGGAATGTGGATCGCCGCGAAACCCGACGACGTCAACGCCGCCAGCGCTTCGTCGGTGTAGCGCGCCTTCTCATCCACGTCCGCCGCGTATGGCGCGATCTGGGACTCACACAAATCACGCAGCACCGCACGCAACTCGTTGTGTTCGTCAGAGAGCTTGAACGCGTCGAACGACGGGTTACCGATAGACATGGGGACTCCTTGCTACTCGCGGGTGAATTTACCGCGCGGGTTCAGCGGCCCGACTGGCCCCTGTCAGACACGACTCGCAGACCACGCACCATTTCGCGGTACGCGCGGTGATACACCGACCGCACTGTTTGGCTGCGGCGAAGAATGTCGACGGCAGTCTGCGGCACCACCAAGCCGACCTCGTGGCCCGCGAAGACCGACGAGCCGGTTCCCAGCCGCAGCTTGCCACCGACAGCGGCGTCGACCTCCGCGCGATAGGCCGCGCAGTAGTCGGGCTGGGCGAAGAAGACCTTGTTGAAGCCGATCAGGAACGGCGCGAGCTTCGCCCCGTCTTCCAGGTACCGCAGGGTGCCGACGGAGACGCCGGGCCACTGCTCGTTGAACACGTCGTCGGCGATGACGACACCGCCGTCGGCCAGCGTCGCCTCGGCGAGCTTCATGTCGCTGAACACGATCTCTTCGGTATGACCGCCGTCGACGCTGAAGAAGCGGATATCCCCGCCCGCGAGTTCGCGCAGCTTCTCCGGCTCCAGCTTGGTCGAGTCGCCCTGGTGCAACACCACGTCATCGGTGGACGCCCAGAGCTTGACGTTGTTCATGAACTTCTCGAGGTTGCCGTGCCCTGAACCGTCGACGTTGAGTTCTTGATCGTCGAAGATGTCGATCGCGACCGATTTTTCACCGTCGCGCTGCAGCAGGCGAAGCCCGATGAACAGCTTTCCGTGGTGCACGCCGATCTCGGCGATCGCACCCGCTACCTGTTTGGCGCGCTGTGCCGAGTTCAGTACGTCGAGCACCAACAGTATTTCGGGTTCGAGGAAGCCGGTGACGAGGCGCTGGCCAATGGCCCGGTACCTACCGAAGTTTCGCTCCATCGGTTGGCAGCCTACTGCCCCAGCAATCGATTACGCAGCGCCGCATCCTTTTGCAGCACCATGTCTTCGAGCCCGGCCTGGAAATCTTCGATCCGCTTGCGCAGTCCGGCATCCGCGGAGCCCAGAATGCGCACCGCCAGAAGTCCCGCGTTACGGGCCCCGCCGATGGACACCGTCGCCACCGGCACACCCGCAGGCATCTGCACGATCGACAGCAGCGAATCCAGCCCGTCCAGCTTCGCCAGCGGTACCGGTACCCCGATCACCGGAAGCGGCGTCGCCGAGGCCACCATGCCGGGCAGATGGGCCGCGCCGCCGGCGCCGGCGATGATGACCTCGATACCGCGACCGGCAGCGGTGCGCGCGTAGTCGAGCATGCGGGCCGGGGTGCGATGCGCGGAGACCACGCCGACTTCGAACGGCACATCGAATTCGGCAAGCGCGTGCGCTGCATCCTCCATCACGGGCCAGTCACTGTCGCTGCCCATGATCACCCCCACCCGCGGCGCAGACGCTTTAGTCATGGTCATGTCCACTCCATCCATCGGTCCATTCCGCGTGCGATAACCAGTGTGCGGCCCGGACCGCGCGTTCCCGGACATCTGCGACGTACGCGTCGTCGTCGAGCGATCCGCCCGGCGCGCCAAGGATGTTGACGTGTCCGATCTTTCGGCCGGGCCGCTCGCCCTTGCCGTACAGATGCACCCTGGCCTCGGGTATCCGGCCGAAAAGGTGGTGCAGGCGTTCGTCGATGCTCATCGCCGGAGTCGATTGTGCACCAAGCACATTGGCCATCACGGTCACCGGCGCGATCGGCGCCGTATCCCCAAGCGGATAGTCCAGCACCGCGCGCAGAT
>NZ_DASSCY010000120.1:0-20510 GCF_035697385.1 Mycobacterium sp. | reverse complement strand
CGGCGAACACCGAATACGATCACGACTTCGCGAAGTTCCGGCTCAACGATGACACGGAGTACCGCAGCCGGCTGCTGCACCGTCGCGTCGACGTCGACTTCAACGGTTGGTGGATGTGCATGATCCCGCGGTCGGTGGCCGAGGAACTCGGTCAGCCGCTGCCCCTGTTCATCAAGTGGGACGACGTCGAGTATGGCCTGCGGGCAGGCAAACAGGGCTATCCGACGGTGACGCTGCCGGGTGCGGCCATCTGGCACATGGCGTGGAGCGACAAGGACGACGCCATCGACTGGCAGGCGTACTTCCACCTGCGCAACCGGTTGGTGGTGGCCGCCATGCACTGGGATGGCAGCGTCGTGGGCCTGGTCGCCAGTCACCTCAAGGCCACCATCAAGCACCTTCTGTGCCTTGAGTATTCGACGGTGGCCATTCAGAACAAGGCGATGGACGACTTCCTTGCCGGTCCCGACCACATCTTCTCCATCCTGGAGTCCGCGCTGCCCGCGGTGCGCAAGATGCGCTCCGAGTTCCCCGACGCGGTGGTGTTGCCGAGCGCGACTTCGCTGCCGACCCCGTCGGACAAGCGGTGGCGCAGGAAGGTCCAGATTCCCGTCAGTCCGGTGGCGATCGCGATCCGCTTGTCGCGCGGCGTGATTCACCAACTCAAGGCCCACGATCCGCAGCACCACGTCCGGCCGCAGATCAACGTCGCCACGCAGGACGCCCGGTGGTTCTCGCTGTCGCGGGTCGACGGCGTCACCGTCACCACGGCCGACGGTCGCGGCGTCGTGTACCGCCAGCGTGATCGCGACAAGATGTTCGCGTTGTTGCGCGAATCCTTGAAGCGACAAGCCCTGCTGCTGCGCAAGTTCAACCGCGTGCGCAACGTCTACCGCGGCGCGCACGCACAGCTGTCTAATTCGGCCACCTGGAAGAGTGCCGTCTTCGACGAATTGGTCGAACCAGCCCACAGATAATCGACCATTGACCGCTCATCCACCATGCGAGACAAGAACTGAGCCGTCCACATTCTCTAAAACGAGACAGCTTTGCGGGTGTGAGCGAGCGCGGGGCCTTGGGTGGGCCATCGCCGCTGGTTCTTCTCGATCGACTGAAGCGCGTGAGAGAGTGAGTTGATGGGGGACGCTTTCGCTTCAGCCCCTCGCTCTTCGTTCCTTCGCTATTGGTCGGCTGCCGCGATCAGTTCGTTTGGTTCGGCGGTGACGGCCGTTGCGATGCCTGTACTGGTGGTCCAGTTACTTGGTGCCACACCGTTTGAGGTCGGCGTCGTGAACGCTGCTCAATTCGTGCCCTATGCGGTGCTCGGGCTCATCGCTGGCGTGTACACCGATCGGTGGCGACGCAAGCCCGTGCTGGTGTGGTCCAGCGTCGGACGTGCGCTCTCCCTGGGTGCGATTACCGTCCTGTGGCTCGTCGGGGAACTGCAGATCTGGATGCTGGTCATCGGTCTGCTGTCGTTCGGCGCATTCTCCGTCTTCGGATTCGCCGCCACCCAATCACTACTTCCCCGCCTGGTACCCCGAGCGCGACTGGTCTGGGCCAACGCGCGCCTCGACCAGGCTGACGCAGCCGCCCAGACGCTCGGACCAGCTATTGGCGGTGGACTCGTTGGGTTGTTCGGAGCCCCCGTGGCGATCGTCATCGACGCGATCAGCTACCTCATCGATGCAGCGCTCAACGCGAGCGTCCGGGGTCGATGAGCCCCGAGATGACTCCCGCGCGCGCAACCTTCGCAGGGAGATCCGCGACGGCCTGAAGTGGACGTATCGCCATCGCACGCTAGGCCCGTTGGCGGTATCGACGCACATCTGGTTCCTGGCCAATGGCGCTGCGATGACAGCGCTTTCGCTTCTTGCTTTGCGGACGCTCGGATTCACCGCCTTCACGTTCGGGATGCTGGTGACGGTCTTTGGTATCGCCAGCCTGGTCGGCGCCTCGATCGCGCCCTGGTGTGGTGAACGAATCGGGTCGGGACGAGTCATCATCCTTGCGCGTGTGGCGTTCCCGATCTCATGGCTGCTTGTGACCATCGCCCCTCCAACCGTTGTCGGCGATGCTCTCCTGTTCGTCGCGCTGGCCCTGCAGGGACTCGCCGCCGGCGTGGAGAACTCCAACGATATGGGCTACTGGCAGGAGCTGACCCCGGACGAGCTGCTAGGCCGTGTGAACGCAACCCGACGCTCGGTCAACCGCACGATGGCTGCACTGGGAGCCCTCGTCGGCGGCCTCTCAGTCGGGCTGATCGGAGAGCGTCCCACGCTCATCGGCGTGATCGTCGCTTTCGCGGCCGCCGCGGTCACCGCAGCATCATCGCCGCTCCGAGAAACAACCAGCAGAGCGTGACCCGTGCACCCTGGCAGCGTTGTGTGAGACAGGAACTGATCGATCCCGAATCTTTGGAAACGAGACTGGGCTGCGATTCCCGGCGACAAACTGCAGCGCGATCCGTGCGGCTGACGCGTTGGCCGGATCGAGACGCGGTGGCTACCAAAAGCCAACCGTGGTCACGGGCGTCCCGCTACTCAGCATCACCTGGTCCAACGAGCATCGAAATCAGGATGATCGGCGTAGACCATTGCCAACTGCCCGAGAACAGGCTGCTTCACATGGAGGTCGTCATCTTCACCCCGCGCGAAGTTCCACGCGGCGCTCCGTAGCGCGTCATCGACGAGTCGACGCTTGAACACCGCCTCGCGCAGACCACGCGACGGCGTTGCACCCCGACGCATTGAACTCAGTTCTCCCCGCTCATCTTCGGCTATCCGAGCAAGAACGAAACGCACGACGTTCATCCCGCCATTGTGCCAACCGGTCATGGCGCAGACAGGAACCGACACCTCCCAATTCTCTAGATTCGACACGCGCTTCTGGGCCAGTGCAATCGGCACTGCCAGCGATCGTCGCCGAAGCCGATCTCGGCGGGCACCACCTCTCGCAGCAAACGAGTTCGCCGTCACGCCGCCGGGTGAGAAATACCTCGGCGCTGAACGGTTCCGCGTCCATTTCGCTCGGTCCGTTGACCCGGACGGACCACTCACTTGACACTTAGAACCATCGGAGGTCTGTGACATGTTCACGAGCGCCTCTAGGCGGCCGTATTCCAAAGCCGCTGCCGCCACGATCGTCGTCGCCTGCAAATAGTCTGGAGAGACGCTCATGCTGAAGAACATGCGATCGGCGCCGGTTATCGCGTCGACGACATTCTGCGGGTCGGTTAGGTCGCCGACCACGACTTCAGCGCCGAGTTCCCGCAGCGGGTTGGCACGGTCATCGTCGCGGTGAACCAATGCGCGTACGCGTTCACCGCGGGCTCGCAGCTGCTCGATAACCAGTCGGCTCACGCCCCCGGTGCCGCCGCCAGCGCCGGTCACCAGATACAACTGCGTGCTCATGCTCGACTACAGCGCATCGCTGACCACCAGAACCTTCGCGCCGTCCTGGGGATCAACGTGCACCGGCACCATGGCGCCGACCCTGATGTGCGGGGCGGTCTGCAATTCCACGGAGACTCGCCGCGCCGGTCAACCCAGCCCATGTCAACGACCCTATTGCGGTGCGGGAAGGCGCAGCACCAGTCGCGCACCACCCAGTGGGCTCGCTTCGAGTGACGCTGTGCCGCCGTGTAACTCGGCCTGTTGGGCTACCAACGCCAATCCCAGGCCCGAGCCCGAGCGCGATGCTGTCGACCCGCGCGAGAATCGCTCGAACACCTCGGCGCGTTCTTCCTCGGGCACGCCGGTGCCGTTGTCATCGACGGTGATCTCTACCCCCGCGGCGGAACTGACTGCACTGAGCCGGATTTCGGTAGCGGCGCCATGCTTGATGGCATTGGCGATGGCGTTGTCGATCACCAGCCGCAGTCCCGCAGGTTGGCCCACCATCAGAACCGTCGGCGACGGCGATAAAGACACGGTCAAGTTGGGGTAGCTGCGCATCGCGTCGTGGGCGGCGCGGTCCAGCAGCTCCGTGATGTCGACCGGGACGAAATCGTCGGCCGTCGTCAGCTGACCCTGCGCGAGCCGCTCGAGCGCCGTCAGCGTCGCCTCGATCCGGGTCTGCGTGCGCATCAGATCGCCCACCAATTCCTTGCGCTGCTCAGCAGGCATCTCGAGGGTGGATAGCACCTCCAAGTTGGTGCGCATCGCCGTCAGCGGTGTGCGCAATTCATGAGAAGCGACCGCCGCGAAGTCGCGAGCCGACTCCAACGCCGCCTTGGTTCGTTGTTGCTCAGTGCCGATGCGGGCAAGCATCCCTTCGACTGCTTCGGCGATCTCCATCGCCTCCCACACCCCGCGGACCTTGACGTCGTCGGGTTTGGATTGGGCGTTGATGGCACGCGCCTGGTGGGCCAACAACCGGAACGGGTTGACCATGATCAACGAGATCACCCAGCCGACAAGGACCGTGCCGCCGATCACGCCGCCGCAGATCAACAACACGCGTCGGTGCAGCGCATCAATACGACTCTGCGTTTCGGCCAACGGTGCACCGAGCGCCAGCGAGGCGGGGCCTGCGGAAAAGGTGCGGACTCGATACTCGACACCGTCGATTGTGGTGTCGGCGTACCCGCTGTCCAACTGAGGCAACACGATGTCGCTTGGCACCGAGACGGTAGTGCCGCCGACGCGCGCCGTGCGCACCAGGCCGCCTTCCGCTACGGGCTGGTCTGTGTTGGTCTGCAGCGGGCTGTTGAGCAACGAGCTGAAATCGCCGAGGCTGCTGACCGAGTCCAGCCGCCGGTCGAGCTGACTGTATTGGTCGTTGGTGATGCCCACCCACACCCAGATGCCCAGGGTGACAACAAGAATGACCACCGATAGCGCGGAAACGATAACGATCGTGCGCAGCGACAGCAGACGCAACGGCAGCCGCACCAGCCGGTACAGAAGGTCGTTGAGCGCCACTATCGAACTCGCGGCATGACGCCCACGCTGCGTGACGCGAAACGGGCAAGCGGCAGATCAATCACCAGCCCCAGCCGCCCCCGGGGGAGTCACCTGGCGTGGAGGAGTTTCTTCCCGGCGGTGGAGGTGGCGGCGGCTTCGCACTGATCGGCGCCCGGGTGACAGGCGTGCGAGTCACCCCGATCTCCGGTTTGTCCGACTGCTCCGGCGATGACTGACGTGGCTGGTACTCCCGGGTGATGACCGGTGCGGGGTCCGCATCCGCCGGCGGAGGTGGCGGAGGTGGTGGCGGCGGCGGTGCCGGTGGTGCAGGCCTTGCCGTAGACAGCGCCGGTGCGGCGCTGGTCGGCGCAGGCTGGGCGCTGGTGGGCGCCTGCGAAGGCACCGTCGTCGCATCCTCGTCGCCGGCCGCGAAGCTGCGCACGGCAAGCAGCACGAGCGGTACCGCGACGGCGGCGACCGCGACGGCGATGAGTCCGGTCTTCACATTCTTGTTTCGGTACCAGGGCTCCGGCCTGGACACAGTGAAGCTCCACTCGCCGATGCGAGGTGAGCCGTTGCTGCCGTTTCGCGGCGCGTATAGGGCGTCGAACCGGCTTTCGCGGGGGTCGTTCCAGCCGTCGCCTAGGGCGTCGTCGCGGCGCAGGTCATCGGGTGCAGGCGAAATCACCGCACCGGCCGCAGGTGGGGCAGGCTCAGCGGGCTGCACCGGGGGCGGTACGTACCAGCGGTCGGTGTCGGGGTCCGAGTCGTCCTCTCGGGTTTCCTGCGAATCATCGAGCTCAAGCTCGTCGACCTGATGCAGCACGGTGGTATCGGCGGGCAGCGCCTGCCCAAACCATCCGTCGTTGCCGTCGGGGTCGTCCAACAAGTAATCGAAGTCCAAATCCCGACGAGCTCTGCTCTCGGTCACTTGGCAATGCTAACGCGATCGACGTGGTGGCCAGGCTTGACCGATCGCCCGCGATTACGCGAGCCGACTTTCAGGCTCCGGCAACCGTGCCCGCGACGATCGCATACCGACGTAGCCCAGAATCAGCCCCGTCCCGATCTCGGCCACTGCCGTGAACCACGAATACCAGGTCACGTTGAACCGCGGTCCTGAGACGAAGCTGTCTTGATAGCCGTCCAAGAAGGTTGGCAGTAGATGCGCGTACACAAAAAGGGTGGCGCTGCCGAAGCCCACGACAATGGCGGCGGGTCGAGCAAGCGGATGCTCGCGCAGGATCAGCACCAGGGCGATCACGACGAATATCCCCTGGATGAAGCCACCGACCATGACCGGCATCGGGGACGCCGTCATTCCGCGCAGCAAGTGGTCGAGGCCGTGCAGCCCGAATGCGCCGGCGAACGCTATCGCGGCCACCTTGAGGAAGCGGCGTGATGTCGCTGAGTCCGGGTCGTTCGGCATTTTCGTTGCTCCGTTCCACGACTACTACGAAGCGTAGTACTGATTGCGACCGATGTAAACGGTTGATTGTCAGGGTTTCATTGCCAGGTAAACCGTTGTGTGGCCGCGATTTTCAAAGAAGGTGTACCAAGTCTTGACTGATTCCAGAAAAGGGGCCATAGTGTCTGCGTGTCCTCAACGTCGGATTACGCGGAACAGCTGCGTGCGGCTGAGCTACGCGTGACCCGCCCTCGTGTCGCGGTAATGGAGGCCGTGCACGAGCATCCGCACGCCGATACGGAGACGATCTTCGGCGCCGTGCGGGCCGGACTGCCGGACGTGTCTCGGCAGGCGGTGTACGACGTGCTCAACGCCTTGACCGCGGTGGGCCTGGTGCGACGGATTCAGCCCTCGGGATCCGTGGCCAGGTACGAGTCGCGAATCGGCGACAACCATCACCACGTCGTCTGCCGGTCCTGTGGTGTCATCGCAGACGTCGACTGCGCGGTCGGCGAGGCTCCCTGCCTGACCGCGTCCGACGACAACGGCTTCGCCATCGACGAGGCCGAGGTCATCTACTGGGGCATATGCGCCGACTGCGCGACAACAGAAGCTTCCCGATCACAACCGTGATCACAGCCCAATTCACCCACCGGAAGGAATGTTGTGACATCCGATAGCCGCCCGCCCACCCCTGAGGAACCGACTCAGAGCAAGAGCGAAAGCGAAAACCCGGCAATCCCGTCGCCCACTCCCAAAGCCCATCGGCCCATGACGAACAGGGACTGGTGGCCAGATCAGGTGGACCTGACGGTTCTGAAAAAGCATGCGCCGCAGGCCAACCCGATGGGCGACGACTTCGACTACGCCGAAGAGTTTAAGAAGCTCGACGTCGAGGCGCTCAAGCAGGACATGTTCGAGCTGATGACGAACTCGCAGGACTGGTGGCCGGCTGACTACGGCCACTACGGCCCGCTGTTCATCCGGATGAGCTGGCACGCCGCCGGCACCTACCGCATTCACGACGGCCGGGGTGGTGGCGGCGAGGGCGCCCAGCGCTTCGCCCCGCTGAACAGCTGGCCCGACAACGCCAGCCTGGACAAGGCGCGCCGCTTGCTCTGGCCGATCAAGCAGAAGTACGGCCGCAAGGTCTCCTGGGCCGACCTGCTGGTCTTTGCCGGCAACTGCGCCATCGAGCACATGGGCCTGCCGACCTTCGGCTTCGCGTTCGGCCGCGCGGATATCTGGGAGCCCGAGGAGATCCTGTTCGGTGAAGAGGACACCTGGTTGGGTACCGAAAAGCGGTACTCCGGCGAACGGGAGCTCGCGAACCCGTATGGCGCGACCACCATGGGGCTGATCTACGTGAACCCGGAAGGCCCGGAAGGTAAGCCGGATCCGATTGCTGCCGCCATCGACATCCGGGAGACCTTCGGCCGGATGGCGATGAACGACGAGGAGACGGCCGCGCTGATCGTCGGTGGCCACACCTTCGGCAAGACCCACGGCGCGGGCCCGGACGACGGTATCGGTCCCGAACCCGAGGGCTGCCCGCTGCAGTTCCAGGGTCTGGGTTGGCAGAACTCGTTTGGCACCGGCGTTGGCAAGGACGCGATCACCAGCGGCCTCGAGGTGGTCTGGACGCCCACCCCGACCAAATGGGACAACAGCTTCCTGGAGACCCTGTACGGCTACGAGTGGGAGCTGACGAAGAGCCCGGCGGGTGCCTGGCAGTTCACCGCGAAGGACGGCGCGGGCGCGGGCACCATTCCCGACCCGTTCGGCGGGCCGGGGCGGGCGCCGACAATGCTGGTCACGGACGTCTCGATGCGGGAAAGCCCCATCTATGCCGACATCACCCGGCGTTGGCTGGATCACCCCGAAGAGCTGTCCGAGGCGTTCGCCAAGGCGTGGTACAAACTGTTGCACCGTGACATGGGACCCGTTTCGAGTTACCTCGGCCCATGGGTTCCCGAGCCGCAGCTGTGGCAGGACCCCGTCCCCGCAGTCGATCACGAGTTGATCGGCGAGCAGGACATCGCGGCCCTCAAGGCCAAGATCCTCGAGTCCGGCCTGTCGGTATCCCAGCTGACGTCCACCGCCTGGGCGTCGGCGGCCACCTTCCGCGGCACCGACAAGCGTGGCGGTGCCAACGGCGCGCGAATTCGCCTTGCGCCGCAGAAGGATTGGGAAGCCAACCAGCCCGCCGAGCTTGCCAAGGTGCTGCAGGCCTTGGAGAAGGTGCAGCAGGACTTCAACGGCTCGGCGACCGGCGGGAAGAAGGTTTCGCTCGCCGACCTGATCGTCCTCGGCGGTTCCGCGGCAGTCGAAAAGGCGGCCAAGGACGCCGGCTTCGACGTCACGGTGCCATTCGCACCGGGGCGCACGGACGCCTCGCAGGAGCAGACCGATGTGGAGTCGTTCGCGGTGCTCGAGCCGCAAGCCGACGGCTTCCGCAACTACCAGCGCGCCGGGATGAAGACGCCGGCGGAGCACCTGCTGGTGGACCGGGCCTACATGTTGAACCTGACCGCACCCGAGATGACGGTTCTCGTCGGCGGCCTGCGCGCTCTTGGCACCAACTACGGCCAGACCAAACACGGTGTGTTCACCGACCGGCCGGGGACGTTGACCAACGACTTCTTCGTGAACCTGCTCGATATGGCCACGGAGTGGAAGGTGTCGCAGTCGGCGGAGAACGTCTACGAGGGGACGGATCGTGTGTCGGGTGCGCCCAAGTGGACCGCCACCGGAGCCGATCTCGTGTTCGGTTCGAACTCGATCCTGCGGTCTCTTGCCGAGGTCTACGCCACTGACGACGCGAAGGAGAAGTTCGTGAACGACTTCGTCGCGGCGTGGGTCAAGGTCATGAACAACGATCGGTTCGATCTGGCCTGATCGACAGCATTGGAGTGCAGCACCCCGCGCGTTGAACGAACTCGCGGGGTGTTGTGCTCAATTATGTTGCTACTGCGGATATTCGGGTAGCCAACGCACCTGTGCGATCCGCTCGGTCAGTTCTTCGGCGCTGCGTTTCGGAGCCACGCCGTCCGCGACGGCTTGCACAGCCACTGCGTGGGCGATTCGGACGGCGACATCGGGAACATCCGTCCATGCCGGCAGCAGCGGCTGACTCGGATCGACCAGCGCAGGCGAGGTGTCCCCCAGCGTCGCGGCGGCGGCGCTCATCATCGCATCGGTGACCCGGGTAGCCTGCGCCGCCGTGACCGCGAGGCCCATCGCAGGGAAGATATAGACGTTGTTGCACTGGGCGATTGGCCGCTCCACCCCGTCGCGATGCAACGGCGCGAACGGTGAGCCGGTGGCGATCAACGCACGCCCATCGGTCCATTCGTCCAATTCGGAGGGATGTGCCTCTGCCCGGCTGGTCGGATTGGACAGCGGGAAGATGATGGGCCGCTCGGTCTTGGCCGCGAGCTCGCGCACGATCTCCTCGGTGAATGCGCCGGCCGCGGTGGACAGCCCAAGCAGGACACCGACGTCAACGTGGTGCACGACGTCCGCCAGCTGAGCCGGCCCCGACAGGCCCCAGTCCGCCACACGGCCCGCAGGCTGGGCGAAGTTCCGCTGCCCCGCCGACAGGTCGGTGCGGTCATCGGTGAGCAGTCCCTGAATGTCGACGACCCAGATCCGCGATGCCGCCTCTTGTGCGGACAGTCCTTGGGCCACCATCTCGCGGTGCACCATGTCGAGGACACCGATGCCTGCCGAGCCCGCACCGAGCATCACGACCTGCTGTTGCGACAGCGGGCGGCCTGCGACTTTCGCCGCGCCGTGCAGCGCCCCGAGTGCGACGGCCGCGGTGCCCTGGATGTCGTCGTTGAACGTGAGCAGCTTGTCGCGATAACGGTCGAGTATCGGCAGCGCATGCGCGGTGGCGAAGTCCTCCCATTGGAGCAACACGTCGGGGAGTTCGTCGCAGACGGCGGCGACGAATTCGTCGATGAACGCGTAGTACTCGTCATCGTCGATACGCCGGTGCCGCCAGCCAAGGTACTGCGGGTCTTCGAGAAGCTCGACGTTGTCGGTACCCACATCGAGCACGATGGGCAGGGTGCGGGCCGGGTGGATGCCGCCGATCAGCGTGTACAGCGAGAGCTTGGCGATCGGGATACCCATGCCGCCGATGCCCTGATCACCCAGGCCCAGGATGCGCTGCCCGTCCGTCACCACGATGACGTCGATCTCGCGTTGGGGGCGGTTGCGCAGCACCTCGCGCAGCCGGTCGCGATCCGGATAGGACACGAAGAGCCCGCGCGGCCGTCGGTAGATCTCGCTGAACCGCTGGCAGGCCTCGCCGACCGTCGGGGTGTACACGATCGGCATCGTTTCGACGATGTGGTCGCGAAGGAGACGGTAAAACAGGGTTTCGTTGCGGTCCTGCAACGCGCGCAGGTAGATGTGTTTGTCGAGACCCTCACGGCGAGTGCAGAATTCGCCCCAGCTGTGCTCGACTTGCTGGGCGAGGGATTTCTCGGCCGTCGGCAGCAGACCCAGCAGTCCGAGCTCGATGCGTTCGGCGTGGGTGAAAGCGGTGCCCTTGGTGGCCAGTGCGTCGAACAGCAGGGCTTGGCCCTTCTTCTCAGACATCGAAAGCCCTTCTCATCGGCCCCACCCTATTAGGCCCGCCTGGGCAGCTGCGCGCGGATCAATGGTGCAATCTTGTCGGCCATGTACGCGTGTCCCGCATCGTTGGGGTGCACGCCGTCCGCGCCGATCAGGTCGGGTCTGCCGACGAACCACCGTTCCGCGAGGGGGTCCACGAACACCGCTCCCGCTGCCCTGGCCCGCAGCCGCAGGATGTCGCGAATCCGCAGTACCGACTCTGGGACGTCGGCGGTTGGCCACGGCGGTCCGATGACCAGAAGCGTCGCGGCCGGTGCGGCTCGGCGTGCGAGGTCAAAAGCGTCGCCTGCCATCCCGCCCAGTAACTCGGGATCGGCGCCTTGGTCATTACGCGAACCGAAGAACACCACCAACGCGTCTTCGGGCTTGACCGCACGCAGGGTCAGATCGGCGAAAACGCTGCCGTGGTCGCCGCGCACGCCATACCCTGCCCGGCCCTCCGACGCCACATCGGCTGTGACCTCCAGGCCTTGGCGCGCGAGCGTCTGCCATGCCAGAGCGGTCCACGTCTTGGGGCCCTGACCGCCCTCGTTGGTGCCGGTCGTGTACGAGTCGCCGATCACCGCGACGTGGTTGACCGGGGACTCCCGGCCCTGCAACTCGTAGCCGGGCGCGACTCGATGGAGGTGGCCGAACCCGCTCACCAGGAGAGCGAGCACGACGACGAACGCGGCCGGACGAGCCACTGCGACCTCCTGTCAACGGAATCGCGTGTCCCGCACCGCGATTACGGACAGTTTATGAGGTGCCCGACGGAAACTCAGACATCACCCGGCGCGCGCCGACATCGCCTTGGATCCGGTGTCTTCCAGCGCACCGTCGATCGGATGAAGCTTGCCGTTCACCGCCGCGTTGGCCCTGCGGCTGCGTGGGTCGATCGCTTCCCTGGCGTACATCATGGCGCGCATCCACCGCCGGGCCGGCTCCTCAACGAAATGAAAGAGCAAAATTGCCGCGCCGAAGGCAAACGCAAGCAGACCGGCGACTAGCAACTTGCCCCAGGAGCCCGCCAGCGTGAGCTGGAATTGCTCGGCGGCCCACACCCATGCCGTGTGCACCAACTCGTGCACCATGTACAGGCAGAACGAGACCTGGCCGCCGAAAATCATCACCCGGGTGGACAGCAAGCGTGGCAGGCTGCCGACGCCAATCGCCAAGGTCATCACCAGCGGGACGAACAGCACGTCGACCAAGCCGCCGCTGTCGTAGACATCAGGCAGTGGATGCGCATGGAGGACGTACATCAAACCGACGATCGCACCGATCAGAAGCACGGAAACGTATCCGGCCCAGCGGCGAGCGCGATCGGTCGGCCGCAGCCTGCCGACGGCGGCAGCGACCAGCGCTCCAGCGGTGAACTGCATGACGATGCGTGGCAGCCAGCTCCACGGCGTGTAGAACTGACCGCTCGACAGCAGCAACAACACCGGCGGTAGCGAGGCGGCCACCGCCAGCCACGTCAGGCTGCGCGCCCTTGTCGCATGCGAAATCCGAAAGATCACCAGCACGAGCGGTGCGAAGAGCAGGTAGGCCAGCCACTCGGCACTGATCGACCACGCCGGTCCGTCCCAGCTCGACCCGTCGAAGTACGGCTGGAACCACAGCTGGACCAGCAGAAGCTGGCGCACGTAGCTGACCGCGTTGAGCTGGTCGACAGCCAGGGACGGCACGTGGCCGACGTAGAGCGTGAAAATTATCCACAGGGCGGCCAGATGCAAGGTGACCAGATAGACCGGCCAGACTCTGGCGAGGCGCAGCCAGAGGAAGTGCAACGTCGCGCGCGCCGAGAACGACGGTCCCATCCTGTCGAGGTAGTTCCAGGTCAATACGAAACCGCTGAGAATGAAGAACAGGTCGACGCCCTGTGCCCCGCAGTTGAGCACCGGCGCCAGCGCATCGCTGAAATCGGGCGCCGCTTCCCGCAGCAGCGGCCGGAAGTGGAACAGCACCACCCAGAAGGCGGCGATGAGGCGAAGTCCCGTCAGGGCCTTGATCTCTACGCCGCGCACAACGCTCTTTTCGTATGGACTCTTGCTGTTTCGTTCACATCACACTTACGTCAACCGGCCGGGCGGTCCGCATTCACGCGTCCTGGCAACCGGCAGCCATCGCAGACTAACAGCGCGATCACCCGAATGCGCGTCCGCAACGCTGTGTTGATTCCAAGCGGCGATGTGTTGGCACCATTGGCAAACGACGCGCGGCGCGGGTGCCGGTTGCCTATCGACTGCTGGGCAAAACTGTGGATAGATTTGGCGCACCCTTGCCCCGTCAGGAACGAAACGGCATGCCACCAAACGTCGACCACGCACCATTCCTGCTGCTCTCCATCCGCGCCGAGGACGCAGCAGCTGACGACGAATATCGGGCGATGATGCGCTTTGCCGGCCTTGACGAGGATGGAATGCACCGCATCCGCTTGACCCACAGGCGCTTGGGGCCAATCGATCTCACCGAGTGGTCCGGGATCATTCTGGGTGGTGGTCCGTACAACGTCAGCGACCCAGTCTCGGAGAAGTCCGCGACGCAGCGACGCGTCGAATCCGAACTTCTGGAGTTGATAGGTCGCGTCGCCGGTGAAGATTTTCCGTTTCTCGGATGCTGCTACGGCGTTGGCACGCTCGGCGCGGTAGTCGGCGCCACCGTCGACCGCACGTACCCCGAGCCCGTTGGTGCCGTCACGATCAGCCTCACATCCGCGGGTCGCGAGGATTCACTGTTTGCAGATTTGCCCGACGTCTTCGACGCATACGGCGGACATAAGGAGGCCGCCACGGCGCTTCCCGCCGGGGTTGTCACCCTTGCGTCATCGCCGGACTGCCCGGTCCAGGCCTTCCGAGTCGGTGAAAACACCTACGCCACACAGTTCCATCCTGAGCTGGATGTTGATGGCATCTGCACGCGAATCGATGTGTACAAGGACTATGGCTACTTCGCGCCCGAGTCCGCTGAGACGCTGAAAAATGCTGCGCGACAACGCAACATCGAACACCCGCCGACTATTCTGCGGAGGTTCGTCGAGCGGTACGCGCGACGATCATGACCCTGCTGGAATGAGCGCTTACCAGACCAGGGTCTCGCCACCGGCACGAACAGTGCCGAAGAACCGGGCGCCGACGTCCTGCCCATCGTGGTTGTAGCTGTTCATCAGCTCGGCCAGCGCGTCGGCGAGTGCCCGTAACGCAGGGCTGGCGCTCACGATCCCGTCCTCGCTCACCCATCCCCACTCGCGGGGAACCCGGTTGATGGTGACGGCGACGCTGAGATCGTGCGGCGTGTCGACGGCGAAGTCGATCTCGGCAGGAGCGTCTCCGATGGGGTCCTTCAGGGCGAGTCCTCCTGCGGCCGCCGGCGTCGAGGCAAGCATTCGGATGAGCTCGACATCGGCGCGGATCATCTCCGCAATGGTTGCCAGGCCCGCGTGCTTGCCGATGCGGTCATATCGCGCACCGTAACTGCGCGTGTCTGACGAAACTCCAGCCGCCGACGTCGTCAGGATCCGGTCGAGCATTCGCTGCGCCGCCGCCCGTTCGCTGTCGCCGGTGCGGGGATGGTCGATGAGGGCGCGCAGTCGCAGAATTCGGAGGCTGGTGTCGATACCCACCTCGGCAGGGTATCGCTTGACCGCATCTAGAGCGGGCCTGGCAGTCCGCCTCCGGGCAGGAGCCCGCCCGGTTGGTTATCGTCTCCAGACGGTTGCTGGTTCGGAAACGGTGGATGTGGTTGCGGTTCAACGCTGATCGGCGCACGGACAGTCGGCGGTCGTGCGGCGGGCATAGTTGGAGTGATGGCCGACGTCGGTACCGGCTGCGGTTGGAACGGCGGCTCGAAGATCGCAGTCGTCTCGGGCGTTTCAACGGCCGAAGCAGTCATCTCGGGCGGCGGTGGCTCGACGGTCGGTTCGGTTGTCGCGATCGGCGCGATCGGCGACGGTGATGAAGGCCTGACCGAAGGGTCAACTTGATCTGCTGGCTTCGCCCGGTTGAGGAAGAGCAGAAGTAGGGCCGCTGCCGCGACCGCGACGGTCGCGGCGATGACCGCCACGATGCCGATCGGCATCGCCGGGGTGCTAGATCGTCGCGGCTCAACATCCGTCGACCCTGGGGCATCATCATCGGTGGTTGCCACCTCGCCGTCCAGCGGCTCGAAAAGGTAATCGAACCGTCCAGAGGCGTCCTTCTCCCCCGACATGTGGCGATGGTACAAGCGCTCCCTTGGTGGGCGTTTACTGGTGGCCTTTGGCGGGAATCCGGGGCTTTCGTGATGGAAACCGTTGAGTATGCCGCCGGTCGGTCTGCCGCCGTCTTCGGCGATCCTTCGCAACCAACGGTGCTGATCTGGCACGGCAAGCAGGCCGATGCAAGCGCCGCGGTCCGGCCGCTGGCTGAGCTGGTATCCGGTCATGGCGTCGCTGTGGTGGTGCCGGACTGGAACTCGCACGCCGATGACGGCGGGCGCGCGGATCTGCTGCAGTCGGTGCAATTTGCCCGTGATCGTGGCGGCGACCGTGGGGGTCTGGTGCTTGTCGGCTGGTCGCTGGGCGGTGTGGCGGCCGCCGGACTCACGATCCACGCGTCGCGGCTCAACGTCGGCCTGGCCCATACCGTTTGCCTGGCAGGCGCGTTCATGGCGCCAGATCCCATTTCCGGTCGGCATCTTCCTTCGGAGTTGCCTCGGGAAAATGGCTGTCCGCCATTCACACTGCTTCACGGCGTATCCGACGATGTTGTTCCCGTTTCGCAGAGCCGGGCGTTCGCCTCGACGCTTGAGCGCAACGAGTGGCCGGTGGAGCTTGTCGAGCTGGCCGCCGATCACGGGTCCATCGCGGGCGCTGTCTATGACCCTGTCGCCGACAGGTATTCGCCGGCCGACGATCCTGACACTCTGGCCGTCGCTGCCGACGTGGCCGTCCGGATCGCTGCCGTGTGCATTCGTAGGACTTGACCTCAAGTTTTGTTGAGGTAGCAGACTTCACGCATGTCCGAGACCATCACACAGATCAATGACGATCTCTTTCAGACCCGCATGGACTCTCCCCTGCCAGGATTGACCACGCACGCGTATCTGTGGCGGCGGCCGCGGGGCAACGTGCTGTTCTACAGCCCCGCCACCGATGCCGACTTCGACGCCATCGACGAACTCGGTGGGGTTGCCGCACAGTATCTTTCGCATCTCGACGAGGCGGGCCCCCACTTGGCCAGGGTCGCCGATCGCTTCGGTTCCCGGTTACACGCCCCCGCAGCAGAACTAGAAGTCATCGAGAAGCACGCGCACGTCGATACGCCAGTGGAGAGCCGCAGGTACGTCGACGCCAACGACGTGGAAGTGATTCCCACACCGGGGCATTCAGCTGGGAGTAGCTGCTACCTCGTGACGGGGACCGACGGAACCAAGTACGTGTTCACTGGCGACACGATTTTTCCCGCCGGTGACGGCACATGGGCGACCTTCTTGGTTCCCGGCCGTGGTGATGCCACACAACTGACGGCCAGCGTGAAGCTGCTGAGCACCTTGCAGCCCGACATCGTCATCTCGAGCGCGTTCGGCGGAAACACGGCTGTCGAAGCGGTCGATGACCGTCGTTGGGCGGAGATCATCGACCAGGCCTTGGCGAGCGTGCCGAACTAGTGTCGTTATTCGTTGATTCGGCTGCAGTTGGCGGTGGCTGCCAGCACCACTATGCGAAGTGTCAACCTCTGCGCGACAATGTCGCTCAAATTAGCAGGCAGACAATGTATCTAACGACATTGTCGCTACGAGGCTGGCAAGGCGAGTATGGAGTTCGCCGCTGAAAATTCTCACGACACTAGGCGTGCTCGCGCGGCGGCCGTTGGTCCGTGGGGTCGTTCGGATCTGGTTCGCCGAACCACCGTGACGGGACATGTTCCGCGTAGGCGTCGTGCCAGGCCCACCACTCGTAGGGCGGCGTCTGTGGGTAGCCGTCCGGCGAGTCCTCCCACTCTTCCTGGCGACCGAGCGCGGTCATGTCGAGCAGGCTCCAGGTGTTGACAAACACCTCATCGCCGCGGCCGTTGATGAAGTAGGTGCGGAAGATCCGGTCGTCGCCGTCGCGGATGAATGCGTTGGTGCCATGCCACTTTTCGACGCCGAAGTCTTTGTGGAAGGCACCGTTCTCCGACGGCAGGATGGTGTACCACGGGATCTGCTGCCAACCCATCCGAGCCTTCATCCGATCGAGGTCAGCCTGCGACGCAAGCGAGGCGTACACGAACGTCGTGTCCCTGGCGTTCAGATGGGCAAGGTTGGGAACGTGGTCGGCCATCAGAGAACAACCGACACACCCGTGCTCGGGCCAGTCGCCGGTACCGGGTTCGACGAACGCGCGGTACACGATCAGCTGACGACGACCGTCAAAGAGATCGAGCAGGCTCGCCTTGCCGCCGGGCCCGTCGAACATGTACTTCTTCTCCACCGCATGCCATGGCATCCGACGGCGCTGTGCGGCCAACGCGTCCCTGGCATGCATCACCTCCTTCTCCTTGACGAGCATCTTCTGCAGGGCCGCCTGCCACTCCTGTGCAGACACGACCGGTGGTGTCTTCATCGTTCTTGTCTCCCTTGCACCTTCCTATTGCCCATCGCCTCTACGGTCACCGTCAGGCTTGTTCGAGCGCCGTCTTGAGGTTCGAGAGCTTCCATGGCCAGCCGCCCGAAATCAGCCCGCGCACCGTGCTATCGGGCTCGAAGTCGCCGTGGATGACGGTCAGCTTGACCTGATCGCCTTCCGGCTCAATATCGAACGACACCTTTGACCGCTTCTCAGCTGCGCACGTTGCGACGGTTTTCTCGTCGAGTTGTTCGACGGCGGTGGCTAGTTCGGGAACGAATGTGTGGAAGGTGAATGCCAGCCGGCGGTAGGGGTCAGACTCGAGGATGACCTGTTCGGGGTGCTCGATTTTCAGCCCATGATCTTCCCACGCATACGTAGAGCCCTTCGTCCAATCGGACACCATCGCGTGGCCCATGTAGCGGTGGGAGAACACAGGATCGGTGATTGCCTGCCACAGCTTCTCCGGCGTGGTCCGAATGTAGGTGGTGTAGACGAATTCGGTGCTGCTGCTCATTGATTCTGTCTCCAATGCGGTTTTCAAGTCGGCGAGTGTCTGCACCCGCGCACGGTCGTATTGATTGATCCAGCGATCGGCGATGGCGTTGATCGGCTCGGCATTGAGGTAGTGCAGCTTTTCTCTCCCCCGCCACACGGTGGTGACGAGGTTGGCAGCCTCGAGCACGGCCAGGTGCTTGCTGACCGACTGGCGTGCCATCGACAGCTCGGCGCACAACTCCTGCAGGTTCTGGCCATTGCGCACGTTGAGGCTGTCCAGAAGCAGACGCCGGCTCGGATCCGCCAGCGCCTTGAAGACCTCGTCCATCTCTTCCATCCACTTCATGCAGCCGTTTGGCTGCACGTCCGACTATATGCAGCCGATCAGCTGCATGTCAATCGATGCCAGTGTGGCAGGCTTACCTGCGTGGACCTGCCGCAGCCGGATCCGGGAATTCCGCACTTGGCAGACGTTGTGCCGTCGGTGCTTTCCGCCATGGGAGTCAAGGGCTTCGACAGTGTCATTCCACTGCCCGGGGAGATCGCTGGGGCGTGCGTCCTTCTTATTGACGGACTCGGCGCCGAACTGCTGGATACCTATGCCGCCGACGCCCCGGTGCTAGCCGGGCTGCGGGGCCGGACCCTGCAGGTCGGATTCCCCTCCACAACGGTGGCCGGACTGGCCGCGGTGGGCACCGGCTGCCGGAGCGGCGAGCACGGAATGGTGGGGCTTTCCTTCCGGCTGCCCGGTGCCGAAGTGGTCAACGCGCTCGGTTGGCGCCCGCACCCGTGGGGCCGCGACCTGCGTGAGGCGCTCCCTCCGGAACAGGTGCAACCGATGCCGACGACGTTCGAGCGCGCCGCGAGCTCCGGAATCGCGGTCAGCGTGATATCCGGCGCCCAGTTCAATGGGTCCGGGCTCACCCGCGCCGTGCTGCGTGGCGGCCGCTATGTCGGCGTGCAGGCTCTCGGGGATCTCGCGGCCTGCGTGCAGTCCGCGCTTGCCGACGGCGGATTCTGCTATGGCTATCACTCGGAACTCGATCTGCTCGGGCACGTTTACGGTCCTGGTTCGACGGCGTGGCGGATGCAGCTGCGTCAGGTCGACCGGCTCGTGGAATCCATCGTGGAGGAATTGCCGCCCGGCGGACTGCTCGCCGTGGTGGCCGACCACGGAATGGTCACGATGAGCGCCTCAGAGGTGGTGGATATCGACGCCTGCGCGCCTCTTATGGACGGCGTCGACGCCATCGGCGGCGAGCCGCGCGCCCGGCATATCTACGTTGCCGACGGCGCCGCAGATTCGGTGCTCGCAGCGTGGCGGGAGACGCTGGGGCACCGGGCGTGGGTGGTATCGCGCGACGAAGCGATCTCGGCGGGCTGGTTCGGCGACCGGATCGGTGATGACGTGCGGTTTCGTATCGGAGATGTCGTCGCGGCGGCACGCTCGTCCGCTGGTCTCATCCGGCGAACGGTGGAACCGCTGTTGTCATCACTGATTGGGCAGCACGGTTCGCTGACAAACGCTGAGCAGCGAGTCCCGCTCTTGCTGGCCCTCAGCTGACTGAAATATGGCTTGTAGCAAGAGGTTTCAACGCTCAGCTGCAGTTTGATCGTGTGCCGCTTGGCAATAACTCACCTCAGGCGGCAACAACGATGAAAGTTAGCGAGATTTGCAGCGCGAGAATGGCATCAAACTGTGACGGCCATCTCACTTTTCGGCACAATAGTTGGCGTCCGAGCGCTCAGTTGCTGTCTCCGAACGGTTTTCGTGATTATGCAAGTACCGCAAAGCCCCAGCTTAGCGGTGCTGAATCGCTTCGCGGCCCAACAAAATTCAGTGAACCAGCCGATTGTTGCCGCGGATAGTGGTGGCCGTCACAGATTTTGAGGGCCCTTCGCAACCTCTGTTAACGTCCGGCCGCATGTTCGCTACCGTAACGCTGTTGACGCTCGTGAACTCGATCTCGGGCACGCCATACATCTCCGGCGGGGATTCTCCCCGCGGGACAGACTGCTCGGGTCTGGTCTCATTTGTCACTAATGCGGCAACTGGTCGGCCCATCTACGGGGATCGGTTCAACACAGGCAATATCGAGCAGGCACTGCGCGCCCGCGGTTTCCAGTACGGGACCCAGCCCGGTGCCCTCAACGTCGGCTGGAACGGCGGTCATACCGCCGCCACACTGCCTGACGGCACTCCGGTGTCATCCGGCGAAGGCGGCGGGGTGAAGGTCGGCGGTGGCGGCGCCTATCAGAAGCAATTCACGCATCACATGTTCCTTCCTATGCCGGCGGACCAGCCGATGGCGCCCGATGCTCCACCAGCGCCGGTTGTGATGATGGCGGGACAGCTGTCTGCGCCGGTGGATCCGTTGGCTCCGCCGCCTCCGCCGGTGGATCCGTTGGCTCCGCCGCCTCCGCCGGTGGATCCGTTGGCTCCGCCGCCTCCGCCGGTGGATCCGTTGGCTCCGCCCCCTCC
>NZ_DASSCY010000119.1:0-6765 GCF_035697385.1 Mycobacterium sp. | reverse complement strand
ATCACCGGCAGCAGCGGGCCTGCGCTGGCCAGCAGCCAGTATTGGGTGGCGAGCACGTAGCCGGCCATGCCGATCCACGCGCGCTGCGCCCCTTGTCCAGCGGTGGGCGCGTCGCGCACAACGAGCAGCAACGGGACCAGGCCGACCCAAGCCAGCCACCACCACGACGCGGCGGGGAAGGCTAGGGCGACCAGCGCGCCGGCAAGAAATGCCGCCGCGTGGCCCCGAACCGAACTCAGGTGCTTGATGCCTTGGCGATGCCGGCGATCGCCGCATCGAGGGTGGCGTTGAACTCGTCGTCGCTCTGCTGCGCGGTCAGCCCCTCGGTCAGCGCACGCGAGAAGCTCGCGATGACACCGTTGTTGCGGGCCAGCCGCTCGCAGGCCTCGTCGCGGCTGTAACCGCCGGACAGCGCCACCACGCGGAGCACCTTCGGGTGGTCGACGAGCTGCTTGTAGAGGTTGTCGGTATCGGGCAGCGTCAGCTTGAGCATCACGACCTGGTCGTCGTCGAGCTTGCTGACCCCGTCGAGCAGAGCAGCGTTGAGCTGCTCTTCGGCTTCTGCCTTGCGGGGGCTCTTGATGTCGACCTCCGGCTCGATGATCGGCACCAGGCCCTTCGCTAGGACCTGCCTGGCGACCTCGAACTGCTGCGCCACCACCGCGTCGAGCCCCTTGCCGGGCAGCTTGATGACAGACCGTTCCTTGGTGCCGAAGATGCCGTTGGCGACGGCGCGGTCCAGCAGGTCGTCGAGGCCGGGCATCGGCTTCATCGTCTGCGCGCCGTCCTGTTCGTCGGCCAGCCCCTTGTCGATCTTGAGGAACGGCACGACATGCTTGACGTTCCACAGGTAGTCGGCGCTGGGACGCCCTTCGATCTCGCGGTCCATGGTCATTTCGAACAGGATCGCGCCGAGGATCCGATCCGCGTCGAAGCTGGGGCTGGTGATGATGCGGGTGCGCATTTCATGCACCAGATCGAACATCTGCTCGTCGCCTGAGTAGGCGTCCTCTTCGATGCCGTAGAGCTTCAACGCCTTCGGCGTGCTTCCACCGCTCTGGTCCAGTGCGGCGATGAAGCCGGAACCTGTCCTGGCCTTCTCAAGCTGTTCGGTGTTCATGTTCGGGTTCTACTCCTCTTCCTTTGCTGCTACCAGCCTCGTTTTTTCCACTCACCTAGTTGCGGGCGTTCGGCCCCGAGCGTCGTGTCGTCGCCGTGTCCGGGGTAGACGACCGTCGAGTCCCCGTAGACGTTAAACACCCGGCTGGTCACGTCGCCCAGCAGTTGCTCGAAGTCGCCCTCTTTCCAGGTCTTGCCGACACCGCCGGGGAACAGGCAGTCGCCGGTGAACAGATGCGTCGCCCCGGTTTCGGGGTCGACGCCGTCCAGCGCGAGAGCGACGGATCCCGGTGTGTGGCCCTGCAGGTGAATGACGTCGAAGGACAGCTCACCGATTTTGACGGTGTCGCCGTGGGCCAGCACTCGGTCCGGTTTGACGGGCAGCGCAGCCGCGTCGAGTTGATGAGCGGCGGTCGGTGCGCCGGTGGACTTGACGACCTCGGTCAGGGCGATCCAATGGTCCTGGTGCTGGTGGCTGGTGACGATCAGCGAGAGCTTCGGCGCGTATCGCTGGATCAACTCCAGCAGGATGTCGGCGTCGTTGGCGGCGTCGATGAGTAGTGTCTCGCCGGTTTGGGAACACGTGACCAGATAAGCGTTGTTGTCCATCGGGCCGACTGAAACCTTGACGATCGACGCGCCGGGGAGCGTGCGCCGAGCCGCGGTGCGGGCATCGACGTGACCGGTGTAGTTGTCGTCGACGACTGTCATGGTGCTCACGTTATCCCCACGCTCAGCTGCGGTCTGAAAGCGCCTCCGGCAGCGATCGGGAACTTGTCGGTGGGTACCCCTAGCATGGAAGCAAATTGCGTAATTTGGGTAGGAACCGGAAGGACAGCGTTGGCTGACCGCCTGATTGTCAAGGGTGCCCGCGAGCACAACCTGCAAAGCGTCGACCTTGACCTGCCTCGTGATGCCTTGATCGTGTTCACCGGTCTGTCCGGGTCGGGCAAGTCATCGCTCGCGTTCGACACGATCTTCGCCGAGGGGCAGCGCCGCTATGTCGAGTCGCTGTCGGCGTACGCGCGCCAGTTCCTTGGCCAGATGGACAAACCCGACGTCGACTTCATCGAGGGCCTGTCGCCTGCGGTGTCCATCGACCAGAAGTCGACCAACCGCAACCCGCGGTCGACCGTCGGCACCATCACCGAGGTCTACGACTACCTGCGCCTGCTCTACGCACGGGCCGGCACCCCGCATTGCCCGGTGTGCGGGGCGGGGATCGCTCGGCAGACTCCGCAGCAGATCGTCGACCAGGTGCTGGCGATGGACGAGGGGTTGCGCTTTCAGGTGCTGGCCCCGGTCGTGCGGACCCGCAAGGGCGAATTCGTCGACCTGTTCGACAAGTTGAACTCGCAGGGCTACAGCCGTGTGCGCGTCGACGGCGTGGTGCATTCGCTGACTGACCCGCCGAAGCTGAAGAAGCAGGAAAAGCACGACATCGAGGTGGTCGTTGACCGCTTGACGGTCAAGTCCAGCGCCAAGCAGCGGCTCACCGATTCGGTGGAAACGGCGCTGAATCTGGCCGACGGCATCGTCGTGCTCGAGTTCGTGGATCGCGAAGACGACCACCCGCATCGCGAGCAGCGGTTCTCCGAGAAGCTGGCGTGTCCCAACGGCCACCCCCTGGCGGTCGACGACCTTGAGCCGCGATCGTTCTCGTTCAACTCGCCGTACGGCGCGTGTCCGGAGTGCACCGGGCTCGGCATCCGCAAGGAGGTCGACCCCGAACTCGTCATTCCGGATCCGGATCTGACGCTGGCGGAGGGCGCAATTGCGCCGTGGTCGATGGGGCAGACTGCCGAGTACTTCACCCGGATGTTGTCCGGGCTCGGCGATGCGTTGGGCTTCGACGTCGACACGCCGTGGAAGAAGCTGCCCGCCAAGGCGCGCAAAGCGATCCTCGAAGGTTGCGATGAACAGGTCCACGTGCGGTACAAGAACCGCTACGGCCGAACCCGTTCGTATTACGCCGATTTCGAAGGCGTGATGGCGTTCCTGCAGCGCAGGATGGAGCAGACGGACTCCGAGCAGATGAAGGAGCGCTACGAGGGCTTCATGCGCGACGTGCCGTGCCCAGAATGCGAGGGCACCCGATTGAAGCCGGAAATCCTCGCGGTCACGTTGGCGGCGGGGGACTTTGGCGCGAAATCGATCGCCGAAGTAGCCGAGTTGTCGATCGCCGATTGTTCGCAGTTCTTGAATGCGTTGACGCTGGGATCGCGGGAGCAGGCCATTGCGGGCCAGGTGCTCAAGGAGATCCAGTCGCGGCTCGGGTTCCTGCTCGACGTCGGCCTGGACTACTTGTCGCTGTCGCGGGCGGCGGCGACACTGTCCGGTGGTGAGGCGCAACGCATCCGGCTCGCGACGCAGATCGGCTCTGGGCTCGTCGGCGTGCTGTATGTGCTCGACGAGCCGTCCATCGGGCTGCATCAGCGGGACAACCGCCGGCTGATCGAAACACTGGTCCGGCTAAGGGATTTGGGCAACACACTGATTGTCGTCGAACACGATCTCGACACCATCGCCCATGCCGACTGGGTGGTCGACATCGGCCCATTTGCGGGGGAGCACGGCGGCCGGATCGTGCACAGCGGCCCGTACGACGAGCTGCTGAGCAACCCGGATTCGCTTACCGGAGCGTATCTTTCGGGCAAAGAGAGCATTGAGGTGCCCGCGATCCGGCGGCCCGCCGACCGCAGGCGCCAGTTGACGGTCGTCGGTGCGCGTGAGCACAACCTGCGAGAGATCGACGTGGCGTTCCCGCTCGGCGTGCTGACCGCGGTCACCGGTGTGTCGGGTTCGGGCAAGTCGACGCTGGTCAACGACATCCTGGCGTCGGTGCTGGCCAACAAACTCAATGGTGCGCGGCAGGTGCCGGGCCGACACACCAGGGTGACCGGGCTGGACAAGCTAGACAAGCTGGTGCGGGTCGACCAGTCGCCGATCGGTAGAACCCCGCGGTCCAACCCGGCCACCTACACCGGCGTGTTCGACAAGATCCGCACGCTGTTCGCGGCCACCACCGAGGCCAAGGTGCGCGGGTATCAGCCGGGCCGATTCTCGTTCAACGTCAAGGGCGGTCGCTGCGAGGCGTGCTCGGGCGACGGCACCATCAAGATCGAGATGAACTTCCTGCCCGACGTGTATGTCCCGTGTGAGGTGTGCCAGGGCGCCCGCTACAACCGGGAAACGCTGGAGGTGCACTACAAGGGCAAGACCATCGCCGAGGTGCTGGACATGTCGATCGAGGATGCGGCCGAGTTTTTCGCGCCGATCACGTCGATTCACCGGTATCTGAAGACGTTGGTCGAGGTTGGGCTGGGCTATGTGCGGCTGGGGCAGCCGGCGCCGACGCTGTCCGGCGGTGAGGCCCAGCGGGTGAAGCTGTCCGCCGAACTGCAGAAGCGGTCGACGGGCCGGACGATATACATCCTCGACGAGCCGACCACGGGCCTGCATTTCGAGGACATCCGCAAGCTGCTCAAGGTGATCAATGGCCTTGTGGACAAGGGCAATACGGTGATCGTGATCGAGCACAACCTCGATGTGATCAAGACGGCGGACTGGATTGTCGACATGGGTCCCGAGGGTGGAGCCAGCGGCGGCACGGTGGTCGCAGAGGGAAGCCCGGAGGACGTCGCCGAGAATCCCGACAGCTATACGGGGCACTTCCTTGCCGAAGCGCTGGGCGTGCCGCGGCCGTCACGGAAGAGGCGTAACGGTCGTAACGGTCGCAAGGTCAGCGCCTAGCTGGCGCCGACAGTCGGATATATGACGGAACCCGGCCTGATTTTCGTCATCTTCCCGACTCTCGGCGCGCTAGCGCTTCGACATCGGCGACGGAAAGCGCGGGCTGACCCGCACCCCGTCGAGCCACGCGGTCAGCTCCTCGGCTCGCCGGTCCAATGCCCGCTTCGCGTCGCGGCCGACGTCTTCGAGCAGCCGCACCTCGACCCGCCCGTCCGGATCCTGCCCCCATCCGCCGACGATCCGCCCGTTCCACCAGGCTGTGGTGCCGCCATTGCCGTTGGTGTCGAACACATGGCTGCGGTGCTCGCCGAGATACCAATTCCGGTCGTACCAGCCCATCGTCGTCACATCCAGGCCCGGCAGCAGGGCAGCCCACGGTTCGGGGTCCGGCGCGACGTCCAGGTCGTCAGGCAGCGCGAAACCGGCGGCGCCGTCCAGGGAGACCTCCACCGCCTCGATATCGCGCAGCGCCTGCCGCGCCCACGTCAGTGTGTTGCCGAACCACCACTTGATGTCGGTGACCGTCGCTGGGCCGAACGTCCGCAGCCACCTGCGGACCAGCTCGGTGCGCGCCACCTCTGCCGCCTCCGTCGAGACCGCGGCGCCCAACCAGTCGGCCATCGGCACCCAGCGCGGCCGCGACACCGTCCACGAACCGTCGTTTGGGCCGCGGACGATATCGCCGCGAACGGATAGCACGGTCAATATCCTTGGGGCCAAGGGTGTTTCGCCACCCCAGCGTTTGCCGGGCGCATAGTCGTAGCTGCCTGCCAGCTCTGGCAGCGCCGCCCGCAGCTCCTTCGCGCTGGCTTCTCCGCACTTGGCCAGTTGTCGCAACACCGCCGCGCCCGCGGTATCCAGCCAGGACTCGCCATCGGACGCTATTCCGGCTTTCTGCGCGTCCGCGACCAGACGCCGGCGTTCGGTGTCGGCCACCCGGTCGCTGGCCCCCGGCTGGATCAGCGGCAGGTCTTCGGCGCGCACCACCCACAACGTGCGACGCATCGCGAGGTGCTTGACCAGCGAGCGGCGCTTGTAGAGCTCGGCATCCAGGTCGGCGATGGTGAACCCGGGCAGTCGCGCCCACAGCGACAAGTACGGGGTCCCCGGGTCGGTGGCATGGAGGCCGACGAGATCCGCCGTCACATCGCCTATCGACGCCGCACCCTCACTGAGGAAATGGCGCCGCGCAAGGCGGGCCCGTCGCTCGTCCACCGTGAATGACCGCACAGTTCCGGCACCGTACCGGTGGTGACCGACAGAAGTTGGGATCGGTAGCGATCCGGCCCGTCTTGACTTCTCCGTGACGGCGCCATAGCGGCGACGCACGAACGAAGGGAACAACGATGAATCGAGTAGTCGCGGGTCTGATCGGTCTGGCCGCCGCGGCCACCGTCCTGGTGGGCTGCTCCGACGACAAGGGCAGCGAACCTGCGCCCGCTTCGAGCCCGGCCGCCGCAGGCGGCTCCGAGGTCTCAACCGGGGGTGCAACCGAGGTGAAGGTCGAAGGTTCCGATCTGGCGGGCCTGGATCCCGCGTCGGTCACCTGCGTCAAGCAGGCCGGCAAGATCAACATCGGCAGCGGTGCCGCAGGCCCTCAACAGGCACTGGGTGTGGTGATGACCGACGAGGCGACCCCGGTCGTCGAGTCCCTGGCCCTCGTTGTCGACGGCAACGCGCTGGCCGTGGCCAACAACATGGGCATGAAGACCGGCTCGGCCGAGGTGAAGGTCGACGGCGACACCTACACCATCACCGGTGAGGCGCAGGGCGCCGACATGAAGAACCCGATGGCAGGCATGATCACCAAGAAATTCGAAATCAAGGTGAGCTGCAGCTGATTGGTCCTACTCAGAAGCGGCGGGCGGGCATGGCACGCCCGCCGCGTCCATA
>NZ_DASSCY010000118.1:0-23225 GCF_035697385.1 Mycobacterium sp. | reverse complement strand
TGGGCGCATCACGAACCACGCGGCGCCCAGTACATGGGAGTGAACTGGGTCGGGCCGATCATCATGCGGCATGGCACAGAGGAACAGCAGCGCCGACACCTGCCGCCCATCGCGCGCGGCGAGGTCATCTGGTGCCAGGGGTTCTCCGAACCCGAGGCCGGCTCGGACCTCGCGTCACTGAGAACCACCGCGCGACGCGACGGCGACGGCTGGCGGGTGAGCGGTCAGAAGATCTGGACCTCCTACGCCACCATGGCGCAATGGTGCTTCCTGCTCGCCAGGACTTCGAAAGGTGAGAAGAAGCAGCAGGGTCTGACGATTTTCCTGGTCCCCATGGATGATCCGGCGATACAGGTCCGGCCCATCCGCTGCATGATGGGCCCGCACCACCTCAACGAGGTGTTCTTCGACGAGCTCAAGGTCACCGAGGCCGACGTGCTCGGAACCGTCGACGCCGGTTGGTCGATCGTGCAGGACGTGATGTCTTTCGAGCGCGTCGGAATCGCCCGGTACGCCCGGTGCGAACGGCTACTCGGCGCGGCCCCGGCGGTGCTGAAAGACCGATGGGACGAGCTGCCCGCGGATCTGCGCGGTCGGTGGGTGCGTATGTTGACCCACTGCCGTCGGGCGCGCCTGCTGGCGTACCGGGTGGTCTCGCTGCAGAGCAGCGGCCGAATCCAGCCGGGCGACGCGGCTGCATACCGGATCGCCGTCACCAAGCTGGACCAGGACAGCGCCGAGGTGCTGATGGACATCGCCGCCGAGGTCAGCCACGACGATCCCCACGCGAAATGGTTCCTCGGCGAGGTCGAGGATCACTGGAAGTACTCGCAGGCCTCCACCGTGTCGTCGGGAAGCATCGAGATGCAGCGCATCCTGCTGTCCCGCGCGCTATTGGCGGCCGCCAAATGAGCGAGATGGTTCTCGACCTCAGCGACGACGCGAAAGAGTATGGCCGAGAGGCACTTCGGGCCTTCGAATCTGCAGGCGGCGACCAGTTGGTGCAGCAGGCGGAAGCGAAGCCGGACATCAGGGAAGCCCAGGCCGGGCCGATCCTCGCCGAGCTCGGCGCCTGGGACCTCGATGCGCGTACCGACGCCGACGGGCTGGAGGCCGCCGCGGCGCTGTGCCGCAGTGCGGGCTACTGGGCACTGCCGTATCCGGTGGCAGAGCGCCTGGCCCGGCCGACCGACCTCGACGTCGACGGCCTCATCGTGGTCGCCGACACCAGGCCTTCCGGCGTAGTGGGAGGCCTCGAGACCCGCTGGGCAGCTGTGACATTGGATGGCGCGCGAAGCAACGTGACCCGGCACGGCCCGACGGGTCCGGCGTTCGTCGCGGAGCTGGAACTGTCCGCGATCGACGACCGCGGGGCCACCGATGTCGCTCTCGGGCTCGTGCTGCCGTGCTGGACGCTGCTCGGAATGCTGGACCGAGCGATCGAGTTGACCATCGCACACGTCAGCCTGCGCAAGCAGTTCGGTCAGCCGCTGTCGACGTTCCAGGGCGTGCAGTTCCAGCTCACCGACGCCGAGGTGGAACGCAGCGGTCTGGAGATTCTCGCAAAGTACGCACTGTGGAGCACCGGCAGCGCACGCCCCGAGGCCCTCGATGACGCTCTGGCGCTGAGGATGTCGGCGATCGAGGCGGCTGAGGTCGTGTTCCGGGTATGCCATCAGTTGCACGGGGCCGTCGGGTTCTGCGACGAAACCACGCTGTCGTGGCTGTCGCGCTACAGCCAGCCGCTGCGGCGCTTGCCGCTCGGCTTGTCCGCCACCCGCGACCTTCTGACCCGCCGCGTCGGTCGCCGCGGGCTGACGGGTCTGTACAGCGGTCGCGAGCCGTCATGACCGCCGACCTCGACGAGTTCCGCGCCACCGTGCGGGCCTGGTGCGCCGAGCACATCCCGACGAATTGGCGGGAGACCCAGACCGGCGTCGACGAGCAGGAGTTCGTCCGCTTCCAGAAGGCCTGGTTCGCCGAACTGCACAGCGCCGGGTTCGCCGTTCCGCACTGGCCGCGAGAATGGGGCGGCGGAATGTCGGCGGCCGAACAGGTCGTCCTCTACCAGGAGCTGGCCGCGCACGACGCCCCCCGGCTGGTGTTGGCCTTCGTCGGCATCCACCACGCGGCGTCGACCCTGCTGGTGGCAGGCACCGACGAGCAACGTCGCCGCCATCTGCCTGCGATCCTCGACGGTGGGATCTGGGTTCAGGGCTTCTCCGAACCCGAAGCCGGATCCGACCTCGCAAGCCTGCGCACCACAGCGCGGCGAGAGGGGGACACCTACGTCGTCAACGGGCAGAAGCTCTGGGCCAGTGGCGGCGAGCACGCCGACTGGTGCCTGCTGCTCGCCCGCACCGACCCGGATGCCCCGAAACGCAAAGGCATTTCCTACTTCTTGCTCGACATGGCCACGCCCGGGGTCGAGGTGCGATCGATCCGCAACGCCATCGGCGATTCGCACTTCTGCGAGATCTTCCTCAACGACGTGGCGATTCCAGCGGCCAACCTCGTCGGCGAGGAGAACGCGGGATGGCAAGTCGCACAGGCGACCCTGGGTGCCGAGCGTGGTATGACCATGCTCGAGCTGGCCGAAAGGCTTGGCAACGCCGGCTTCCGCCGGCTGGTTGAGGCCAGCCCGAAGGACGACCCGATCGTGGCTGACCGGTTGACTCAGTTCGACATCGAGATCACCGGACTGCGCGGACTGTGCCGCAAAGTGGTCGAGGATAACGAGAACGGAACCGCGGGCGCCGCAGATGCATCCATCGTGAAGCTGTACTACAGCGAGCTACTGCAGCGGCTCACCGACTTCGGCACCGAGATCGGTGGCCTGGCCGCTCACACGGAACTGTCCAAACCCATGTCGAGCGGATGGGAGTCGGGCTCGTGGGTGCTCGACTTCATCGGATCGTGGGAGTGGACGATCCCTGGCGGGGCCAGCGAAATCCAGCGGACGATCATCGCCGAGCGCGGCCTCGGGCTGCCGCGAGAACCGAGTGCGGTCTAGATGGCACACGAATTCGACGAGTTTCACACCGAACTCAAGTCGGTGGCAGGTGACCTACTCGCCAAGGATCGAACGGTCGAGTGGACCGTGCTCGCCGAAGCGGGCTGGACCGGGCTGGAAGTGCCCGACGAACTCGGCGGGGCCGGCGCGACCTTTGGTGAGGCGGCGATCATCTGCGAGGAGATCGGCCGGGCCGCTAGCGCGACGGGCTACCTCGGCGGCGCCGTGCTCGGTGTCGGTGTCTTGACATCATTGCAGCGCAGCGACTCTCGCGACGAAATGCTCGACGGTGTCGCGGACGGCTCCGTCAGGCCGGCGGTCGTTCTCGAGGGGTTTTCGCTTGACAACGGTCGTCTGACCGGTCACGCGGAGTTCGTGCCGGACGCCGAGGGGGCCGACCGAATCCTCGTGGTTGCAGACGATGCCGTCATCGACGCCGTCGGCGCGACGGTGACGGCTCAGCCGGTGCTTGACGAGACGCGGCGGCTGGCCACCGTGACGGCAAAGGGCCTCGCGGTGAAAGAGTCAGCGGTGTTGCACTTCGCGGGCGATCCACACGCGCAGGTCCGCCGTCTGCGCGAACGGGCGGCGGTCGCCGTTGCGTGCGACAGTCTCGGGCTCAGCGAGGCCATGCTGGCTGCCACGGTCGCCTACGTGAAGGTGCGCCACCAGTTCGGCAGGCCCATCGGTTCCTTCCAGGCGGTCAAGCATGCCTGCGCCGACATGCAGGTGACCATTGCTGTCTCCCGCCAACTCGTCAGTGCCGCAGTAGAAGCGGTCGCGGATGATCGGCCCGAAGCCGGCGTGGCGACCTCGATGGCGAAGTCCTATACCTGCAGCGCCGCCGTCGACATCGCCGGCAAGGCCATGCAATTGCACGGCGGCATCGGATACACGTGGGAAAGCGGCATCCACGTCTACCTCAAACGTGCCGCGCTCAATCGTTCGCTGTTCGGCTCGCCGGCAGCTCACCGCAAAGAACTCGCTCAACGTTATCTATAAGGAAATCAAGGAGTTTCACATGGGAGTACCCGTCTACAAGCGCATTCTCGACCTGTTCGAGGCCGAGGGTGTCAACACGCTGTTCGGTATCCCGGACCCCAACTTCGTGCATATGTTCTCCGAGGCCGACGCCCGCGGCTGGTCGGTGGTGGCGCCCCATCACGAGCTGAGCGCCGGCTTCATGGCTGAGGCGGCCTCGCGGATGACCGGCAAGCCGGGCTTGTGTATCGGCACGCTGGGACCGGGTGTTGCCAACATCGCGGGGGCGATGATGTGCGCATTGGTAGAGAACTCGCCGGTGATCTTCCTCGGTGGCCAGCGAGCGCGCATCACGGAGCGTCGCGTGCGTCGCGGCCGTATCCAATTCGTCCAGCAGGAGGGACTTTTCACCCCCTCGGTCAAGTACAGCAGCTCCATCGAGTACGCCGACCAGACCGATGAGATCGTGCACGAGGCCATTCGCCGGTCGATGTCCGGCACACCCGGTCCGTCCTACATCGAGTTTCCGTCCCACGTGATCCTGGAAGAGCTCAACGTTGGGGAGGCGGCCGCGCCATCACATTACCGCTTGGTCAACCAGGGTGCGGGTGCTCGAGAGGTCGCGGAGGCCGTGAAGCTGATCCGCGAAGCCAAGAGTCCGATTCTGTTGGTGGGCCACGGCGTTCACACGTCACGGACCCAGGCGGAGGTCAAGGAACTCGCCGAGCTGATGGACTGCCCGGTGATCCAGACGTCCGGTGGCACGTCGTTCATCCCGGGACTGCAGGAGCGGACGTTTCCCTACTTGTTCTCCCCGGCCGCCAACCAGGCAGTCGAGGAATCCGACCTGTGCGTCGCGCTGGGTACCGAACTGGGTGAGCCCATGCACTACGGCCGGACCCAGCATTGGGCCGGTAACGATGCGAACCGCAAATGGGTGTACGTCGAGCAGGATCCGACCGCCATTGGCGTGAATCGCACCGTCGACGTGGCGCTGGTCGGCGATCTGCGCGGCGTCGTGCCGCAGCTCGTCGAGGCGCTGCGGGACAGCCCGCGAGCACCGTCGGCCAACCTCGAGGCCCTGGTCAAGGCCGACGCGGCCGAGCTGGCGCGGGTGGCCGAAGAAGCCCCGAGTGGACGCACCCCGGTGCACCCGGCGCGCTACGTGGTCGAGGCGACCAAGGCGTTCGATGAACTCGAGGACGGCATCATGGTTCGCGACGGCGGCGCGACCGTAATCTTCCAGTGGACCTACTCGCAGTCCAAGCCTCGCGACGTCATCTGGAACCAGAACTTCGGCCACCTGGGCACAGGCCTGCCGTACGCAGTCGGTGCCTCGGTCGCCGAGGGCGGCAAGCGGCCGGTCATGCTGCTGACCAGTGACTCGGCGTTCCTGTTCCACATCGCTGAGCTGGAGACCGCGGCACGGCAGAACCTGCCGCTGGTCTGCGTGGTCGGTGTCGACCACCAGTGGGGCCTCGAGGTGGGCGTGTACAAGCGCACTTTCGAGCAGCCGTCCCCTCAGCCGGGCGTGCACTGGAGCAAGGATGTGCGGATGGACAAGATCGCCGAGGGGTTCGGCTGCCACGGTGAGTACGTCGAGAAGGAAGAGGACATCGGCCCGGCGATCGCTCGCGCGTACGCCAGCGGCAAAGTCGGTGTGGTGCATGTGTGCATCGACCCGACGGCAAACTCCGAGGAGATGCCCAAGTACGACCGATTCCGCACCTGGTATGCAGAAGGCACCCAGTAGAAACCCGGATTTAGGGGAGAGTGAAACCCATGCGTGAATATCTGAAGTTCTACATCGACGGCAAGTGGGTCGATCCGATCGAGCCGAAATCCCTCGACGTCGACAACCCCACCACTGAACAGGTTTCCGGCAAGATCGCGCTCGGCGCAGCGGCTGATGTGGACAAGGCGGTCAAGGCCGCCCGCAAGGCGTTCGCCACCTGGTCGCAGACCAGCCGAGAAGAGCGGTTGGACGTGCTGCAGGCGATCCTTGCCGAGTATCAGAAGCGTGCGACCGACCTGGCCGAGGCGGTGACCGAGGAGATGGGCGCGCCCGCCTCGCTCGCCGCGGGTCCTCAGGTCAACCTCGGTCTCGGCCACCTTGCCACAGCGATCGACGTTCTGAAGAACTTCGAGTTCGAGGCGCAGCACGGTGCCACACTGGTGGTCAAGGAACCGGTCGGCGTGTGCGGGCTGATCACCCCGTGGAACTGGCCGATCAACCAGATCGCCGTCAAGGTCTATCCTGCGCTGGCAACCGGCTGCACGGTCGTGCTCAAGCCGTCGGAGGTTGCGCCGTACTCCGCGCAGATCTTCACCGAGATCATCGACGCCGCAGGCGTTCCCGCGGGGGTGTACAACCTCGTCTACGGGGACGGCCCCGGCGTGGGCGTCGCGCTGTCCAGCCATGCCGATGTCGACATGGTGTCCTTCACCGGCTCCACGCGTGCGGGCGTCGAGGTGGCGAAGAATGCGGCCGCGACGGTCAAGCGGGTGACCCAGGAGCTGGGCGGGAAGAGCCCCAACATCGTCCTCGACGACGACGACTTCGCCAAAAGCGTTGTCGCGGGAACGTCGGTGATGATGGTCAACAGCGGCCAGAGCTGCAACGCGCCGTCGCGCATGCTCGTGCCGAATTCGCGGATGGACGAGGCGATCGCCATCGCCCGGGGCACCGTCGAGCAGGTGAAGGTTGGCGACCCGGACGACAAGAAGGCCATCGGACCGGTGGCGTCGAAGGCGCAGTTCGACAAGATCCAGGGCCTACTCCAGAAGGGGATCGACGAGGGCGCGACCGTCGCCATCGGCGGCCCGGGTCGGCCGGACGGGCTGGACACCGGCTACTACGTCAAGCCGACGGTGTTCGGCAACGTCACCAACGACATGACCGTCGCGCGCGAGGAGATCTTCGGCCCCGTGTTGTGCATTCTCGGCTACGACGACCTCGACCAGGCCCTCGAGATCGCCAACGACACCGAATACGGGCTGGCCGGCTATGTCTCGGCGGCCGACCTGGAAAAGGCACGCGCCGTCGCGCGCCGGATCCGGGCGGGCTCCGTGGCGATCAACCACGCCTTCGACATGAACGCACCCTTCGGTGGCTACAAGCGCAGCGGCAACGGTCGCGAATGGGGTCAGTTCGCCTTCGACGAGTACCTCGAGATCAAGAGCGCACTCGGCTACGCGCCCGAACAGGCTACTAACTAACTTTTGAAAGGAATGTGCAGCACGTGTTTTCGGCGATATTGATCGACAAGAACGACACCGGCCAAACGGTCGGTGTGACCAGCCTGGAGGAGGCGCAACTTCCCGAGGGTGACGTCAGCATCGACGTGGAGTATTCGACGCTGAACTTCAAGGACGGCCTCGCGATCACGGGCAAATCGCCGGTAGTGCGGAAGTTCCCGATGGTGCCCGGCATCGACCTCGCGGGCGTCGTCACCGAAAGTTCGCACGCGGATTGGAAGAAGGGCGACCGCGTCGTGCTCAACGGTTGGGGAGTTGGTGAAACCCATTGGGGCGGCTTAGCCCAGCGTGCCCGGCTCAACGGTGACTGGCTGGTGCCGCTGCCCTCGAAATTCTCCGCCAAGCAGGCGATGGCGATTGGTACCGCGGGCTATACGGCAAGCCTCTCCGTGGACGCTCTGCTCGCCAATGGGGTGCGGCCGGATCAGGGCGAGGTCCTGGTCACCGGCGCCACCGGGGGTGTCGGCAGCGTCGCGATCGCGTTGCTGGCCAAGGCCGGGTTCACGGTGGCCGCCGTCACCGGCAAGTCTTCGGAGTCGGAGTACCTCCAACAGCTCGGCGCCAGCACCGTTTTGGACCGCGCCGAGTTTTCCGAAAAGGGCAAGCCCATGCAAAAGGAGCGCTGGGCAGGGGTTGTCGACGCGGTCGGCAGCTACACCCTGGCGAACGCGTGCGCCCAAACGCGTTATCGCGGAACGGTTACCGCCTGCGGTCTCGCCCAGGGAATGGATTTTCCGGCCAGCGTCGCCCCATTCATCCTGCGCGGTGTTTCGCTGCTGGGCATCGACAGCGTGATGGCGCCCAAGCAGCCGCGACTGGCCGCGTGGGAGCGCCTCTCGAACGACCTGGATCCGGCAGTGCTTGATTCGATCGCCGACGAGGTCGGTCTTGCCGACGTGGTCGACGCCGCCGGTCGACTTATGGACGGCAAAGTGCGCGGGCGCATCGTCGTCGACGTCAATCGCTGATCGGAGGAATACGTGGCTACGAAGTCCGTGAAACAGAAGGTCGAACTCGACCTGTCCGACGTCGACCACCGGGTCGGCAAGCCGATCGGTGGCGGGCAGCTATGGGAGCCGTGCAGTGCCTCCGACATTCGGCGGTGGGTGATGGCGATGGACTATCCCAACCCGATCCATTGGGACCACCAGTTCGCCCGCGAATCAAAGTTCGGCGGCATCATCGCGCCACAGTCCATCGCGTCGGCACTGGACTATGGGCACGGCGCCGCACCCGCGTGCGTGGGGCACATTCCGAACAGCCACTTGATCTTCGGCGGCGAGGAGTGGTGGTTCTACGGCTGCCCGGTGCGGCCGGGGGACCAATTGTTCCAGGAACGCCGTTTCCACGACTACAAGGTCACGGAGACGAAATTCGCCGGGCCGACGATGTTTTCGCGAGGGGACACCGTCCACACCAATCAGCACGGCGCCCTGGTGGCGCGCGAGCGTTCGACCGCCATCCGCTATCTGTACGAAGAAGCCACGAAACGCGGCATGTTCGAAAACCAGCTCGGGGACATCAAGCGCTGGACGCAACCCGAGCTGGAAGAAGTCGACAGGGTGCGCCGCGAGTGGCTGGAATCCAATCGCATGGGTGTCTCGCCGCGTTTCGACGAAGTCAAGGTCGGAGACACGTTGCCGCGCCGGGTGATCGGTCCACACACCATCGCCAGCTTCACCACCGAGTACCGGGCTTTCCTGTTCAATATCTGGGGCACGTTCGGGTGGGTCGCGCCCCCGGGCATCGAGGATCCGTGGGTGTACCAGGATCCAGGTTGGGGCAAGGACTTCGCCTTCGACGAGGAGGACGCGAAGATCGATCCACGCAAGCGTGACGGGCTGTATGTTGGGCCGTCCCGCGGCCACATCGATGCGGACCGGGCAAGTGAAGTGGGCATGGCACGTGCATACGGCTACGGCGCGACGATGGGTGCGTGGTGCACCGACTACCTCGCCTACTGGGCCGGCTACGACGGTTTGGTGCGCCACACCAAGGCCGACTTCCGCGGACCCGCCTTCGAGGGCGACGTCACGTACTTCGACGCCGAAATCATCGACAAGCAGACAGAGTCCACCTGGGGTGTGCCGCTCGTTCAGGTCAAGCTGCGCCTCGCGAACCAGGACGGCACCGTGCTGGTGAGCTGCACGGCCGAGGTCGAGCTTCCGTTGGTATAGCTGTGGTCGCTGATACGGTTTCCGAAGCTGGGCAATCGCTTTCCATAGTTTCCGGACCGCCGCTTGCGGACGAGCCGGGGCTCGGGGCGCTTACACTGCCGGGGTTCTTGCGCGAAGTGACGGCGATGTATGGCGAGCGCGATGCGCTCGTCTTTCCCGCCGCTGATGGCGTGACGCGCTGGACCTATGCGGAGCTGTGGGACAGAGCGGTCGATGTAGCGCGGGCGCTTCGCGCATGCGGCGTTGGCAAGGGTGGCCGCGTCGGCGTGATGATGACGAACCGACCGGAGTGGATCGCGGCGGTGTTCGGCATCTCGATCGCCGGTGGTGTGGCCGCCACGATCAGCACGTTCTCGACGGGCCCTGAACTCGAATATCTGCTGCAGTCCTCGGGCGTCTCGGTGTTGCTGTTCGAGCGTGCGGTGTTGCAAAAGGACTTCGCGGGCATTCTCGCGGAACTTGAACCCCAGATCGCCGATTCGCCCCGCGGCGAGCTGCAGTCGACGAAGTTCCCATACCTGCGTCTCCTCGCCATGATCGGTGAACCTGCGCCGGGCATCGACACCTGGGATGAGTTCCTCGCGCGCGGTGGCGGCGAGCCACGCGAGATGGTCGAGGCGACGGCCGCGGCGGTGCAACCCAGCGATGCCGCAGTCCTGTTCTTCTCCTCGGGCTCCACGGCCAAGCCGAAAGGAATCCTGAGCGCGCACCGAGGCGTCAGCATCCAGATGTGGCGGTTCCGGCGCTTGTATCAATTCGGACCGGAGGACGATGTGCGCTGCTGGTCGGCGAACGGCTTCTTCTGGTCCGGCAATTTCGCCATGTCACTCGGTTCGACGCTCGCTGCGGGCGGCGCACTGGTGCTGCAACCGACCTTCGTCGCCGACGAGGCGCTCGCGCTCATGGCCGCGGAGCGAGTGAACTTCCCATTCGCCTGGCCGCACCAATGGGCGCAGCTCGAGGCCGCACCTAACTGGGGTGAGGTGGACCTGAGCAGCATGCGGTTCGTCGATTTCAAGACCCCCGTCGCGCGCCACCCGACGGTGTCGACTAAATGGTTCGAACCGGGCCACGCCTACGGCAACACCGAAACCTTCACGATCACCACGAATTACCCGGCTAACACCCCGCCGGAAGTTCACGCCGAGAGCAGCGGGGTACCGCTGCCGGGTGTCACCCTCAAGATCGTCGATCCCCTCACCGGAGCCATCGTCGACCGAGGCGAGCGCGGGGAGATCTGTGTGAAGGGCCCGACACTCATGCTGGGCTACATCGGCACGCCGCTTGACGAGACGCTCGACGCAGAAGGCTTCCTTTGCACAGGTGACAGCGGATACGTCGACTCCGAGGGTCGCCTGTACTGGGAGGGCAGGCTCACCGACGTCATCAAGACGGGCGGCGCCAATGTCTCGCCGCGTGAAGTCGACGACGCGCTGGTCGAGCATGCGGGCGTCAAGGTGACCCAAACCGTAGGTGTTCCACACGAGAGTTTGGGTGAAGTCGTCGTCTCGTGCGTTGTGCCGCACGACGGTGCGACGCTCGAAGTAGAGGACATCCGGGCCTTTCTGGCTCAGCGTTTGGCGAGTTACAAGGTGCCACGTCACGTGCTCTTCTTTCGCGATGAAGAGATCGCGCTCACCGGCACCGCGAAGATCAAGGCTGGCGAACTTCGGCAGCTCGCTGGCAAGCGACTGCACGGGTAGTGGAAACGGGCGCGAGCGGAGCGAATTCGGCTTGCACACTTGCGAGATCGACGGGTCGAACCTGGTGACAGTTCCTTGGAGCAGACGCGTTCGCGGATTCGCCAAGGCCCGCCGATGCCGTAACTAGACTGCGGGGGTGCCACGCGAGAAGTACGAGTACGGAATCGATTTCGACGCCGTCGCGGCCATCGACATCCATACCCACGTGGAGGTCGACGGCCACGGCCGCAAGGCCTACGACGATGAGCTGGTCGACGCCGTTGGCCAGTACTTCAAGATGGGTCCCGGCGCGTTGTCGAGTGTTGACGCGCTGGCCGACGAGTACCGCCGGCACAACACCGCCGCCGTCGTCTTCACCATCGACGCTCGCACGGGAATGCGGCATGTGCCGAACTCAATCGAGGACCTTGTCGCGGGCGCGGTGCGCAACAACGACGTGCTGATCCCGTTCGGCAGCGTCGACCCGTGGCACGAGCGTCGCGCCGTGCATCGCGTCCACGAATTGGTCCGCGACTACGGCGTCAAGGGCTTCAAGTTCCATCCCAGCATGCAGGCCTTCGAACCGAACGACCGCCGGTTCTACCCGATCTACGAGGCGATCGTCGAGGCGAAGGTGCCTGCGCTGTTTCACACCGGGCAGACCGGCATGGGCGCAGGGCTGCCTGGCGGCCACCGCATCAAACTGCGCTACTCCGACCCGATGCTGCTCGACGACGTGGCCGCCGACTTCCCTGAGTTGACGATCGTGATGGCCCATCCCGCGGTGCCGTGGGTGGACGCGCAGATCGCAATCGCCACGCACAAGGCCAACGTCTACATCGACCTGTCCGGATGGAGCCCGAAGTATTTCCCGCCGCAACTGGTCCGTGCCCTCAGTCGCCAGCTGCGCACGAAGGTGCTGTTCGGCACGGACTACCCGTACATCCGGATGGACCGCTGGCGCAGCGACTTCGCCGCGCTCGACATCGACCCCGCCGTGGTGCCGCTGATCTTCAAGGACAACGCCCTGCGCGTGCTGGGGGTTACGTCTTAACCGCGAGCAGCTGCCGGGGGAGCTGACGCTTCGCCGTGGAAGATGAAAATTTGTGCCGAGCGCGCAGTTAGGTACGCGACACGCCGGATTTCGCGTACAAGACTGCGCGCTCGACGAATGGGGCCCGCTCGGCGCGAACGCCGACTAGGGCTTTTATCCCATTTTCGAGAGAGACGCAGAATCGCATGAAACCGCGTCGGGTAACGCGATTCTCTGTCTGCTCGCGGGGAGAGGCGATGAGTTTTCGCGACGGCCGTGGTCGATATCCGTGACCGACACACACCACACGAAGGAGGCCGTCGTGCCTGTCCGCAACAGCGCGCCGCTGGGCGCCCCATGCTGGATCGACCTGTCGACGTCGGACGTCGACCGCGCCAAGCAGTTCTACGGCTCAGTGTTCGGCTGGAGTTTCGAGGACGCGGGACCCGAGTACGGCGGCTACGTCAACGCGTCCAAGGACGGCCCAGCGGTGGCCGGACTGATCTACAACGACCCGCAGTGGAACAGCCCGGACGGGTGGAGCATCTATCTGCACACCGCCGACGTCAAGGCCACGTTCGACGCGGCGATCGCCGCAGGCGCCACCAGCTGGGTCGAGCCGATGGAAGTCAAGGACAAGGGCTTTATGGCGGTGCTTACCGATCCCACGGGAGCGCACTTCGGGCTGTGGCAGCCGACCGGGCACAGTGGCTTCGAGGTGGTCAGGGAGGCCGGCGCGCCGGTCTATTTCCAGCTGACCACCCGCGAGTACGGCAAGGCGCTGGACTTCTACCGCGAGGTGTTCGGCTGGCAGACCGAAACGGTCGCCGATACCGACGAATTCCGGTACAGCACAGTGAGTTTCGACGGTGACGCGTTGCTCGGCGTGATGGACGGCACGTCGGATCTCCCCGAAGGCGTGCCATCGAGCTGGTTCTTCTTCCTCGGGGCCGACGACGTCGACAAGACGGTGCAGCTGGTCGTCGAGAACGGCGGCAGCGTGATCCGCGGCGCCGAGGACACCCCGTACGGCCGGCTGGCGGCGGTTGCCGATCCCACGGGTGCGGGCTTCAACCTGTCCTCACCCGATGCCTGACGCAAGATAGGGGCATGCCCAGCAGCCCCAAGAACTACATCAAGGCCTGTATCAACGGCGCCCGTACCCCTGACCAGCACCCGGGCCTGCCGATCACGCCCCAGCAGCTGGCTGAGGAGGCGGTGGCCGCGCACCAGGCCGGGGCCAAGGCGGTGCACATGCACCCGAAGACCGCCGACGGCGTCGACTCCCTTCTCCCTGAGGTGGTCGACGCCGCGGTGTCGGCGGTCCGTCAAGCGGCGCCGGGCCTGCCGCTGGGGGTGACGACCGGGTACTGGGCGCTACCGGACGCCGACGCCCGGCTGCGCGCCGTCGACGCGTGGAGCGTGCTGCCCGACTTTGCGTCGGTCAACTGGCATGAACCCGGCTCGGAAGAACTGGCCAGGCTGTTGTTGAGCAAGGGCCTTGGCGTCGAGGTCGGCATCTTCCATGCCGAGGCGGCCGAATCCTGGGCGGCATCGGAGCTCGCGCAGCACTGCATGCGGGTGATGATCGAACTTCAGGGCGACGGGGATATCGCTACCGCGGACGATCTGCTCAGCCAGGTGATGGCGGCCGGTTCGCCTGCGCCGGTACTGCTGCACGGCCTGGACGAAAGTTGTTGGCTGCTGCTGGAACACGCCGGGGTGCGCGGCGTGCAGACCCGCATCGGGATGGAGGACACCCTGCGGTTACCCGACGGCTCGACAACACCGGACAATGCGGCATTGGTGTCAGCGGCGGTGCACCTGCTCAGTCGGTAGGCGGGGCCAGCGCGAAGTCGGCGAAGTCGAAGCCCGGGATCACCACACAGCTCACCAGGCTTGGTGCGTCGTCGTGCGGGCGTGCCCGCTGCCAATGTCCGGCAGGCACGACGAACTGGGGAGACTCGCCGGCGTTGATCTCGGCGCCGATCAGATGCGTTGTGGCACCGGCCTGTTCGGGGCCGACCTCGAGCAGCAGCGGGCTTCCCCGGTGATAGAGCCACAACTCTGTGCTGCGCACCGTGTGCCACGCCGACTGCTGACCGGGCATGAGCAGGAACAGGATTGCCGTTCCTGCGGTGCGGGGACCGGTGTAGTCCGGCGGCAGCGCAGATTGGGGCACCGTCAACTCGCTACGCCAGGTTTCCCGGAACCAGCCGCCCTCGGGGTGAGGGGACAGGTCGAGCCGACGTGCCCAGTCCGGAAGATCGCTCATCGCAATAGCCCCTTTTCGGTGTCGGACACTCCACAGTAGAGACCCGACCCGCCACGCGGCACCGGATAGTCTCGACACATGGCTCGCCTGCGCCCCGGTTGGCTGGTAGCGCTGTGCGCGGTTGTGTTGGCGGTCAGTGCATGGCTGCCCTGGCTGACCACCAGGGCCGACGGTGGCGGCCGGGCCAATGCGATCGGCGGCGTCGTGGGGAGGGTGCAAGCGCCGCCACCGGGATTCGGGGTCGGACAGCTCATCGTCCTGCTGGCAGCGACGTTGATCGTCGCCGGGGCGATGGCCGCGCGCGGCCTGTCGGCCCGCGTGGCATCGTCGGCAGCACTGGCTATTTCGGTGCTGCTGCTGGTGCTGACCGTGTGGTACTACCGGCTCTACGTGTACGACGCGGTCTCCGCGGGTTACGGGCTGTATCTCGGCGCCGTGGCGGCCATCTCTGCTGTGCTGCTGTCGGTGTGGGCGATGGTGGCCGCCTGGGCCGCGGCCACGCGGGTGTCATGAACGGGTTCGTCGAACCGGTCAACCTGGCCGGAGAGCAGTGGGTCAGGCTGGAACCGCTTACCCGCGAACATATTCCGGAGATCACCGCGGCCGCCGACGATGGCGAGCTGGGCCGGTTGTGGTTCACCGCGGCACCGGCTCCCGATGCGGTGGAAAAGTGGGTCGAGGCGCGGTTGACCTCGCAGACGCCCGAGAGCGGACTGACCTTCGTGGTTCGCGCTCTGGACGGCGCACTCGTCGGCTCGTCGAGCTACATGAACGTCGACGCACCAAACCGTCGGCTGGAGATCGGTAACACCTGGTATGTCGCCTCTGCGCGGCGCAGCGGGGTCAACAGTGAGACGAAGCTGCTGATGCTCGGCCATGCGTTCGACGAGTTAGGTTGCGTCGCAGTCGAATTCCGGACGCACTTCTTCAACTTCACCAGTAGGGCCGCCATCGAGAGGCTGGGCGCCAAGCTCGACGGGATACTGCGCAGCCAACAGCTGCTGGCGGACGGGTCACGCCGCGATACCGTCGTCTACTCGATCCTCGACATCGAATGGCCAGCCGTGCGGTCCAACCTGCGCTACCGGTTGGACCGCAACGGCTAGGCGGCCTATTCGGAATCGACGGTCGTGGTTTCGATGGATCTCTGGCTGCCACCATGGGCAATCTCGACCTTGCGCGGCTTGGCGCGTTCGGCCAGCGGGATGGTCACGGTGAGCACACCGTTCTCATACGTCGCGGAGATGGCCGATGCGTCGATGCCCTCGCCGAGCGATAGCTGCCTGCGGTAGCTGCCGAAGAATCTCTCGTTGGCCAGCCACTGCACGGCGTCCTCGGAGCGGGCGGTGCGATGCGCCGCGATGGTCAGCGTGCCGTTGTCGACGTTGACGTCCACCGATCCGGGGTCGACACCGGGCAGGTCGGCCGTCAGGACGTAGTGGTCGTCGATCTTGCACAGATCCATCGGCATGAACCGGGGAGTGCGATTTGATCCGGCCTGGCCGGTCAGCAGGCCCCGGGTCAAGGCGTCAAGGTCACTGAAGGGATCAAAGCGAAGCACAGCAATTCACCTCCTATGCCACTCAAGAGCCCGCCACCCTGGCGGGCAGCTAAATCACTGTGCAGCTGCGATGTTAGCACTCTCCCTATGAGAGTGCCAGCAATTTTTGCGACCGTTTTGCGGCCGTCGAGTGCGACGATGGCGGCATGCCACCTGCGACGGAAGGCCTGCTCGCCGAGATGCGACGGCTGTGCCTGGCGCTGCCAGAAGTCAGCGAGGGGCTGACCCACGGCGGGGAGACATGGTTCGTGCGCCGACGGTCATTCGCCAAGTTCGTCGACCCCGACAAGCATCGCCTCGACGAGCGGCATGTGGCGTTCTGGGCGGCAGCTCCACCCGGCGCCCGCAACGAACTCGTCGCCGAAGATCCGCAACGCTTCTTCATCCCACGCTTTGGTGGATACGACTGGGTCGGGGTGCGGCTCGATCTGCGGGCTGACGGACCCGACTGGCAAGAGGTAGCCGAGATTCTCACGGATGCCTATCGCCAGGTTGCGCCGAAGTTCCTCATCGCCCGGCTCGACTAGCGTCCTGATTAAGTCCGTGGGGCGCCAGGTCCGCTAGCGGTGACTCTTACTGGTGCTGACCGCAAAATCGGGACTTCTCGAGCGCGACTGTGCGAACTCATACGCGGACCCGGCGTGTCGCGTATGAAACCGCACAGTCGGATGCGACCACACAGCTATCGCCGAGATCGACACCAGGGCTGTGGATTAGCCGGCACGACGACCCAGTCGCAGCCCTGATGTCGAAATGGACGATAACTATCGGCAGCGACAGAGTCGGCATTTCTAGACGGCGGTGACCTGTGCTCCGGTCAGCGGCTCCGCGCATTGATCGCAGGCCAGCACCGCGGTGAACCGCCGGCCGCAGGCCGTGTGCGTGAGGATCACGGCGGGACCCTGTGGCTCCCGGTACCACCGCTGCGCCCATTGCAGTGCGGATACCAGCACCGGGTACAGGGCCCGGCCCTTTTCGGTGAGCCGGTACCGGTTGCCGGCGAGCGTCATCACACCGTTGGCGGTGAAGATCGCCAGCCGGTCGGCGACAGAACCCGGCGGCGCGCCGAGCTGCGTCTGAAACTCGGTGAACCGGGTCATGCCGACGAACCCTGCGACCAGCAACGCAAATCCCCACCGATTGCCCATGACACTCATGGTCTGTGGAAACAGGCCTGCCGCGCCGCCGATCTGATCGGCTTCCGAACGGCGCCGAGTGGTGGCCACGGGCATGGAGCGAGACCACGAGCCGCTCGGACCCCACTGCGCCACAACGTCTTTCTCGCTTGCGACCTCACCACAGGAGCGGCAGGTGAGCAGCGGAGCGAAGTCGCCGCCACATGCGACGTGCCGCATGCCGGGCAGCCTCTCGGCGTGGTCGGGCACCCAGTGGCGCTCCCATTCCCAGATGCACAGCAGCACCGGCCACAGCGACCGACTGCGTGGCGTGGTCAGGTATTCGGCGCGCGGTGGATTCGTCTGGTAGGTCCGACGCTCCAGCAGCCCTTCGCGGGTCAGCCCTTGCAGGCGGCTAGTGAGCACCGAGTTCGAGATCGGCAGCCGTGCCATGAATGCGGCGTATCGCGTCGCTCCCAACAGTGCCTGCTGCACGACCAGTAACGTCCACTCGTCGCCAAGCAGGCCGAGCATTCGACCGACGGCGTTGGGACCCGATCGCGTCACCTACAGCCCGATCGCCCCGGCCGCAGAGTCGGCGTCACGCCACCGTCGCAGCTGCGATCCAGGCGCCCAGGTCGAGTGCGTTCCACTGGAGATCCGTTCTGGCAGAACCAATTTGCACACCGGTCCGTCGGCGACTCTAGCAGCATCGAACACCAGGCAGTACGAGGCGTCGACCGTCATATCCGTGGTGAGCGTGATCAGATAGCCGTCGTCCTCCGCCGTGCTGCCGAGTCGCGGCGCCATTGCCGTCTCGCTGCCATACACTCCGTCGTCAAACGCGAATCGCTGCTCGGAACCCGTCGCCAGATCGTGTTTGACCAGCCCGTCGAACAGGAACCAGGACGGCTTGCCCGTCGCCGCGTAGGTGTAGCGGTACGGCCTTCCGGCGTAACCGGTGTTGATCATGCCGAACTCCGTAATACTTTCCGACAGTTGCTCTTCGGAGGTCGTGCCGGTCACCAGGTTGAACCGCCACCGATGCAGCCTGGTCTGCAGCCGGTCGAGCGCCAGAAATCGGAACGCCTTCTGCCACCGGTCACCGCCGAGCGAGTCGACAGGGGAGGGTTGGCCTTCGAAGAAGCCGTCGAGAACGATCTCATCGCCGTCTTCGTAGGCGTTGGTGAAGTGCAGCACGAACGTCGGGTCTGCCTCGAACCACCGGATCTCGTCGGTTCCTCCGCGGCGGGGAATGACGGCGAACCGTGATGGCATGTCGGGATGGAATCCGGGGAGGTGCACGTCAGCCTTCAGCAGCTTGGGATCCCAGAACATCGGAAAGTCGTTGAGGATCACGTAGTTCTCGGTGAATGCCATGTCGTGAGGCAGCCGCGGGCCGGGCAGCGGCACGTCGATGTAGTGCACGAGGTCGTCGTTCCCGTCGACGACGCCATAGTGCATGTACGGTGCCTGCTTGCTGTAGTTGAAGAACAGCAACTCGCCGGTCTTTTCGTCGACCTTAGGGTGCGCAGACACGCCCCAGTCGAACGGGAACGCGCCGCCCCAGTCCGTCTTGCCCAGCGTGTCGCCGGAATACGGGTCCACCCGATACAGGTCGCCACATTGATAGAAGCTTGTCAGCGCGACGCCGCGATGCACGATCACGTCGGTGCTCGACGCGTCCTTCATCAGACCCCGGGCGCCCCAGCCCTTGTCGCGCTTGGCGATCTGCACCGGTTCGGCCAGCCCCGGCCACAGCGGACCACCGGCCTCGTTTTCGGCGAGGAATCCTTCGGTGCGGATAAACCTGTTGCGGTAGAACGCTTTTCCGTCCCGAAATCCGACGACGTGGACCATGCCGTCGCCGTCGAACGGGTGATAGAACTTCAACGCCGGATGCAGCGGGTTCTCGGTGTTGCGCAGATAGACGCCGTCGAGGTCGTGCGGAATCTCGCCCTCGACGACGGTCAGGTCGTCGGCGTCCCACTCTGTGGTCTGCGGACGCCACGGCCCGGTGCGGTACGGGTGATCGTCATCGATCGGCAGTGTGGACAGATACTTGGCGACAACGTCTGGGTTTGTCGGGGCCATGGTCACGTCCCGCTCACGACGAAGCTGACCGTGGTGGCGGTGCTGCCGCCGAAGTTGAGCGTGCCGAACGTCTTTGCGCCGTCGACCTGATAGTCACCGGCGCGGCCACTGACTTGCTTGGCCGCGTCGACGAGCATCCGCACACCCGACGCGCCGACGGGATGGCCGCCGCCGATCAGGCCGCCGCTGGGATTGATCGGCAGCCTGCCGCCGATCTCGATCTCGCCGTTCTCGATGGCTTTCCACGACTCGCCGGGCCCGGCGAGGCCGATGTGGTCGATGGCGAGGTACTCGCTCGGGGTGAAGCAGTCGTGAACCTCGAAGCCGTCGAGGTCGTCGAGCGTGACACGGGCCCGCTCGAACGCGTCGAGCACCGCCCGACGGACGTGCGGCAGCACGTATGGATCGCCGGCAGCGTGGTCGAGCTTCTGCTGAAGGCCGAGCCCGACGGTGCGATGGCCCCAGCCGTCGATCCGGCCGATCGGCCGGGCTTCGGGGTGGTCGCGCAGATACGCGTCGCTGACCAGGACGAGGCCCGCTCCGCCGTCGGTCATCTGGCTGCAGTCGAAGCGCCGCAGCCGGCCCTCGATCGGCGGGTTGGCTTCGTCGGCGCCAAGCGGGTCGGGCACCGTCCAATCCCGGGTCTGCGCATTGGGATTGGCGCGCGCATTGGAGAGGTTCAGCCGCGCGATCGCGCGCAGGTGAGCCTCGTCGATGCCGTAGCGCCTGTCGTATTCGTCGGCGACCTTGTCGAACATGTAGGGCCACATGAACTTCGCCTCGGCGCCTTCGTGGCCGGCCCATGCGGCGGCCCCGAGGTGGTGTGCAGCGATGTCACCCGGCACCGTCTTCTCCAGTTCAACGCCGACGATCAACGCTGCGCGGTAGGCACCGGATCGCAGATCGGCGATCGCCGCCAGTGTCGCGACGCCGCCCGACGCGCACGCGGCCTCATGCCGGGACGCGGGCGTGTTCCAGAGCCCGGCGTTGACGGTGGCGGGCATCGCACCGAGGTGGGCCTGGCGGGCGAACATCTCACCGAACGCGTTGGCGACGTGGACGACGCCGATATCCGAGGCGTCGATGCTGGCCGCCGCCAGCGTCGCTTCCACCACCTCGGCGGTCAGATCGGCGAAGTCGTGGCCTTCCCGGGTCAGGTTGCGGGCGAAGTCGCTCTGGTAGCCGCCCAGAATCCAGACGTGGTCCATGTCCAGGGACGTTACTGCAACTAAGAGAGTGACTCGGTGCCTTGTCAAAAGAAGGCGGCCCCGCCGGCTCGAGGTCTGAACCGACGAGACCTGGTAAGTGCGCCGGTCGACCACCGCACCCACCTGCCGTGGGGCATTGCCTGAAGTGCAGGAGGACAAACGCAAACGGAGTATCCCGTGTGCGGCGCGGCGCCAACGGGAACACTCGGGGCATGACGTCGCAGCGGAAAGACGACCTCGCTGAGCGGATGGCCGAGCTGGCGCGAGCTGTCGCGGGGCCCCGAAGTGTGAAAGACGTGCTGTTCGACGTGACCTCGACCGCCAAGGAGCTCATTCCCGGAACCGACACCGCGGGCGTGCTGCTGATCACCAAGGGTGGGAAGTACGAATCGCTGGCGGGCACCGACGATCTGCCCTACCAGCTGGACGAATTGCAGATGAAGTACAGCGAAGGTCCGTGCGTCCAGGCCGCCGTCGATGAGCTGATTGTGCGCACCGACGATTTCCGCGAAGAAAGGCGCTGGCCGCGGTACACAGCGGCGGCGGTCGAAATCGGTGTCTTGAGCGGGCTGTCGTTCAAGCTCTACACCAGCGACCGGACCGCAGGCGCGCTCAACCTGTTTGCGTTCAAACCCAACGCCTTCGATGCGGAAGCGGAGACCATCGGCGCGGTGCTGGCCGCCCACGCGGCCGCGGCGATCCTGTCCAGCCGTCACGGCGAGCAGCTGGAGTCGGCGCTGTCCACCCGGGACCGTATTGGCCAGGCGAAGGGCATCATCATGGAGCGCTACGGTGTCGACGACGTGCGCGCGTTCGACATGCTGCGCCGGCTGTCGCAGGACGGCAACACGCGATTGATCGATATCGCGCAGCGGGTCATCGACACCCGGGCCAATGATTAACCAATCGCCAGCAGTCGCGGTACTGGTGGCCGCTGCCGTCTTGACTGGTTGCGCCCAGACCGTATCCGGGAAGCCGGTCGCGGCCCAGAACGCTGGAATGCCGCCGCCGACAGTCGCGGCCAGCGCCCTTGACGGGTTGTTGCTCGATCCAGCCGAGATAAATTCGGCGATGGGCGCCACAGAGATGACGGTGTCCGAGACGTCAAAGCAGATGTGGGACAGCAGCGGTGAGATCTCCGACCGTGCGTGCGTCCCGGTCTACGGTGCGGCCGAGTACGACGTCTACACGGGCACGGGTTTCTCCGCGGTGCGCTACATGAGCTTGCAGGAGCCAGGGGACGATCCGCCGCACTTCGCCGAGCAGGCCGTCGTCGCTTTCCCGGACGGCGATGACGCCGCGAAGTTCTTCGCGGACTCCGAGGAGAACTGGGCTGGTTGCGCCGACCGTCGATACACGCTCAGGCTGCCCGACTACGACGTCGACACGCTGTGGACGGTCGGGCAGGTGTCGACCACCGACGGCATACTCACGGCCTCGATGCTCATGGAGGACGGCGACGGCTGGGGCTGTCACCGGGCGATGACAGTGGGCAGCAACGTCGTGATCGACGTGACGATATGCGGCTACAACGAAGCCGATGAAGCGGCGGTGACCATCGCGCGCGACATCGCAGGCAAGCTGCCCAAGGGCTGAGGATCCCTACACGTTGAGGGCGATCGCCCAACCGATCGGGATCATCGCGAAGTACGCAGCCATGCCGACTGGGATGCCGATCAGCGGCGTCCATCGGCGACGCTCGGCTACGGCCGCGCCTGCGACGGCTGCGACGGAGCCGACGACCAGGCACATCCAAGGGATCCAGACGAGCACATTCTGACCGGCCGCCGAGAGCGTGCACACCGCTTCGGTGCTGTCCTCATAACACCCGTCGGTGGCCATGCCGAGGGGCAGCATCAGCACGATGCTTGCTCCAAAACCCAGCATTCCCAACGTGGCGAGCAGTCCGGCGAACCATGCCCAGTGCTTCTCATACCGCCGATCGGCATCGGTATTGGCGTCCAAGGTGTAGTCACCTGTCAGTGTCAATTGGTTCGCAGAGCAGCCCGGCAATATGCCACCGCTCGCGTTTGAGGTTAGCTCGGTCATTCGATCGGCTGACAGTTCCTTGGCCGCATCGACGGTTCATGCTCGGTGCCCCGATCGCCTCCAAGAATCTTCCAAGACACCTGACGCAATGTGTGGCCATCGGTAGCGATCAGCTGGCTCGCTACTTCACCGCAATAGCAACGCGTCTTTCGAAAGGACACACTATGAGTCGAACTGTTGTCGCCGCGGTTGCGACCGCTGCCCTTATTTCTGGTGGCTTGACTGCAGCAGCTGTGGGGCTGGCCGCAGGTACGGCGCAGGCCGCCCCCTACTGTTCACCGTCGAACGCGAACGTCGCACCGTGCGCGCCGCCCGAGGGTCTGCCGGCCTGCAATGCCTTCGGCGACTGCGGCCAGCTGTGGTGCCCCGGTTCAGGGATGGACGCAGTACCCGGCTGGGACCTGAATGTCTGCCATACCTTCCATTTCGACCCGAACGCTCCGTTGACCGAACCGATCATGATCTCGGGCAACCCTCCGGGGCCGCCGGCGCCTCCGCCGCCGCCGTGCATCCCGTTCATCAACTGCTTGCCGGGGTTGACGCATCCGTTGCCTTGACCGATCGCCACTGTTGAGTGACGTACAACGGGTCGACCAAGCACCGACAAGAGAGGAGTAGGGCAGTCGCCCGGAACTGTCGCTGACCTGCGCAAATGAGTGCCCCTGTTCAACGTCGGTTGATGGTTGACGTTTCTGTGTCGGTTGATCCTTGACACTCTGTGTTGTGTTCTAGGCCTGTTCGCTGGTGCGGAAGGCCCGTTTGTTTCGTACCTCACCGTT
>NZ_DASSCY010000117.1:0-6420 GCF_035697385.1 Mycobacterium sp. | reverse complement strand
CGCCGAGGGCAGAGGCAAACAGCCCTCCCACTCACATAGTTGCGATCACATCACAATTTGACTCGCGAAGTAACACAGCAAGCGCTAGCATCGACTTACTTGAACTGGACCGACACACAGCATCGCAAAGAGAGACGTCAGTTGAAGCCACCTTATAAAGACTTGTACTTCGGCAAAAGCGACTCGCGAAATGAAGTGAGCGAGGACGAGGAAGAGTTCGTCAAAAGCTACGTAGATCTCAAAGATGCGTCGAAGTCAGTTATGAGTGGCAAAATTTTTCTTGTTTTGGGCCCCAAGGGGACCGGGAAGTCCGCCCTTGGCTGGTATCTACGTACGACCGAGTCGTTTGGAACACATTTGGCGTTGCTTCGGGACGCCTCCTCGCTGCCATTAGACGAAGTTCCTCGACTGCAGACCGGCCAAACCGCTGGACCCGAGAGAACCGTTGTCGCCTGGAAGTTTATTCTACTTTGCAACTACTTGGAGCTACTTCTTCGAGATCAAGGTTGCTCACTACGCTCAAATAACGAAGTCATGCGTGTCGCCAGAGCCTTACGCGACTACGGGCTAACAAGCGACACGTCTGGACGTGCGCTTCTGAAAATTTCGGACACCACCGTCACGATCCCCGTACCAAAGCTCGGTAATATTTACAAACGTGAAAGCAAGAGCAAACTCAACATTTATAACCTTCTTCCATACATGGAAGAATGGGTGTCGAACGCAGAATCAGAAACTCGTCACATCCTACTACTGGATGGCCTGGACTCGATTTTCCTGAACGACGCGAAGTACGACGAGAGTCTCGCCTCGCTCGTGCAAGCTGCTTACGAAATCAATCAGGTGCTGCAGTTCAATCACGCTACCGGGACAGTAGTTCTTCTACTGCGAAACGATGTATTTTCCAGGATAGCTCTCTCGCTCCCAGATTCACAAAAAATGCGAGACGACCTTGCACTTGAGCTCGATTGGCGTGTCCTTTCTGGTAGCGCCGGAGTAAAAGCACCATTGCTCCAATTGGTTAACACTAAGGCTGCTCGCGCCCTGGACCTTGAGACCGTTGACGTCCTAAGCTATTTTCCTCCGTATGTGACGCTTGGGGGAAGAACTGGCATCCCAAAGTCGATGCCAACACTTCAGTACCTCCTGAACATGACAAGGCACACGCCCCGAGATCTGTTGCGCCTCTTCGAAGAGATCCGCAAGGTAGAAGAGTCAGAAATTTATCCTCCCAGTACCACTAAGTTAGCCGAAGAGGTCATCCGAGAAGGCGTCATTCAGTACTCCGCGAAGTACTTCATCGGCGCAATAATGAACGAGTTCGCGGGGAACAAAGTTGGGGTAGAGAGCGCCACTACTGCAATGACCGCTCTCAAGAACATGTACAAGCAGATCTTTGATCGGGCAGAATTTACCAAAGCTCTCGAAGAGGCAGGCGGTGCAGCGCTGGACACCGACAAACTTCTGACGCTGCTCTTTTATGCAGGAGCCATCGGAAACTATGTTCAACGTCAGGATCGAGAATCCTACCTTCAGTTCTATCACCGCCGCGATGACTCGCAGATTTACCTGCGAGGGAAGTTCATCCTGCACAACGCGCTTATCCACGCCTGGGGCGGACACCACGGCTTCTAACTAGCCTCAACAGCAGCTTTCGACCATGAGCTGCCGAAATTGCCTCTATGGGATCAAGGCGCCGCTGTCGGCGGCGCACCTCGTGGCCGCGCGGCGGCCCGCCCAAGTGCGGCACGGACGGCCTGCCGCTCCGCTCCGGCCGCCGGCCACCGCAGACGGCCCAGGATTCCGAGACGGCCTGACGACGGCCTGACGGGACCAAACGCAACAAAACAGCAGGTCAGAGGCGTATCGGTTTCTTGTTCATGAACTCCTCGATCCCCAGCGTCCCCAGCTCGCGTCCGATTCCCGACCGCTTGATCCCGCCGAACGGCAGGTCCGCCTCCGAACCGCCCGACTTGTTGACGTACACCATTCCCGCCTCGATCTCCCTCGCCACCCGGGCCGCGCGGGCTCGGTCCGTGGCGAACACGCTTGCGCCCAAGCCGAACGGCGTGTCGTTCGCCAGCTTCACCGCCTCCGCTTCCGATGATGCCCGGAACACCAGGGCCACCGGGCCGAAGATCTCCTCGTGGTACGCCGCCATCTCCGGTGTCACGTCCGTCAGGACCGTTGCCTCCACGTACGCGCCCGGGCCCGGGACCCGGTGGCCGCCCGCTCGGAGGGTTGCCCCCGCTCGGATTGCCGTCTCTATCTGGGCCGCCACCTCGTCCGCCGCCGCCGTTGAGGCCAGTGGGGGCAGTGTTGTCCGCGGGTCCGCCGGGTCGCCTGGGACGTAGTACTCCGTCACGCGCTTGGCGAAGCGGTCGACGAACTCCTCGTACAGCTCGGCCAGCACGATGATGCGCTTGGGCGCGTTGCACGACTGGCCACAGTTGCGCATCCGGGCCGTGGCCGTCACCTTGACCGTTTCGTCCAGGTCTTCCGTGTCCAGCACGATCAACGGGTCGGAACCGCCCAGCTCCAGGACGCACTTCTTCAGGTTGCGGCCGGCTTCGGCCGCCACCGAAATGCCCGCCTGCTCGCTGCCCGTCAGCGACACCCCGACCAGCCGCGGGTCCGCCAGCATCCACGGCACCTGCCTGCTCGACGCGAACACGTTCACGTAGGCGTCCAGCGGCACGCCGGCGTCGCGCAGCACCCCCTCGATCGCCGCCGCCGACCGGGGACAGATCGAGGCGTGCTTGAGGAGGATCGTGTTGCCCAGCAACAGGTTCGGCGCCACGAACCGGGCCACCTGGTAGCACGGGAAGTTCCACGGCATGACACCCAGCAGCGCCCCGATCGGCTCCTTCGTCAGCACCGCCTCTCCGCCGCGGATGGCCAGGGGCTCGTCGGCCAGCAGGTCCGGGCCGCGCTCGCCGTAGTAGCGGAAGATGTCGGCCACGACGCCGACCTCGCCGCGGCCTTCGTTGATCCGCTTCCCCATCTCCAGGGTCATGATCGCCGCGAGCTCGTCGGCGCGCTCGGCGAACAGCTCCGCCGCGCGCAGCACGATCGCCGCGCGTTCGGCGACCGGCCGGGCCCGCCAGGCCGCGTACCCACGGTGCACCCGGTCGATCGCCGCGCGGACCTCCTCGTCGGCCGCATTCGGGATTTCGTCGACCAGCTCGCCCGTCGCCGGGTTGGTGACTGTATACAAAGCGGCCTCCTCTGCCAGGCTACTGGATACTGTATACACTATGTCAGTCGTGATCGGCACCCGCGCGGCGGTACCTGTCGCCGCTTGATCGACTATCGTGCCCCCATGACGCTGGAACTCACCGGCGGACCCGATCTCGCCGCGCAGGCACCGAAAACCGCCCGCTGGACCCGGCAGTACACCGCCAGTGCGGTCACCTTCGGCTGCCCCGCCCGCACGTCGGAACGCACTCCGCGAGTGTGGAGCGGACGCGGTCTCGGCCTGCCCGAGGCCGAGCTGACGGGCTTCGCCGCCCAGCTGCGTCGCGTCATGAAGCACGAGGCCTACTGGCTCGCCCGAGATCCCCAAGCGGGTGACGCGGCGATTTGGTCACCCGGCCGCTACGACGACGAAGACGGCTTCGTCTACTTCGCCGGTCCGTGCACCCACGGCGGTCCGTGGCCCGGCTACCGGCCGGCCCGGACGTTCACCATCGCGCTGCCCCACGTCCGCGGCCTGCGAATCCGCGTGGCGGCGTACCTGGCCCCGCGAAACGGATGAACCCGGCGCGAGCCGGCGCCGTCGCCGCCGTGGTCAGCGGTATACCGTCGACTTTATACGCGCTTCTCACCGGCGATGACGTCCTGGCCGCCACCCGCGCGGCGGGCACCCTGCTGCCGGGACAGCGCGGCCGGCCCGGCGTCGCCGCCGGGCTGATCGCGCACATCGTCGTCTCCGCCGCGTGGACCGCCGTGCTCGCCGCGGTCTCGCGGCGCCACCGGCTCGGCGCCGGGGGCGGCGCGGTCGCCGGGCTGGCCATCGCGGCGCTGGACCTCGGGATCGCGGCCCGCGCGTACCCCGCCGTGCGGGCGTTGCCGCGCGGGCCGCAGATCCTGGACCACCTGGTGTTCGGCGCCGTCACCGGCGCGCTGCTCGACCGTCCACATCAGACGGATCAGCGCACGACCTCGACGACGTCACCGGGGTGCAGCGAGTTGTAGAACTTCACCGCGGCGGCGCGCGAAAGGTGCACGCACCCGTGGGACTTGACCTTCAGGCTGCCCTGGTGGAACGCGACTCCGGTGGTGGTGAAGAACACCGAGTACGGCATCGGCCCGTTGTACTGCTTGCTGTAGTGGTCGATGTCCTTGTACTGCACGTGGAACTTGCCCAGCGGAGTCGGGTACTTCGGCATCCCCACGGTGATCGGGACGCCGCCGTAGGTGACGTTCCCGGCGCCGTCGGTCAGCCACGCGGTATTCGAACTGCGCTGGACGCAGGCCTTCGCTTCGGCACTGCACGGCGTGGTCGCCGCTTCGGCCGTTCCCGCGAACGCCACGGTCCCCGCCATCGCGGCGACCCCGCCCAGAAGTGCGATCATCCTCCGGTTCATCGTGTGCCTCCCGTTGTCGTTCGGCTACCCGAAGAGAGTGCCCACTCGGACGATCTTCGAACCCGGGGACCGGCGGATCAGTTCTGCGGCTGCGAAAGCCCCAGGAACTCGGCCTGTTCGCGGTCGTAGCGGCGGGTCAGGCCGTTGCCGTAGCGGTCCCACCAGTTCTGCGTTTGCCCACCCTGGGTGGTCGTCGTGCCGCCGTAGATCTGGCGGTCGTATTCGATGCGGGCGTCGCGGAACTCCTGCTGGAACTGCTCCGGCGTCAGCCCCTGGACGTGCTGGACGGCCGCGTCGCTGAGCGTGCGCGAGCTCCGCACGATGTCCTCGCCCGCCATGTGGTTGAGGATCGCCCGGACACCGCCGGCCCCGCGCATGTGCGCCCCGGACATGATCGCCGCCTGCGTGCCGGGATCGGTGAAGTTGAGCGCGCCCGCCGTGCGCGCGTTCGCGGTCATCAGGTCGGCGACGACCGCGCGTTCCTCGGCGCTGCCGATGCCGTACTGCTCGCGCGCGGCGATGATCCGGTCGTAGCCGTTGTGCATGTTCTGCCGGAAACCGTAGGCCTCGGGCACCCCGCCCTGCTCCCCGGTCGCGCCTTCGGACCGCATGATCGAGTCGACGACGCGGGGATCGAGCTGCTGCGGCGGGGCGGCCGCGGCGGCACCCCCGCCCTGCCCGCCGCCGCCATAGGCCTGGGCGACGTCGGAGTCGGCGGCGCGGTAGCCGTCCGCGGCCGTCTGGACGTTCTGGTTCACGTTCACCAGCAGGCGCAGGAGTTTCTGCAGCGCGCTGCCGAGCGTCGTGTGCAGGGCGGCATTCGCGGCCGCGACCCCGCTGCCGATCCCGGCGAACGACAACGCGTCCAGCACCAGGCCTTCCAGGTCGCGCGTGGCCGACAGGAAGGACGACCCGACGTCTTCGACCGTCCTGACGACCGTTCCCATCTCCGCCGTTTCGGCGCGGTAGGCCCCGGCACTCATGGTCTGCTCCCTCCGGACACCGGCTGTGCGCGTCGAGAATTCCCCACCGCGACGGCCGGGCCCACGGCCGAATTACCCACTGGTCGCGGCCGGACTGCCCACAACGGCGCTAAGGTCGGGAGATGAGCAAACCCGACGGCGACCCGAACGTGGTCGAGGGCGAGATCGTCGACGAAACCCCCACCGCGGCACCGGCGATCCCGTCGCCGCCGCTGCCGGAAGCCGACTACAGCGAAGGTGGCGTGCCCAGCTTCGACTTCGTCCGCGACAAGATCGAGAACCGCTACACGACGTCGCTCGGCGCGACCGAGGTCGCCGGCCTCGGCACCGAGAACACGGCCGAGGCCCTCGACAAGAAGATCGCCGACCGCGACCAGGCGGCCAAGGACCGGCTGGCCGAGATCCGCCGCTCGATGCGCGGCGAGTGAGCCTCGTCACATCGCACGCGTGCCCGACCGGCTCGAACCACGCCCTCGCGTGCTCAGCCGCCCGGCACGCCGTGCGACGGGGCAGCCGAGGCTCGGCAAACCGAGCCGGCGGATGACCACCTCGCCGGCGGATCGGCCACCCGACTGCCGGACCAGCACGACCAGCGACTCGAAATAACGCAGGAACCCGGCCGGCGCGTCGGCGGGGTAGGCCCGGCTGCGGTGATCCCGCTCGGCGACGACGTGGTGCTCCAGTAGCGACCAGGTGCGCACTATGTGGGTGCCCAGCGACCCGATGACGAGATCTCGCTCGATCACCCCGAACGCCAGTAGCACCCCGAGGTAGTCGAAGAAGTAGCAGACGGAATAGACACTGTCCCGATATTCGGGCGGCAACGCTTCAATACCGCCGCCTTGCGC
>NZ_DASSCY010000116.1:0-2121 GCF_035697385.1 Mycobacterium sp. | reverse complement strand
TCTTCGTCGGCGACCGGACCAAGACCGACCTCGCGTACCGCTCGGGTGCCGACGAGGATGCAGGTGCCGACGAGTGGCTGCGGATCCGTCACGACGAGGCGCTCTCGCCGGAAGCTGTTGTGCGGCTGGCAGAGGCTGCGCGTGACCGTTACGGCTTCCGTGACTTCAAGCTCAAGGGCGGTGTGCTGCCCGCCGCAGATGAGGCCAAGGCCGTGATCGCCCTCGCGGACCGATTCCCAGATGCGCGAATCACCTTGGACCCCAACGGCGCCTGGCTTCTGGAAGACGCGGTGCGGACCTGTCGAGAGCTGACCGACGTCCTCGCGTATGCCGAGGATCCAGTCGGACCCGAGGGGGCATTCTCCGGTCGCGAGGTGATGGCCGAGTTCAAACGCGCGACCGGGCTGCCGACGGCCACGAACATGATCGCGACCGACTGGCGCGAGCTGGGTCACGCCATCCGAGCCGGTGCGGTCGACATCCCGTTGGCTGATCCGCACTTCTGGACGATGAACGGGTCGGTACGGGTCGCGCAGCTCTGCGACGCTTGGGGGCTGACGTGGGGATCTCACTCCAACAACCACTTCGACGTCTCGCTGGCGATGTTCACCCACGTCGCCGCGGCGGCCCCTGGCACCATCACCGCGATCGACACCCACTGGATCTGGCAGGACGGGCAGCGAATCACCAAGCAGCCCTACGAGATCGCCGATGGCCACCTCACCGTGCCCGACCGCCCCGGGCTGGGCGTGGAGATAGACCTTGACGCGGTCGACGCGGCTCACGCGCTTTACCGTGCCGAAGGTCTCGGCGCTCGCGACGACGCGGCCGCCATGCAGTTCTTGATCCCCGGTTGGACGTTCGACAGGAAACGTCCAGCACTGCAACGGACCTGATCGTGAAGATTGTCGTCGGCGATCCGAACCTAGTACCGCATCGGGACCGCCTGGAGGCCGCGCTGCCACCGGGATCGACGGTTGTTTGGGGCAACACGTCACTGGATGACCTGCACGACGCCGACGTCTTCGTCGGTGGCCGGTTCACGGCTGAAATGGCCGGTGCTGCTGGGAAATTGCGTCTCGTGCACGCAGGCGGCGCGGGTACGGAGAAGATCGCATTCGACGCGTTGGCATCGGACATATTGGTGGCGAACACCTTTCATCACGAAGAATCCATCGCGGAATACGTACTGGCGGCGGCGGTGCTGCTCCGTCGTGGCTTCCTCGAACAGGATTGGTCGCTGCGCGAGGGGATCTGGGCGACGGCGGTGTACGACCGATCGATCCCGCAGCCGAGGTCGCTGCGGGCGGCCCGGGTGGGATTCGTGGGTTTCGGGCACATCGGACGACGCAGCTGGGAATTGTTCCGGGCGTTCGGTTGTACCGGTGCCGCTGTCACAGGCAGCGGCAGGTTCGACGCGGCCGCCGAAGGACTGGCATGGGCGGCCGGCGTCGGGGAACTGAACCGGCTGATGGCTGATTCCGAGGTCATTGTGGTCTCGGCGCCGCTGACCGAACGCACGGTCGGCATGATCGACGCGGAGCAGCTTCGTGCGCTGGGACCCAAAGGTGTGCTGATCAACGTGGGCCGTGGTCCGCTGGTGGTGGAAGATGCGCTGTACAAGGCACTTTCGGCCCGTACCATCGCCGCGGCGGCCATCGATGTGTGGTATCGCTATCCCGGCGCCGACGGGACTGCGGCGCCAAGCGAGCTGCCGTTCGACAAGCTGCCGAATGTTCTGATGACTCCGCATTCGTCAGGCGTCACGGAGAACACGTTCGTCGGCCGCGTCGACGACATTGCAGCCAATATCGGTCGGCTGTCGCGCGGTGAACCGCTGAATAACCTCGTCGCGCGATAAGTCCCAAGGGCAAGACGCGCTGCAAGCGCCCTAGTCGACGAGCCGGGTTATCCACAGTCGCGTTTTTATCCACAGGTTGGGTTTGGCCGGGTCGTTTTGGTTGGCGGCAGTAGTTAGTGTCGAAAGTATGTTCGATCAGTTGGTGGCGGCCGCCGAACCCACCCGGGGTGCTGGCGCGGTGGGTGCGTGGGCGCGGGTGGAAAACGCCGCCTGCGCGCGCCGCCTGTCGGCGATGGCCGATGTGTTGGAGGCCCGGATGG
>NZ_DASSCY010000115.1:0-69824 GCF_035697385.1 Mycobacterium sp. | reverse complement strand
CGTCGAGGGACCGCGCGCAACACTTGCGGCCCGATTCGCCGAAGCCCTCCGTGACGGCGACGCCGCCGAATTGGTCGCCGTGTCCGAGGACTTCGAGCGCATGGGCGACCTGCTGGCGGCCGCTGATGCGGCCGCTCATGCGGCCAACGGGTATCGCCGACAAGACATGCGCGGGTCGGCGTTGACATGCTCGACGCGCGCGGACGCGCTGGCTCAGCAATGCGGCGGCGCCAGCACCCCCGCGCTTCGCCAGGTGAGCGAGCCGTTACCGCTGACCGACCGCGAACTCGAGATCGGCATGTTGATCGCCGACGGAGCATCCAACCGCGCAGTGGCCGAGCGACTGTCGCTTTCGGTACGCACCGTCGAAAGCCACATCTACCGGGCCATGTCGAAGACCGGAACCACCAGCCGCGACGAACTCGCGAACCTGCTCCGCGGTCGACGTCGCGGCTAAGTAGGACAGCGCCCACCCGGGCGAAATTGCAGTGGTCCGCTACTGAATTCACCGCACCTGACGCGACCGACGCTCTAACTGCGGAGATACCGCACCAAACGCACCAGAAAGACAGGACCATGAAGAGCTTCCTACTCAGTTCCCTCGTCGCAGGCGCACTCACCGCGACAGCGCTCGGACTGACTGCAACCGCCAACGCCGCCCCGGCAGGACCGTCATCCGTCGATGCCACGATCGACCAGCTGAAAGCACAGGGCTTCGACGTCATCGTGAATCGCGTCGGCACCGCTCCGACCGAGCAGTGCACGGTCAGCGCGGTCCGCCCCGGCCAGACGTTCTCACGCACCGACACCGGATCCGGCCAGCCCGGAGCCTGGGACCAGCTAGTCACCACGGTGACAAGCAACACCGTCTACGTCGACATCGTCTGCTGACCTTTCGATCGCAAATTGTCATTGCCCTGACCAGACCAGCGAAAAGGCAGAAACTGACATGAGCGTCGAAGGGGGAACCTTGGCCGATTCGAGCGAACGCACGTCCCGCACCTCGAGGGCCTCTTTCCGGCAACACCAAGAGTTGCGGGACGCCCGCCACCAATCCGCGGCGAGCCGCGAGATCCTCGCGGCTCTCGGCCGGGCGGCGGCCAACCCCGGGGACGTCCTGGACACAGTCGTCGAGAACGCCGCGCGCCTGTGCGGCGCACATGCCGCCCAGCTGTACCTGCTTGACGGCGACGTGTTCCGCCTGTCGCGTGTCTCCGGCGAGATCCCGGCGGACTATGCCAAACACCTGCAGGATGTCCCGCTCGCCCGCAACCGTTCGTCGGCAATTGGGCGCGCGGCCGAAGACATGAGCACCCATCACATTCCCGACGTACTCAAGGACGCCGACTACGGGCGCAGCGACCTGCAGAAACTCACCGGTTTCCGCACCCTTCTGTCCACGCCGATGATCCTGGAGGACGAGGTCGTCGGCGTGCTATCGATGTGGCGGACCGACGTCGCGCCCTTCGACGACCGCGAACGCGAACTCCTCGAGGAGTTCGCTGCTCAGGGCGCGATCGCGCTGCGACTCGAGTCAAGAGGGGCCGAGCTGGCCAGCAAGGTCGATCAGCTGGAGGCGCTGCGCGAGGTGGGCGAGGCCATCGGTTCCAGCCTCGACCTCGACGAGGTGCTCGATCAAATCGTCACCAACGCGGTGCGGCTCACCGGAACCGACGGCGGTTCGATCATGGAGTACGACGAGGCTGGCGATTGCTTCCACGTCAGAGCCGCTTTCGGCAGCAGCCCCGAACTGCTGGAACAGCTACGCGCAATCACGATCCATCGCGAATCGACGCTCGTGGGTCAGACCGCTCTGGAAAACCAGCCCCGCGAGGTCCCCGACCTGTCAAAGGCGGACCTCGACCCTCACCTGGAGGTCCTGTTCCGCGACGGCTGGCGCTCGGTGCTCGCGGTTCCCATGCTGCGCGGCGACAAGATCGTGGGCGTGCTGGTGATCCGGCGCAGGAGCACAGGCCCGTTCCCACCCGACATGACCGAGCTGCTCCAGACTTTCGCCAGCCAGTCGGCGCTGGCCATCGTCAACGCACGCCTGTTCAGGGAGTTGCAGACCAAGACCAAAGAACTCGAGATCGCCAGCCATCACAAGTCGGAATTCCTGGCCAGCATGTCCCACGAACTGCGAACCCCGTTGAACGCGGTGATCGGCTTCTCGGAGGTGCTACTGGACCGCATGTTCGGCGAACTCAACGAGCGCCAGGACGAGTACCTGCGCGACATCTGGAACTCGGGCAGGCACCTCCTCGAGCTGCTCAACGAGATCCTGGACCTGTCGAAAGTCGAAGCGGGTCAGATGGTGCTCGAGCCCACCACGTTCAGCGTCGAAAGCGCCCTGGAGTACTCACTTGCCATGGTCCGCGAACGGGCGACTCGGCACGCCATCACCGTCACGGTGGAGGTCGCCGAGGACGTCGGGACGGTCGAACTCGACGAGTTGAAATTCAAACAGGTTCTGCTGAACCTGCTCTCCAACGCCGTCAAGTTCACGCCCGACGGCGGCAGCGTTTCCATCCGCGCCTACCGCGAGGGGACCGCACTCACCGTCACGGTGACCGACACCGGCATCGGGGTGGCGCCCGAGGACCAGGAACGGATCTTCGAATCCTTCCAACAGGGCCGCCGCGGAGCCCCGAAGGAGGAGGGCACCGGCCTTGGACTGACGCTGTCGCGACGCCTCGTCGGCCTGTTCGGCGGACGGATGTGGCTCGACAGCACGCCCGGCGCCGGAAGCACGTTCGGCTTCTCGATCCCTGGCCTGTTCGAGCGGCAGCAGGAGGCCATTTCCCCGGGGAACGGGAAGCTGCCGGTCATCGTCCTCGTCGACGACGACCGCGCGTCGCTTGATCTACTCGAGGCCTACCTGGACGGTTCACCCACCCGGGTGCTGCGGGCCCGCGACGGCGTCGAGGCTCTCGAGGTGATCCGCGGAGTTCTGCCGGCCGCGGTCGTGCTCGACATCAAGCTGCCACGCCTTGACGGCTGGCAGGTGTTGGCCGAACTCAAGGCTGACCCCGTCACCGCCGTAATTCCGGTGGTGATCGCCTCAGTCGTCGACGATCGGCCTCGCGGTCTGTCACTCGGTGCAGACACGTATCTGCTCAAGCCAATTCGGCGCGACGAACTGGTCGACGCCCTGACACACGTCGGCGCTCTGACCAAACCAGAGGCATCGTGACGCCGCGCCGAATCCTCGTCGTCGAGGACAATCCGCTGAACCTCAAACTTGTCCGTGACGTTCTGCAGGTCGCTGGCTACCACGTCATCGAGGCCCAGTCTGGGGAAGACGGCCTGCGCGCCGCCAAGGAGAATCCCCCAGACCTTGTCCTGATGGATCTCCAACTGCCCGGCATCGACGGAACAGAGACGCTGCGCAGGCTGAGGCAGGACGGCCTGGAGCCGGACGTCCCGGTGGTCGCCGTCACCGCCTTCGCGATGGCCGAGGATCGGGAGCGTGCCACTCTGGCCGGCTTCGACGGCTATGTCGAGAAGCCGATCAGCGTGCGAGCACTACCCGGTCAGGTCGAGGCGCTCCTCGCGAGGCGGACGCAGTGATGGACCGGCCCGTGACGGTGTTGGGCGTCGACGACCAGCCTGCCAACCTGAGGCTGCTCGACGCGGTCCTCACTCCGCGCGGCTATCGGGTTATCACCTCGGCCTCAGGACCGGAAGCGCTCGCGTTGCTCGAAACCGAAGATGTCGACCTCGTGCTGCTCGACATCGTGATGCCGGGCATGGATGGGCATGAGGTGTGTCGCAGGATCCGGTCCACGCCTGCGACGGAATTCCTTCCCGTCGTGATGATTACGGCCAGCGGAAGTGAACAGCGCCTGGCCGCCCTCGAGTCCGGCGCCGACGACTTCGTCACCAAGCCGTTCGACAAGAGCGAGCTGCTCGCCAGGGTGGCGTCGCTGGCGCGGATCAAGCGGTATCACGACACCATCCGGCGTCAGACCGACGAGCTCACCAAATGGAACATGGAACTCGAGACGCGCGTCGCCAGGCAGGTCGCCGAGCTGGAGCGCACCAACCGGCTACGCCGATTCTTGTCACCACAGCTGGCGGAGCTGGTGATCAGCGATGAGAACCTGTTGGGCAGCCATCGCCGCGAAATCGTGGTGGTGTTCACCGATCTCAGGAACTTCACGCCCTTCGCCGAAGCCAGCGAGCCCGAAGAGGTGATGGGCGTGCTTGCCGACTATCACCGGGCCATCGGGTCGTTGGTGCACGCCTACGAAGGCACGCTCGAGCGGTTCACCGGCGACGGCATCATGGTGTTCTTCAACGATCCGGTCCCATGCGACGACGCCGCCGAGCGCGCCGTCCGGATGGCGTTGGAGCTGCGCGACGCCGTCAAAGCCCTTTACGCACAATGGTTCCGGAAGGGCCACGACCTGCCCGTCGGAATCGGGATCGCCCAGGGCTACGCGACCCTTGGCAGAATCGGCTTCGAGGGCCGTTTCGACTACGCGGCCATCGGCAGTGTCACGAATCTTGCGGCACGACTGTGTTCTGACGCAGGCCCCTGGCAGGTGTTGGTCACCGACCGCGTGCTCGCTGCCACCGAGCACGTAGCCGTATCGGAAATGGTTGGCGATATGCAGCCCAAGGGATTCAGTCGCTTGGTGCGGGTCCACAACATCACCGGGCTCAAGAAAGACGGGTGAACTCATGACACAGCTGTCGCACCTCGACGAACAGGAGCGCTACCGCTGCTTCGACGATCTGCAACTGTCGATGCCACAGGTTTGGGAGTCGATGCGACGCGGCCTGCCCGACGAATCGGTCGTCGTGGTCCCGTCGATCAGCATCGAACGCACCACGCCGGGCAGCGGAACCGTTATGGCGGCTCTGGAGGAACGCGCGCTGTTTCTGCTCCTGCTACTCCGCCAGCCGAGACTGCACATGATCTACGTGACATCGCAGCCGATATCCGAATCGATCGTCGAGTACTACCTCGGATTGCTTCCCGGGGTCATCCCCAGCCATGCCCGCGCCCGGCTCACGCTCGTGCCGGTCGGTGACGCCTCGACCGACCCGCTCAGCGCGAAACTGCTTGCGCGGCCGCGACTTCTGCGGGAGATCCGGGCGCTGATCCCCAACGCGGCCCGCTGCCACCTGATCCCGTACAACACCACACCACTGGAACGCGACGTCGCCCTCAGCCTGGGTATCCCGATGTACGGCTCGGATCCGCGGCTTGCGGACCTCGGCAGCAAGACCGGCTGCCGCAGGACGTTCGAGGAACTCGGGGTGCCATGCCCGGTCGGGGCGGAGGACCTGCACACGGTCGACGACATCGTGGCCGGCGTGCAGAGCATGCGCGCGAGGCGGCCGACGCTGAGTCAAGCGATCGTGAAGCTCAACGAGGGTGTCTCCGGGGCAGGCAACGCCCTTGTCGATCTGAAGGGCCTGCCCGCCGCCGGCTCGTCGAACGAGGCGGCCGCGATCACCGACTGCCTGCTGGCCATGCAACCGGAGGCCGAAGACCTTGCTGTCGATGCATTCCTGGCCGCGTTCGCCAAGCATGGCGGCATCGTCGAGGAGCGGATCACCGGAGCCACGCTGACGAGCCCCAGTGTGCAGATGCGGGCACTGCCCGACGGCACCGTCGAACTGCTGTCCACCCACGACCAGGTTCTCGGTGGCGCGAGCGGTCAGAAGTACCTCGGCTGCGTGTTCCCGGCGAGTCCCGAGTACGCCGCGGCCATCGCAGAGCCAGCGATGGTGATCGGGCGGCACCTCTCGAAGCTGGGCGTGCTCGGCCGGTTCGCGGTCGATTTCGTTGTGGTACAAGATGATAGCGGCGCATGGACGCCGTATGCGATCGAGCTGAACCTCCGCAAGGGCGGTACCACCCATCCGTTCCTGACCCTGCAGTTCCTCACGGACGGCTGCTATGACGGTGAGCGCAGCGTGTTCCTGACCCCGGCGGGCACGCCCAAGTACCTGGTGGCCACCGACCACTTCGAAGACGTCCGGCTCAAGACGCTGACCGTCACGGACCTCTTCGACATCGTGGTAGACCACGGCCTTCACTTCGACCAAGCCCGTCGTACCGGGGTGGTGTTCCACATGATCAGCTGTCTCACCGAATGCGGTCGCGTCGGCCTAACCGCCGTCGGAGACGACCCCGAGGATGCATGGCGGATCTACCAGGAGGCCCAATCCGTTCTTCTGAAGGAGGCGGATCTGGCGCTCGAGGACGTGGCCGTAATCGGTTAGCCGGACAGTTGCGCCTTTGCGCTCCTTGACAGTTCGTCAGCGAGAATCTCGGTTTCACCGGCGAACAAACCGTCGAGTGCCAGCTTGGCAACCACCGCCGGATCGATCTTCTGGTCGGCAGGGATGTAGCTCACCATGTCGGTGTCCATATAGCCGACGTGCAGCGCAGCCACGTGCACGCCGCGCGGCGCGAGTTCGGTGCGCACCGCATCGGTCATCGCCCATGCCGCCGCCTTCGCCGCGGAATAGGCACCGGACGTCGGCACGTGCAACCACGACAAGACCGAAAGCACGTTGAGAATGGCCCCGCCGCCGTTTCGCTCGATGATCGGCGCGAACGCTCTGGTGACGTTGAGGGTGCCGAAGTAGTGCGTGTCCATCTCGAGTCGGATGTCCTCGATCAGCCCTGTGAGCAACTGCGCGCGCGTCGACACCCCTGCGTTGTTGACCAGCACGGTGACATCCGTTGCGATCTCGGCGGCACGTCGCACCGACTCCGGATCGGTAATGTCGAGCTGGACGGGGACTACACCAGGAAGGTCGACGCTTTCCGGCCGCCGCGCCGCTGCGTAAACCTTGGCGCCGCGCGCCACCAGCTCGGCGGCGAACTGCCTGCCCAGTCCCCGGTTGGCCCCTGTGACGAGCGCGACTACTTGTTCTTGACTCATGACAACCTCCGCAGATCGATCAGTGATGGCCAGTTCTTGACCGTTCCGTCCAATAAACGCCGATGCGGCGGCAGATCATCCCTGGCGCGCCGATCACCTCGCGCCGCGCACCAATCGACCGGGCCGTGCGCCGGTGTCGGCACTGTCGCGGCGGGTGACCACGCCACTGACGATGGTGGCCGCATAGCCGCTGGCACCCTGGACCAATCGTTGGCCGCCCGCGGGCAGGTCATAGGCCATTCGCGGCGCGTGCAGGGTCAACGCAGCCATGTCGATCACGTTGACGTCCGCCTTCTTGCCGGCCTCGATGGTGCCGCGGTCCGTCAAGCCGAAAAGCTGTGCTGTGTCATGGCTTTGCTTGCGCACCACGTACTCCAGGGGGAGCTTCTCACCGCGGTGGCGGTCGCGCGCCCAGTGAGTCAGCAGGAACGTGGGATAGGACGCGTCACAGATCAACCCGCAGTGCGCACCGCCGTCGGACAGGCCGACGACTCCAGCGGGGTGGGTGAGCATTTCGCGAATCGCGTCGTGGTTGCGATCGGAGTAGTTGAAGAACGGCAGCATCAGCATGGCGCCTGCGTTCGAGTCCAGCATCAGGTCGTAGAGCACGGCCAGCGGATCTTCACCGCGTGCCTGGGCAATCGCCGCGACGGCGCGGTCGGGCGTCGGCTCGTAATCGGGCGGCTCACCGAGTACGTACAGCCGATCCAACGAGTACTGAACCAGCAAGTACATGGCGTCGAATTGCAGCGCCGGATCCGGCGGAAGGTCGGCCTCCGACAGGATCGCCGCCTTGACGTTCGGATCGGCGAGCGTCGCCGCAAGCTCGTCACGCCCCAGTTCGGACTTCAATTTGCGGTATGTGGGCCGATGCGTGAACGCGTGGTGTCCAGGAAAGCCGATCAGCATTCCGAATGGCCGCGCGGCGACCTGTGGATACAGCGGAGAACCCTGCGCATGCGCCGCGGCGGAAACCTCCAACTGCTCACGCCAGAGAGTCGGCGCGGCATCCACTTGGATCAGCGCGAACGAGACCGGCCGATCGATTTCTCCGGCAAGCCTTTTCATCCATTCGAGCTCGCGTTTGGGAGCCACGATGTCTTCGCCCGCTGAGCCTTCCGGCGCGAGCTCGAACACCGCACGGCCACCCGCCGCCATCGCCCGGCCAAGACCGAAGAGTTCATCCTCGGCGGCGAAGGTACCGGGCACCGGCTCACCGTCCATGGCCTTGTGCGCGATGGTCCGTGACGTCGAAAAGCCCAGCGCGCCTGCCTCGATGGCTTCGCGCACCAGTCGGCCCATCGCGTCGATGTCCTCCGGCGTCGCCGGCTCGTTGCGGGCGCCACGCTCGCCCATCGCATAGGCGCGGATCGCGCCGTGCGCGACCTGGCTGCCGACATCGACTGCGAGCTCCCGCTTCTCGACCACGTCGAGGTACTCCGGATAGCTCTGCCATCCCCATGAGATGCCTTCGGTGAGCGCGCTGCCTGGAATGTCCTCGACACCCTCCATCAGCTCGATCAACCACTCTTCGCGCCCGGGTGCGACGGGCGCGAATCCCACACCGCAGTTGCCCATGACGATGGTCGTCACGCCGTGAGCACTCGACGGTTCGAGCAGGCTGTCCCAACTGACCTGGCCGTCGTAGTGGGTGTGGATGTCGACGAATCCGGGCGCGACGACCCGCCCTGTCGCATCGATGGTCTCGCGGGCCTCACCTTCCAGACCCGGGTCGGCCTCTCCTCGGCGGCGCACCTCGACGATCCGGCCGTCCGCGATGCCGACGTCGGCGAGATAGCGGTCGGCACCAGTGCCATCCACCACCGTGCCCCCTGTGATCTTGATGTCGAACACGGCGGCCTCCTCAAGCCCGGGTGGGCTCATTGACTTTGACGAGCATCTTGCCAATGTTGACGCCGGTAAACAGGCCATTCAGGGCATCCACGCAGGATTCGATGCCATCGAGGATGGTCTGGCGATGCACGAGCCGGCCGTCGGCCTCCCACTGACGCAGCGCCGCGAAAGCCTCGTCGAACTGGCCCCACTGGTCGAGGGCGTTGAAACCCTGCATCGACGCGGTCTTCGCCAGGAGGTTCACGTAGTTGACGGGACCCGGGTGTTCACCGGTCAGATAGCTGGAGATGACACCGCACAGAACCACACGTGCCTTATGGGCAAGCCGGCCAAGCACCGCGTCGAGGATCGGCCCGCCGACGTTGTCGAAATAGACGTTCACTCCCTGCGGGCAGTGCTGCTTGAGCGCCGCGGGCAGGTCCCCCTGGCGATAGTCGATGCACGCGTCGAACCCGAAGTCTTCGACCACCGCCCGGCACTTTTCCGGTCCGCCCGCGATACCGACCACCCTGGCGCCGGCGATCTTCGCGATCTGGCCGGCCACCGACCCGGTGGCCCCCGCCGCGGCCGAGACCACCACCGTCTCCCCCGGCGCTGGCTTGCCGATGCCGTTCATCCCGAAGTACGCCGTCGCGCCGGTCGGCCCGTACACGGACATCGCTGCCAGCTGATCCACTGCGGGTCCCGGTACGGGAGTGGTGAATACGTCGTCGCGACTGATGACGTACTCCTGGAATCCGGTGAGCGTGGTGACCACGTCGCCGACGGCATAGGCATCGCAGCGCGACGCCACGACCTCGCCGATTCCGGCAGCCCGGATGACTTCGCCCAGCTGCACCGGCGGGAGGTAGCCCGGCTGATCGTTGAGCCAGGTGCGCGCTGCCGCATCGATGCCAACGTAGGTGGTGCGGACCAGCGCCTCACCTTCGGCCGGTACGGGCGCCGGCGAGGTGACCAGCTCGGTGTCCTCGGGTTGGACCAACCCGGTCGGGCGTCGACGCAGCACGATTTGGCGGTTGGTCAGCTCGGCCACGATGGCGAACCTACCGAACTCGCCCGCTTTCCATGGATCTATTCAGTCGCCTGGCCACTCACCGGTCCATCGCTCGAACAGGCGGGCGCCCTGGCGATCGATGACCGTTTTCACCACAGAGAAAATCGCGCCCTGGATGGCCGCTGCCACCAGGATCTGTTTGAACGGATACTCCGTCTCCAGCGGCTTCGGCGGGTCCGGTTTGTCGCCAGGTGCCGCATGCTTCCAAACCTGCTTGAAAATGGACCCGGCTATCAGTCCGCCGATGATGGAACCGGCAAGACCCATGGGGCGGTAGAGGATCTTCGCTGCCGTATTCGACGTGTTGCTCGACACTTTCGCCTCCTTGAAAGTCGTTGGGCGATGGGTGAGCAAGTACCCGGCATCGCTGCCGTTGAACCCGCGACGTTTGGGGATCACCTGGTGAGGTACCCCGTACCGGGACCGTCGGCCAGACGACCGAACCCCGCGAAGTAGGAGCAGGACATGAGCGCAACAGATAAGGCCAAGAACAAGGCGCAGGAACTCGGAGGCAAGGCCAAAGAGGCGGTCGGCAAGGCCACCGGCGACCGGGAAACCGAAGCCAGGGGCAAGGGCGATCAGACGAAGTCGGATCTCAAAGGCGCAGGCGAGAAGATCAAGGACGCCTTCAAGAGGTAGTCAACTGCATGGCGGTCATCGGTTTTCATTGTTCGCACGAGCAGATCGACCCCGCACGGCTGCTCCGCGACGTCCAGCACGCCGAGCAAGCAGGCTTCACCGCGGGGATGTCCTCAGACCACTTCAGCCCGTGGAGTGAGCGTCAGGGCGAGTCGGGTTTCGCGTGGTCTTTCCTCGGCGCCGCGCTGGCCACCACCAACCTGCCCTTCGGGGTGGTCAACGCGCCCGGGCAGCGCTATCACCCTGCGATCATCGCCCAGGCCATCGCGACACTGGCGCAGATGTTTCCCGGTCGCTTCTGGGCGGCGCTCGGTTCGGGCGAGGCCTCCAACGAGCGCGTCACAGGGCAGGAGTGGCCGCGCAAGGAGGTACGCGATGCGCGCCTCGTCGAGTGTGTCGACGTCATCCGACGTCTGCTCAAGGGTGAGGAGGTCAGCCACAGCGGACTCGTCCACGTCAACCGGGCGCGGCTGTGGACGCTGCCCGAGACCGTCCCCGACCTCGTCGGTCCCGCCGTCACCCCGGAGACCGCGGCCCGCCACGCCGCATGGGCCGACGGCCTCGTCACCGTCAACCAGTCGAGGGAGACGTTGAGCAAAGTCCTGGATTCCTACCGTGACGCGGGTGGCCGCGGGCCCGCCCGCCTGCAGATCCACCTCAGCTGGGCGCCCACCGAAGACGAGGCCGTCGCGATCGCTCACGACCAGTGGCGCAGCAACGTTTTCTCGCCGCCCGTCTGCTGGGACATCGAGACGGTGGAAGCGTTCGACGTCATCGGCGAGAAGGTCACCCCCGAGCACGTGCGCCAATCCGTGCGGGTCTCAAGCGATCTCGGTCAGCACCTGGAGTGGCTACGCCAGGACATCGAGCAGGGCTGGGAGGAGCTGTACCTGCACTTCGTCGGCAAAGAGCAGGCCCGCTTCATCGATACGTTCGGCGAGCACGTGCTGCCACAGCTGACCGCGGTGAACGCATGAGGCGCAGCGACACCGGCGACCTGTGGTGGAAGAACGCCGTCTTCTACTGCGCGGATGTCGAGACGTTCTACGACGGGAACGGTGACGGCTGCGGCGACCTTCGCGGTATGACCGAGCGCCTCGAGTACCTCTTCGACCTCGGCGTTACGTGCTTGTGGCTCATGCCTTTCTACCCGACCGCCCGCAAAGACGACGGCTACGACATCACCGACTTCTTCGGTATCGACCCGCGGTTGGGCACGCACGGCGACTTCGTCGAACTCGTGCGCACAGCCAGGGCGACCGGCCTGCGGGTCATCATCGACTTCGTCATGAACCACACATCCGATGGCCATCCGTGGTTCAAGTCCGCCCGCCGCAGCACCGACGACCCGTACCGCGATTTCTACGTGTGGAGCGCGACCAAACCCAAATCGAGCCGCAAGGACGTGGTCTTCCCCGATCAGGAGGACAGCATCTGGGAACGCGATCCGCAGACCGACGAGTGGTACCTGCACCACTTCCTCAAACACCAACCCGACCTCAATATCGCCAATCCCAAGGTGCAGGAAGAGGTTTCACGCACACTCGGATTCTGGCTCGAGCTGGGGGTCTCGGGATTCCGCGTCGACGCCGTTCCGTTCATGTTTGCCAAGGACGGCGCACCGGGAGACCCCGGTGTGTTCGACGCCAACCAGTACCTGGGCGACGTGCGCAATTTCGTCACTCGCCGACTCGGGGACGCGGTCTTACTGGGCGAGGTCAACCTTCCCTACAAGGACCAGCTGACGTTCTTCGGCGGACCCGACGGTGACGGGCTCAACATGCAGTTCGACTTCATCGGCATGCAGGCGATGTATCTCTCGCTTGCTCGGGCCGACGCGGGTCCTATCGCCGACGCTTTACAGCAGCGACCCCAACTCGACCTGACGAGCCAGTGGGCCAACTTCGTGCGCAACCACGACGAGCTGACGCTGGATAAGCTGAACGACGATGAGCGCCAAGAGGTTTTCGACGCGTTCGGCCCCGAACCGGACATGCAGCTCTACGGCCGCGGGCTGCGCCGACGGCTTCCCTCGATGCTCGGCGGCGACCAACGTCGGATGCGGATGGTCTACTCGCTGGCGTTCTCGCTTCCCGGCACACCCGTGCTGTTCTACGGCGAGGAGATCGGAATGGCCGAAAACCTCAACATCCCAGGGCGATTCGCGGTTCGCTCGCCCATGCAGTGGACCGCCGGTCCCAACGGAGGTTTCTCCAAGGCCGACAAGCGGCGCGTCACCCGCCCCGTCTCCGACGGTCTCTACGGTCCCGACCGCGTCAACGCCGCCGACCAGCGCCACGACCACCAGTCCTTCTGGTGGTTCATGCGCAACCTCATCTACACGTATCGACAACAGCCGGAGATCGGGTGGTCGACGCCCGAAGTCTTGAAGCAGCCCAACTCCGCGGTCCTTGCCCACGTGTGCCGGGAGAGATCTGGATGGGCGATGGTGGCAGTGCACAACTTCGGGGCCGACAAGGCCATGGTGCCGATCCAATTGGATGAGGTGCCGCCGGGATCAGTTCTCGTCGACCTGCTCCACGGACTCGGGGAGCACGAACTCGACCCCAAGGGCCGCATCGAGCTCGATATCGATGGCTACGGCTACCGGTGGCTACGCCTGCGGCGGCCGGAGGACCAGCCGATCATTTAGGTTGCTCCTCGACGATCTCGCGGACGAACCGTCGGCTGGCCACCAAATAGCAGAGGACGGCCACCACCTGTATCGCAGGCACGATGAGCAGCGCGCGACCCAAAGCCATGTTTCCAAGGTCGGCTTTCAACGCGTCACTGATGACGCCCGTCACGAACGGCCCCGCCGCACCGACGACCGCGCTGAAGAACAGAAAGATCGCCGAGGCCGTCGCCCGTTGCTCGGGGCGCGCGAGGCGCTGAATGGCGGCGATGGACGGTGCCATGTACGCCGTCCCGACGACATAGCTCAGCGCGATGAACCACACGCAGAGCAGCCGGTTGTCGACCACGAATGCCAGGGCCGAGAAGGGGATCATCGCCGCGGTCATCAGCGCCACCAGCCATAGCAGCCAACGAGGGTCCTTGCGCGACAGCCGATCTGCCAATCGGCCGACGAGCAGCAACCCCACAATGCCGGTCAGGCCGCTGGCAAGCCCGTACTGCAAGCCGACCTCGCCCAGCGACATGCCGCGGACTCGCACAAGGTATGCGGGAGCGAACGCCGTCAACGAGTATCCGGCGACGGAAATGCACGCAGCACCGGACACGATGGCGAGATAGCTCGGCTTCTTCAGCAGATCCCATGCCTTGGCGGAGTGCTCATCTGGGCGCAGTTTTTCCGCAGGCATATCCTGGCGCCGCCCCAACACGACGATCACGATGGGTGCGACGAGGACGCTGATCGCGCCCATCACCACGAAAGCCGTTCGCCAGCCCAGCGATTCGGCCAGCAGCCCGCCGCCGAGGAGACTCGCTGCGCTTGCCAGCGGGATCGACATCGTGATGACGGCCAGCGGGGCCGCGCGACGCTCCGGCGCGAAGTTGCGCGCCACGTAGGCATGCGCGGCAGGTGTGCTGCCTGCCTCCCCCACCGCGACGCCGACCCGCGTCAGCGCGAGCTGGAAGCCGGACTGCACCGCTCCGCCCAGCATCGTCATCGCGCCCCACAACGTCAGGCACACCGAAATCACCAGGCCGAACGCACCGCGGTCCGCGATCCGCGCGATCGCGATGCCCAAGACCGCGTACACGATGAGGAATCCGAATCCGTTGATGACGCCGAGAGCCGTGTCCGAAAGCGCCAGTTCGGTCCTGATGGGCTCGGCCAGAACGGCGGGCAGGAAGCGGTCGGCGTAGTTGAGGGTACCGACGATCGCCAGAAGCACGACGGCTGCCCAGGCGCGGCGCGGCCCATGCGAAGTCATCGCGCCGAAGCTTCACAGATCGCGTCGGCGATGTCACGCATCTGGTGTAAAAGGAAGCAATGGCACAAGCAGGTCTCTGGGTGGCTTGGGGGATTCCCGCGCGCGGTCGCGAAACGCAGGCCCTCGACCTTCTCAAGGAGACGACTACGGGGTACCTCGAACGGCTGGCCCAAGACGGGCGCATCGAGCGCTTTGACACCGCCATCCTCAAACCGCAGAGCACCGAGCTGGGCGGCTTCATCCTCATCCAGGGCAGCCAGGAGCAGATCGACGCGCTTCGTCGCGACGCCGACTTTGCCAGCTGGGTCACCCAAGTGCAGCTGGTCGCCGACCGGGTCGGCATCGTCGACGCCTGGGTCAACGACGGGCTCGGCGACGCCATCGACCTCTACCAGCAGGCTTTGCGAAAGGCCGGCCTGGACCGGTAGCCACGCCGTTGGCCGTTCCCGCAAAAGTCCACCAAGATCAAAACCACAGCGACCTCTGGGGTTTGTGGGACATTTGTCCCTTTTGCTGTGGGCCGGATCGGCGTGCTATCTAATAGGCCTAATTGACGGGGAGGGGGATTGCGTCTTGGAGGGAAATCATGGGAGCAGCCAGTTATGTGGGACGCGTCGGCGGTCTAGCCGTCGCCTTGGGTGTCGGGACGGCGATCGCCACCGGGCATGGCGTGGCATCGGCCGAAACGACCGACTCGCCATCGCCGCCGCCCACTAACTCCTCTTCCACTGATCTCTCGTCGACCAGCACCACTTCGGTCGACTCGACGACGACCCCAGAAAACACCGAACCCGAAGAGTCGGAAGCCACGACCACCGAGACGACGACGTCCACCACCGTCGCCGGTGGAGTGGTGAGTGCCCAGACCAATACGGGGACTTCGGGCACCCTTCCGGAAGAGCCGACGGAGCCTACGGAGACCGAGGAGCCTTCGGCGACCGAAGAGCCCACCGAGACCGAAGAGCCCGCGGAGCCGACCGAGGCCGAGGAGCCGACTGCGGACCCGGACCCGGCGACGTCGAACAACAACAGCAACACCGCGTCCAGCACCGCGCCGGACCCGACCAGCGCGACCTCTGCCCGCACGGTCCAATCGCTGCCAGACCCGGCATCGACGCTTCAAGAGCCCCACAACGTCGCGGTGTTCGCCGATGCGCGCACCCTCGCGGCGGCCGGGCCGGTGAACGTCTCGCCGATGATGGCCGCACAGGCCGCCCAAACCACGTCCCCCACACCGGCGGTGGCACCGGCGGCCGCAGCACCGCAGGACCTGCTGACGGCTGCGGTCAACGTCGTCTCGAGCGTCGTCAACTGGGTGCTGAACCCGCTGGCCGGCGCCGCACCGACAACACCCGCTCAGCCGCCGTTGATCTGGGGCCTGCTGGCCTTCGCACGTCGCGAATTCGAGAACTTCTTCAACGCGCTGAGCGGACGGTCCACCAACACCACCAATCTCGCCGCCTCCCAGACGACAACGAGTCTTGCGCTCGCGGCGGCCGCGGTCGACGACCCGTACCTTCCGTTCCCCAACGCGCAGGTCAGCCCGTCGACGCAGTTCGTCGGATGGGTGACGGGCCCGTACGTGTACTCCAATCCACTGCTGGCGAATACGGTTGGGCGGTACTCGGTTTGGGGCACCGATGTCGGAACCATGTGGGACAACGGGATTCCCGACGACCCGACGACGCTGATCAACGAACACCAGATCCTGATCGCCCTCGGCGACACGTTCAGCGGCGACAACATGACCGGCGCATGGCGGTCCAACACGATCTTCCGCAGTTCGGATATCAACCTCGCGAACGGGATGGAGATCCCGAACGGCCAGTGGTTCAACGGGAACATGTTCGGCGGCGCGCCGCTTGGCCCGAATTCGACCACCGCGAGGCAGGTCATCTTCCCCGAGGGTCTGCCCGCCGGGGTGACGCTCATCCCGACGGCAGGCATCTCCGTTCCCGTCGCGGGCTCGCGGTTTGGGGCAATTCAGTACGTGAGCTTCATGTCGGTGTCGCAGTGGGGCGCTCCGGGACAGTGGACGACGAACTACTCCGCGATCGCATGGTCTGACGACAACGGCGAAACCTTCCACGTCGCACCGAGCACCGTGCGGTACAACCAACCGTGGGGCGGTAACCAGAACTTCCAGCAGTCGGCGTTCGTGCGGCCCGGCGATGGTTACGTCTACATGTATGGCACGCCGAACGGCCGGCAGGGCGCCGCCTACCTGGCGCGCGTCGCCGAGCGAGACATCCTCGACCTGACCAAGTACGACTACTACAGCGCCGGCTCGCCGGGCGGGTGGTTCGGATGGGGAGCTACGCCCGCGGGGTGGCACAGGAACAATCCAGCGGCGGCCACCGCGGTCTTCGGACAGGACACCGGGGCGTGCGGCGTTGCCAACGCGGGCAACCAGGTCAGTGAGATGTCGGTGCAGTACAACAAGTCGTTGAACAAGTACGTCACGCTCTACGGCGACCAGTTCAACAACATCGTGATGCGGACATCGGACACCCCGCAGGGGACGTGGTCGTCGGCAAAGGTGTTGATGCCGCAGCAGAGCGGCGGAATCTACGCGCCGATGATGCATCCGTGGTCGCCATCCACGCTGGGCACCGGCACTGACCTGTATTGGAATCTGTCGCTGTGGTCGGAGTACAACGTGATGCTGATGCGCACCGACCTCACGAAGGTGTAGACCGGTGAAGAGCGCGGCGTTCGCCGTGTCGGCGCTGGCCCTGGCGCTTTCGCCAGCGGTTGCTTCTGCGGACCCCGTTGCGCCGCAGTCGGATTCACCGTGCTCGTCGAACTACGCCGACGCGATGACGCTGCCTGCGGGCGCCAGGCTGCCGTTGGTGTGCCAGGACGGCCGCTGGCAGGCCCTCACGTCACCTCAGCCGCCCAGCGACCGATGGCTGAGCTACGGTCCCGAAATGACGCTGCACGGCGAGGGGCGACGCAATCCGAGCGTCAAGTCGGGCGAGTGGACGGCGACACCACAGGATCCCAACAGCCGGTGCCGCGCAGAGCAGTCGGCGGTCGTCAGCCCAGGCGTGGTCGGACCACCACAAGTGGCCGAGGGCCAGCCGGGCCAACCGCTTGAGGTTCAGTTGGTGCCGAGACTGTTCGACCTGCAACTCGGCGGGAACTGCCTGTGGGAGCGAAACGCCTAGTTGTTGAACCTGATTGACGTTTCGTCGCAGTAGGTTACGGCGCGGTCGGGCGGAAAGGTCCGCGGATCGGCGTTGGCGATGACGGTCAGCCGGTAGTAGGCACGCTGTTGATCGGCCGAGCATTCGAAGTCCGCGTTCAACACGCGGAACGTGCGTGGATCGGCACCGTCGATCGGCTTGCCCATCCAGTAGACATGCCTGTCGTCGCTCGCGTACGGCCCGTCGAGCGGGCGCAATGATCCACGGTCCGCGTCCGCGATCTGCTCTGCGAAATAGAAGGTGCGCTGGGCGTCTCGGGAATACGCGCCGGCAAGCACCTCAAACGTCGCCGGGTCGGCACCGGTGATCGGGTTGCCGTTGACGTGGACGGTGCGGCGGTCCTTCGTGAACAAGTAGTGGTCCTGGTTCGACACGATTGTGAAATGTGCGGGATCGTCGGAGAGCACGCTGCCGTCGGACCAATACACGTCCTTGTTGTCCTTGGCCAGGCCGCCGTCGAGCAGTTCGAAGTGGGCCGGGTCATCGCTGATCGGCCGGTCCTGCAGATAGACGTGCTGACGGTCCTTGAAATAGCCTGGGCGGTCGAGCAATTCAAAGCTTGCCGGGTCGGCGTCGGGAATGGGCCTGCCTGTGAAGTACACGGTTGACTTGTCCCGCGCGTAGGTCCCGTCGAACGTCTCAAACGACGCGGCGTCTGCTCCGGCGATCTCGGATGCCTTACCAGGGAAGCCGACCAGGTAGTACACCTTGTTCTCGCGAACGTGATACCCCGGACTGTCGAACCACGAGTTCGGCGGCTTGTCCTGGCTGCATGCCGGCACGAGCGCCACAGCCACGATGCACACCGCTGCAAGCAAGCTCCGCATCGGGGAATCAAATCACCTAATTCACGGGCACATCGACGATCGGGCGCTTGACGTCGGCGTCATCGGTGTCGAAATGCCACCACTCGCCCGAATACACGCTGAGCCCGCCTGCCGCCATCGCCTCGCGCAGTCGGGCCCGGTTCGCCTGCGCTGTCGCGCTGACGCCGTCGGTGGCGAAGGCTGTGGCGCGCGGCGAGAACTCGTCGAAGTCGGTTCCCATGTCGGCCCGGGCGATCGTCACGTCGACCGAACGACCCGTTTCGTGGCTGCTTGAGTACGGCCCCGGCCTGGCCACCCAGGCAGGGTTGGAGACCGCGTCGAACATCTGCACCTGGACGTGGTGTGGCCGGTAGCAGTCCCAGAACACCAGCACGTCGGGTCGCAGCGCCTCGGCCGCGGCGGCTAGGCCCGCCGCCATCGATTCGTGCACAAGGCAACGGGCATCGGCCGGATACATCGGCGTGCCGACGAAGTTGTTCGACGTCGCATAGCGCAGATCGATGACCGCATCCGGCACCACGGTTCTCACGTCGACCAGCCCAGCGGCGCGCGCCTCCTCGGAAACGGGCGCAACAGGCGGGGACGCCGCCGCAGGCGGCACTGCGCTCATCGCACCGGACAGCACAATGCAGCCGACGACATACCGCAGACTGTTCATCAGCCAGCCGCGTGCTGAATCTCGTCGAACGCCCGGATGAACGCATCGGTCGCATCGTGTGTGTCGATGAACGTCTGATCGTCCGCCAGTACCGAGATGTTGACCTGATCGACGTAACTCCACACCGTGACGTTAATAGCCGATCCAGCGGCGAGCGGCCCGACCGAGTAGATCTCACTCACCACCGCCCCGGTGATGCGACCCCGTTCGCGCGGACCTGGCACGTTCGAGACGATCACGTTGAACAGCTGATTCGGCGCCTCCCGCCGCGACGACCACCGGAAGATGTTTCGCGTGAGCGTCGGCGGCACGTACTCCAGCCACTTGCCGACCGTTTCCGGTCCCAGCAGTTCGTAGTCTTCCTTCGCGATTCGCGTCGACGTCTGAACCAGGCGGACGCGCTCGAGTGGGTCATCCACGTGGACGGGCAGCGATACCAGCATGGTGGCCAATGCGTTACCGGAGATGCGGTCGGGTGAGGTGTCGGTTGCGGCGGGCACCGACGCGATGAGCGGTTCCGGTGCTCCCCCTTCGTAGTTTTCGAGCAGGTCGCGTAGCCCCCCGGCCGCGATCGCCAACACCAGGTCGTTGATGGTGACGCCGAGGCGCTTGCTGGCGCCTTTGACATCGGCCAACGACAAAGTCGCACTCGCGAATGTCCGACCCTGTGACAGTTTGTGATTCAGGAAGGTCGGAGGCGGGTGGAAGCGGCTGGCCAGGTCGGGTTCACGACGGCGTTGCCGCGCGCGTCGCTGCATGCGGTAGACGCCGAGCGCTCCGTCCCGAATCACAGACGGCAACTCCGTCATCTTGTCAAAGTGGTCTCGGCCGGCGGCTCGTATCAGCTCGCGAGTTGTGGGAGTGTTTGCGGGCCTTGGCAATTCCCGTTCGGTCAGTGCGGAGTCGGGCCACTCCATCGCGCGCGCCATGAGGTTCGCCGATGCGATCCCGTCAGCCAGCGCGTGATGTACCTTGCCGATCACCGCGACTCGGTGATCACCGAGGCCCTCGACGTAATACAACCGCCACAGCGGTCTATCGCGGTCCAATGGCGTGCTTGCTATCTTGCCGATCAGCGCGTCGAGTTCGCGCCGACCGCCGGGAGCCGCAACGCGGACCGGACGCACGTGGTCGTCGAGGTTCAGCTCGCAATTCTCGAGCCACATCGGGCGGTGTAGCCGAAAAGGAATGTCCACCAGTCGATAGCGCAGCGGGTCGAGCAGATGGAGGCGACTGCGCAATGTCTCACGGAAGATCTCGAAACTCGGTTCGCCCTCGAACTCCGACGTGTCGACCACCGCCAACTTGACGGTGTGCTGATGCACGTTGGGTGTTTCGCTCGACAACAGCAGTGAATCCCAACCGCTGAGTCGCTTCACGGATCAGCCGCCCGCTCTCAACGCCCCACTGGTCGTGGACGGAAGCCTGCGGTGTACCGATTCGATCGCCTGCCGCAGTGCTGGAACGAATTTGGCGGACTGCAGCGTGCAGCTCGCGTGTCCAGCTTCGACCGCCACCATCTCGGCTCCTGGTATCCGGTCGGCCAACCACCTTTGGCGTTGCACGCCGAAGGCGCGATCTCGCAAGGTAACCAAAACCGAAGTGGGCACGTTGATTTCGTCGACCCACGAGGTGGAGTCGAAGCGAATGACCTCGGCGACGGAGCGGGTGATCGCACCTGGCGACGTGTTGCGCAGTTGCCCGACCAGCCACTGGTGGTCGCGCAGGAATCCTTCGGTCACCGCGCCGGCGGGCCCGAATCGGCGAGCCGGCGGGCTGACCGCCTCGATGAGCGCCGCGAACAAGCCGGTGGCGACTCGCTCGTAGCTTGCGCGGCTCACCGCCGCGGTCGCGGCGCACAACACCAACCCGTCGACACGCTCCCGGTGGCGCTTCCACACCAGCTGGGCGATCAGCGAGCCCATCGAGAAGCCAACCGGCACAAAGGTGGAGATACCGAGGACGTCGGCCAGGGCAGCGACGTCATCGGCGCAGTCTTCGAGCAGGAACCGTGGCGTGGTGATTCCCTGGCCGTGGCACCGCTGGTCGAACACGACGACCCGGCCGAACTCGCGCACCATGTCCAGAGCCGGATACCAGGTCATCAATCCCGTGCACGCAACCGAGTGAAGCAGCACATAGGCAGGAGCGTCCGCGGGTCCCGAATCGACCACGTACGTCGTTCCGCGGCCGGGAAGTTCGACGATCCGGCCTTCGGGAACCTGGCCGACCGGGGCCAACGCGGGAACTCGTGGTAGCCGCGGCAGTGCCAGGCCTCGCGGGCGCCAATAGCCGTCGATGTCGCCAGTATAGGTTCTGGTCGCTGAGCATCCGCCCAGCGCCGCGCGCCTAGACTCGCAGGGTGCGCGACGTAATGGACGAGTTGCTGACCGTGTGGAAAGCCGGCGGCACCGCGGGCCTGGCCACCGTGGTTCGCACGATGAAGTCCGCGCCGCGTCCGCCCGGCGCGACCATGGTGGTCGCCCCCGACGGAACCGTCGCGGGATCGGTTTCGGGAGGCTGCGTGGAGGCGGCCGTCTACGAGCTCGCTAACGAGGTCATGGCGAGCGGGCGGCCGGAACTGCAGCGCTACGGCGTCAGCGACGACGACGCGTTCGCCGTCGGGCTGACCTGTGGCGGGATCATCGACATCTTCGCCGAGCCGGTCTCGCGGGAGCACTTCCCGCAACTGCAGGCGGTCGCCGACGACATCGCGGCGCACCGCCCGACCGCGATCGCGACCGTCATCGAACATCCCAACCCGCAGTGGGTCGGGCGCAGGCTGGTCATGGACCCGCACTCCTGTCAGGGATCACTCGGCTCAGCACGGGCCGATGCCGCGATCATCGACGACACCCGCGGGCTGCTCGCCGCGGGCCGCACCGACGTGCTGACCTACGGCCCGGACGGCCAGCGCCAGGAAGCCGGCATGGAGGTGTTCGTCGCAAGCCACGCGCCGCGACCGCGGATGCTGATCTTCGGCGCCATCGACTTCGCCGCGGCGCTGGCCCAGCAGGGCGCGTTCCTCGGATACCGGGTCACCGTGTGTGACGCCAGGCCGGTGTTCGCCACCGCCGCGCGTTTCCCCGCCGCCGAGGAGGTCGTTGTCGAATGGCCCGACCGCTACCTCTCGGCGCAGGCGGCCGCGGGCGCCATCGACTCCCGCACGGCGATCTGCGTGCTCACCCACGACCCGAAGTTCGACGTGCCCGCCCTGCAGGTCGCGGTGCGAATTCCGCAGGTCGGCTACATCGGCGTGATGGGGTCGCGCCGCACACACGAGGACAGGATGAGCCGGCTTCGCGAGGCCGGGCTGACCGACACCGAGCTTGGCAGGCTGGCCAGCCCCATAGGCCTTGACCTCGGCGCGCGCACCCCGGAGGAGACGGCGGTGTCGATCGCCGCGGAGATCATCGCTCGGCGATGGGGCGGCGGAGGTCGCCCGCTGGCCGAAATCGGCGGGCGCATCCATCACGACGGCTGATTCGGCCCGCTCACGGGCGAGAATCCCATATGCTGTAAACCGAGAATCACGTATCCGGTACGCTGACGCTGTGCGACTGCTTAGCACGTTGGAGCTGCCATGACTGCCACAACTTCGGGCACGTCGGAGACCGTCGCGACCCGCTATGCGGGTAGCCGGGTCCCGCGCGTCGAGGACACTCGACTGCTGACCGGTCACGGCACCTTCGTCGACGACATCACCCGCCCCGGCATGCTGCACGCCTGCTTCGTGCGTAGCCCGTTCGCACATGCCCGCATCAACGGCATCGACGCCTCGGCGGCGACCGCTCTGCCCGGTGTGGTCGCGGTGTTCACCGCGGCCGATCTCAACCCGGACGTCAAGGAAGCCTGGCACGCGGTGGCGGGCAAGGACATTCCCGACACCCCGCGTCCGCCTCTGGCCGAGGGGGAGGTGAAGTTCGTCGGCGACCCGGTCGCGCTCGTCGTCGCGCAGAGCCGGTACATCGCCGAGGACGCCGTCGATCTCGTGGAGGTGGACTACGAGCCGCTGCCCGCCGTCGCCGACTTCACTCAGGCCGTGGGTTCCGACGTGGTCGTACACGAGGCGTATCCCGACAACGTCGCCGGCGGCATGGGCGGAGCACCGCCTGACGAGGAGACGTTCTCCTCGGCCGCGCACGTCGCGTCGGCGAACGTGTACCAGCAGATCTACGCGCCGGTACCGATCGAGACGCGCGGCATGGTCGTCGAGTGGGCTTCTGGCGAGCTGACGATGTGGGCCTCCACGCAGACGCCTCACGAACTGCGTGCATTCTGTGCCCGGCTGCTCGGCATCCCGGCGCAGAACGTGCGGGTCATCATGCGCGACACCGGTGGCGGGTTCGGCCAGAAGGTCGTGCCGATGCGCGAGGACATGTGCATCATGCTGGCCGCGCGCAAGGTGCCGGCGGCGCTGAAGTGGATCGAGGACCGGCGCGAAAACCTGATGTCAGCCGGGCAGGCTCGCCACGTAGACGGCAACGCGCGCATGGCATTTGACGACGACGGCACGATCCTGGCCGCCGACATCGACTTCGTCCAGGACGTCGGCGCGTATCCCACGCCGTACCCGGTGTTGACCACCGCGGCGATCGGCATGTTCTTCCCGGGCCCGTACCGGGTGCCGAAGGCGAGCTTCAACTACAAGACGGTGTTCTCGAACACCGCGGGCCTCGCGGCCTACCGCGGCCCGTGGCAGTACGAAACCCTCACGCGCGAAATACTTCTCGACGTCGCCGCGCGGAAGATGAACGTCGATCCCGTCGACCTTCGCCGCAAGAACCTGCTGCGCCGCGACGAGATGCCCTATTTCAATCCCAACGGGATGCCCTACGACCACGTCGCCCCGATCGAGACATTCGAGCAGGCGGTGAAAATCCTTGACCACGAGGGTTTCCGCAAAGAGCAACGCGACGCGCTGGCGCAGGGCCGCTACATCGGCCTCGGCTTCTCCGCGTACATCGAGCCGACGGGTGCCGCGACCGGCCACCTGGCGACCGAAGGCGCGACAATTCGCATGGAGCCGACGGGCAAGATCAACGTCTACGTGAACGGCGGGTCGACCGGCAACAGCATCGAAACCACGGTCGTGCAGTTGACCGCCGACGCGCTTGGCGCCGACATCGACGACGTCGCCACGATTCAGGGCGATACGGCGGTAACGCCGTACGGCGCGGGCACCCAGGGCAGCCGCAGCGGACCGATGACCGCGGGAGCCGTCAACGAGGCCGGAACCATACTGCGCCAACAGATCCTGGCGATGGCCGCTGCACGGTTGGGTGTCGATGAAGCCGAGATCGAACTGGCAGGCTCGAAAGCAACCGTAAGGAATGACCCGGCTGAGTCCTCGCGGAGCGTCTCTTTCGCCGACCTCGCCTACCGCGCGCACTACGAGCCCCAACAGCTACCACCCGGCATGTCCGCCACGCTGGAGGCCACCGCCCGCTTCACCTCGCAGACCATGATCCACTGGGCCAACGCGACACACGCGTGCACCTGCGAAGTGGACCTCGACACCGGACATGTCACGCTGACGCGGTACATCGTGAGCGAGGACGTCGGACCGATGATCAACCCGAACGTGGTCGAGGGCCAGATCGCCGGCGGCACCGTGCAGGGCATCGGCGGCGCACTGCTCGAAGACATGGCCTACGACGCGGACGGAAACCCGCTGTCCTCAACGTTTGTCGACTACCTGCTGCCGACCGCCACCGAGGTGCCGCCGATCGAATACGGCCACGTCGAGATCCCGGGACCAGGAGTCGGAGGCTACAAGGGCTGCGGTGAGGGCGGGGCCATCGGCTCCACACCCGCGGTGATCAATGCGATCAACGATGCGCTCGCGCCGCTCGGCGTCGAGCTCACCCGGCTGCCAGCCAGCCCCGCCGCGATCGTCGACCTCATCGAACAAGCACGAAAGGGCACCTAGCCGTGGAGCTGAACAACGAATTCCGTGTCGCAGTGCCTGCGGCGAAGGTGTGGGAATTGCTCACCGACGTCGAGCGGGTGGCGCCCTGCCTGCCGGGCGCGACCCTGCTGTCCGTCGACGGTGACGATTTCACCGGGGCCGTCAAGGTCAAGGTCGGCCCAATCACGGTGTCCTACAAGGGCGAAGCCACGTTTCAGGAGAAGGACGCCGCAGCGCAGCGCGTAGTGCTCAAGGCTAGCGGCAAGGAGACGAGGGGCAGCGGCAGCGCCGCGGCTGTCGTCACCGCGCAGTTGAAAGACGAGGGGGACGCCACCACCGTGGTCATCACCACGGACCTGACGATCTCCGGCAAGGCCGCGCAGTTCGGCCGCGGAGTGCTCGCCGACGTGGCAGGCAACCTGATCGGACAGTTCGCAAAGAGCCTGGAAGCCAGCGTGCTCGGTGATTCCGCACCGGCCGCTTCGGCGACATCTGCTGCGAGCGCCTCAACCGATGCCGGCGACTCGGTGGATCTGCTGAAAGTCGTTGCGGTACCGCTGGCCAAACGTTTCGCGCCGGTGGTGGCCGGGGTGGCCGCGGGCGTGGCGATCGGCTTCCTTGTGGGCCGTCGCAGGCCGCTGTCATGAAGGCAGCCTCATTCGCGTACCACCGACCCGACACGGTGGCCGAGGCCGCGCAGATGCTCGGCGAGTTCGGTGAGGACGCGAAGATCCTTGCCGGGGGCCAGAGTCTGGTGCCGATGTTGGCGATGCGGCTGACGTACTTCGAGAACCTCATCGACATCTCTCGCGTGGACGAGTTGAAGAACATCGAGCTGCGCGGCGACGAGGTGTGGATTGGCGCGGGCACACCGCACGCGCTGGTGGGCATGGACGACGACGTGGCTGACTCGGTACCGCTGCTGACGTTGTCGACCCCGTACATCGGCCACTTCCAGATCCGGACAAGGGGCACGCTCGGCGGTGCGATCGCACACGCCGACCCCGCAGCGGAGTACGCCGCGGTGGCGCTTGCCCTTGACGCGACCATGGAGGCGACGTCGTCGCGTGGGCGTCGGCAGATCCCGGCGGCCGAGTTCTTCACCGGCCTGTGGGAGACGTCGTTGGCGTCCGACGAGATCCTGACCACCGTGCGGTTCCCAGTGTGGGGCCCTCGATCGGGATTCGCGATCGAGGAATTCGCGCGTCGCCACGGTGATTTCGCGATCGCCGGTGCGGCCGTCGCGCTGGAACTCGACGACGACGAGCACGTGCGCCGGTGCGGCATCGGTCTGTTGGGCCTTGGCTCGACGCCGCTGCGCGGTTCGGTTGCGGAGCAGGCCATCATCGGCGCGCGGGTGGATGACCTTGCCGCAGACGAGATCGGCAGGCTGGCGATCAGCGGGCTTACGGACATTCCTGCCGACCTGCAGGGATCGGCCGACTATCGCGCCAGGGTGGGTGCGGCGATGGTGGCGCGGGCCTGGAATGGCGCGGTTGCGGCGGCGACGACGAAGGAGGCCATCCATGCATGAGCTGCCGGTCCAGGTGTCGGTCAACGGGCACACGCGCGAAGGGACCGTCGAACCCCGCGTCACGCTCGCCGATTTCCTGCGCGAGAAGTGCGGCCTCACGGGCACCCATCTGGGTTGCGAACATGGCGCATGCGGGGCGTGCACAGTGCTCCTGGACGGTCAGGCAGTGCGATCATGTCTGATCTTCGCGGTGCAGGCCGACGGCCAGGAGGTCACTACCGTCGAAGGTATCGCCGCCGACGACGGCGAACTGTCACCGGTGCAATCCGCGATGCGCGAATGTCATGGACTGCAGTGCGGGTTTTGCACACCGGGCTTCGTCGTATCGATCACCGCGTTGCTACGGGACAACCCCAACCCGACCGACGAGGAGATTCGTGAGGGCCTGTCGGGCAACTTCTGCCGGTGTACGGGGTATCAGGGCATCGTTAACGCCGTGCATCGCGCGGCTGAGATGACCTGACTCTAGGCAAGTACACGTTTGCTGAAGTACGCTTCCTGGTGGCCGGGGACGTTACTGGGGAGACAGATGAGACCTAAGCTCATGTTGGCAGCGGTCGCTGTGGCTATGGGCACGGCGACGGCATTCGCGGCGCCGGCCCACGCCGACGAGCAGCTTGACCAAGCGTTCCTCACGGCCCTGCGGGACAAGGGCATCACCGTCAAGTCTGATGAGTTCGCCCTCGACCTCGCCCACTCGACGTGCGACCTGCTCAACAGTGGCCGGACGGTCGAAGAGGCGCTGCTGGCGATCAAAAACAAGACCAAGTGGCCGGACCAGAAATCCGTCAACTTCGGCGGCCTTGCGGTCTACGCCTTCTGTCAGGACAAGCTGCCGCAGTAGCCGAAGTCATTTGCGCGGTCCATACACAGCGAATAGCCGCCAAAAGCCTTGCGGCAACTTCGTATTCGCGCTACACCATCGTGTCGGTCGGTGAGCGCATACTCGAGTCATGGCCAAGCACAAACTGTTTTGCGTACCAGGCACATGGGAGGTCGTCGAGGCGGCCGACAACCGTGCAGAGATCACGCCGACCGCCGAAGTCGGCATGCTCACCGGCATCACCAACCTCCTCGACAGGCGGGTGTTCGACGTCGTCTACGTCGACTATCCGGCTAGCTTCGGTCCTATTCCAGGCCCGGGCCAAAACCTGCTCGACGCCCTGGGTGACCCGTCCTACATCGACTCGCGAGACATGGGCGTCGCCGAAGTGAAGCGGTTGATCGGCGAACACGAAGGATCGTTCGGGCTGCTCGGCTACAGCCAGGGCGGGGCGGTTGTCTCGCTGGTGGGGCGTGAGTTGGTGTCCGGCTCGCTGACGTCGCGCCAAGCCGACTGCCGGTGGTTGCACGCCATCGCGTCCCCGCATCGTGGCCGCGGGCGCACTTTCCACCTGGGAAACCAGCTGGCGTACGAGGGCATCTCGGGCGACAACATCAGGAACACCGGGACCATCGACTGGTTCGACTACTGCCTGCCCGGTGACATCTATGGCGACGCCGACATCTTCGGCACATACCTGAAGCAGGGCTACGACCTCGTGACGCCGCTGTCGCTCGCCGACCCGTTCACGATGATCGCCCGCATCGCGGCGAACATCGCGCGGTGGTTGCAGACCGGTGAGCTCGGGCCTCCTGACATCTTCCGCGCTATCAAGACCGGTTTCGATCTCGGCGTGTTCCTTCGGGACAACCCGCACGACAAGTACGGGGTCTGGCAGATCATCCCGGGCTGGACGGCGCTGCAGCATTCGGCGAACCACCTGAATTTCTGGGGAGCGCGACTGCCGGACTTCGTCGATATAGCGAGCGCCGTGTGAAAATCGGCTTCATCGGGTTGGGAAACATGGGCGGCGGGATGGCCTTGAACTTGGTCAAGGCCGGCCATGAGGTGACGGCATACAACCGGTCGCAGGACAAGGTCGACGAGCTGGCCAAACAGGGCGCGCGGCCGGCACGCTCGGTGGCGGAAGCGTGCGACGGCGACATCGTCATCTCGATGCTGGCCAACGATGATGCTGTCGAAGCGGTCACGTTCGGCGACGACGGCATCCTCGCGTCGCTGGCGCCGGGCGCCACGCATGTTTCGTCGAGCACCATCAGTGTCGCGTTGTCGGAGCGGTTGACCACCGCGCACGCCAACGCGGGCCAGGGCTTCGTCGCGGCACCGGTGTTCGGTCGTCCCGAAGCGGCCGCGGCGGCAAAGCTTTTCGTGGTCGCGGCCGGCGCAGAGGCGACGTTGGAAGCGGTTACGCCGGTGTTCGACGCGATCGGTCAGCAGACGTTCGTCGTTTCGCAGGAACCGAAGGCCGCCAGTCTGGTGAAGCTCAGCGGAAACTTCCTCATCGCTTCGGTCATCGAATCGCTGGGTGAGGCAGTGGCCTTGGTCAGCAAGGCCGGTGTCGACAAGCAGGAGTACATCGACATCCTGACGTCGACGCTTTTCGGTGCGCCGGTCTACAAGACGTACGGCGGCCTCATCGCTCGCGAGGAGTTCGAACCGGCCGGTTTCGCCGCCGCGCTCGGGCTCAAGGACGTCCGGCTGGTTCTCTCCGCGGGCGAGGCGCTACAGGTGCCACTGCCCATCGCCAGCCTGTTGCGGGACCGCTTCTTGACACTGCTGGCCCACGGCGGAGCGAATCTGGATTGGTCGGCCATCGGTGGCCTCGCGTCCTGGGAAGCCGGCGGCACCAGGCCAACGCCGCATGACTAATTCAGCCCCTCAGAACGGTGTCCAGCTCAGTCACCGATGCGTGACGTCGTGATCGCCTGTGGATACCCGGAGCAAAAGGGCTAGCTCGACACCACTCCACGTAGGCCGTCGGCGCCGAACACCGGCTCGAGCATTGCCGACATGTCTGGCCCGCGACGCAGCCCGTGCCCGCCGTCGACATTGATCACCTGGCCGGTGATCCAACTGGCGGCATCGCTGAGCAAGAACACCGAGGCGTTCGCGATGTCCTCGACCTCGCCGGCTCGCGGCAGCGGCGTGCACGCCGCATAGTCACCGCTGATCTCAGGCGAACTCAGAATGGGCGCAACGAGATCCGTGCGGATCAGCCCCGGCCGGATGCAGTTGACCCGCACCCAAGACGCGCCGAGCTCATCTGCCGCCAACATCATCAGATGGTCGACGGCCGACTTGCTCACTCCGTATGCACCGAACCACCGATGCGTATTGCTCGACGCGATCGACGAGATCCCGATGAACGAACCACCGCCGCCGCGGACCATCTCCCTGGCGGCATGCTTGAGCACATACATCGAGCCGTTGACGTTCAGGTCGACCGTGCGTCGCCACGCATCGGAGTCGATCTGCGTGACCGGGCCGATCGTCTCGCTGCCACCGGCGCAGTGCACCACGCCGTGCAGCCGTCCTGTCCACGCGGTGGTGGCCTCCACGACGCGGGCTACCTCGTCCTCGTTGGTGACGTCCGCGGGCTCGTACAACACCTCACCATCGCCGGCCTGCGCCTTGATCTCGTCCGCGGCAGCCGACAGCTTGTCGGCGTTGCGACCGACCAGCATCGCCCTGCCACCTGCGGCCACCACCGCAGCGGCAACGCCCTTGCCGATCCCGCTGCCACCGCCAGTGACCAGTACCGTTTGATCCGCCAACGACAGCTGCACAGCGACCCCTTCGTCCGATAACTAGAACAGGTTCTAGTTATACGTTACGGCTCGTCGCGACGCGCAAGCTTCGGCGCTCCCAGCGTCCGCCAATCCGGAACGTCAGGCGGCAGGCCGACCGGATACCGGTTCTCGTTGTGCGCCGCCCAATGCGCATGCCCGAGCTCGTGGATGTGGAAGCCGTGCCGGAGCGCCTCGGTGAACCCCATCGCATCGCTGGCCGCGTTGACCGAATCCTTGATCAGCAGTGCCGCCATGGTCGGGCGCTCGGCGATGCGACGCGCGAATTCGAGTGTCTTGTCCTCGAGTTCGTCGCGGGCGAAGATCTTCGACACCATCCCGAGCCGGTATGCATCCTCAGCGTCGATCGAATCACCGGTCAGGAGAAGTTCTTTGGCCTTGCGCGGGCCGAATTCCCATGGGTGCGCGTAATACTCGACGCCTGGCATGCCCATCCGGACGCCGACGACGTCGCTGAACTTCGCATCGTCGGCGGCGACGATGAGGTCGCAGGCCCAGATCAACATCAGCGCAGCCGAAATAGCGTTGCCCTGCACCGAAGCGATGGTGATCTTGCGCAGATCCCGCCAGCGGCGGGTGTTCTCGAAGAAGAAGTGCCACTCCTGCAGATACGTTCTCTCCGCCACGGCCGGCACAGTCGCGCCGTGCGAACGGAACGTCGGATGCTGTGCCGGACCGGGTTTGCGCTCGAGGAGGGCTGCCTCCGAGCCGAGATCGTGTCCGGCCGAGAAGTTCTTGCCTCGCGCGGCCAGAATCACCACCCGCACCTGATCGTCGGCCTCGGCCCGGCCGAACGCCTCGTCCAACTGCACCAACAACGTTCGCGACTGGGCGTTCTGCGCTTCTGGGCGGTTCAACCAGATTCGCGCGATTCGCCCCTCATCGAGCGTCTCGTACGTCACCTGTTGGGGCGCATCGCCTCCGGCCGGTTCGGCGCTAGTCAGATCTGGGCTCGCCACAGCGGACCACCTCGCTCGCTAAGCAATGTCAACGGTTTGCACATTACGGTGCCGCGCCTTTCTGTTGCGCAGGGGTGGCACAGCAACTTGACAGCAACCTTTCAGAAATGGGACTCGCGCACCACTTTCTTCTCCGATGCGAGGGCGAGACTCGTTTCACCGGAGTAATGTTCGCGTATGGAGAGCTCTCTCCCCGTCGCGATTCCGAGGCGGACCGACGAACCTTCAGCAAAACTAGAGAAAGCATGACGATGGCGACCTTCCAGCATTCAGCACGACGACTCATCTTTGCCGGTGGATTTGCGGTCGCAGTTGCCGCCGCCCCGGCGATCGCCGTCTTCGCAATGCCAACCAACTCCGCGCCGATGGCCCAGTGCCCGGGCGGCGAGGAACCGGACAGCTTCACAACGGTGTGTGTCCCGCACTTGGTGCCGAATTCACCCGCGTTCGGCGAGACCTCGCCGGGCGGACTGCCAGAAATCGACGGCGTCCCTTGCACGGGCGGCAATTCGGGCCAGTGCATCGGCCTGGCAGAAGAACAGCAGGCCGAGGGTCCGCAGCCAATTCCGCGTTCCACGGTCAGTTCCAGCCCGTAACCAACCGGTCACCCTTTCATAGCCGAGGCGCCGCATTGGTGCCTCGGCTTTTTCACGCCTACCCGTCGGTAACAGCGGGCTGGCGTCATTAACTGCTGGGGCCGAAAACCGCAATTCGACGCGACACATTCCCAGGGAACTGGTGGAACGTATGCAGATTCCTTTCAGCTTCCATACAATCCACCCGACGACTTGGTCAATAACTACAGAAAGCGTGACGATGGCGACCTTCCAGCATTCAGCACGACGACTGATCCTTGCCGGTGGATTTGCGGTCGCAGTTGCCGCCGCACCGGCGATCGCCGTCTTCGCAGTGCCAACCCCCGACGCCGCACCGGTGGCCCAGTGCCCCCCTGGCGAAGAGTCAGACCAGTTCACCGGGGTCTGCGTGCCTCACACAGTTCCGAACGCAGGCTCGCAGTTCAGCTCCATTCCGGGCAACCCGAGCATCCCCGCAGTGAACCTGCCCGGCGGCGGCGGGGCCATCCCCTGCACCGGCCATAACTCAGGTCAATGCATCGGCCTTGCCGAGGAAGCAGCAGCCGCGGGCCCTCAAGCAGTGCCCGAGTCCTCGGTCGGCTCGAGCCCTACGGTGACCGGCCACATCGGCTAGTACCCGCAGGCGGCGACCCGGGCCTGGCCCGGGTCGCCTAGAGTTGGGGTTATGCCTGCGAAATCAGACCCCGCCGAACTGGGCGACGTCGAACCCTTAGCCGACAGCACCGCACGCCAGGCCAGGCGCGTGGTCGCCGCATACGCGACCGACGCCGATGAATGCCGGATTTTCCTGTCCATGCTCGGCATCGGTCCGGCGAAACAAGAGGTCTAAGTGACTCCGCGGAGCGGCCAGGCGGTCGGCTCCGGGGATTCCGACTTCGTCGTGGTGGCCAACCGGCTGCCGATCGACATGGAGCGCCTGCCTGACGGCAGCACGGAGTGGAAACGGAGCCCCGGCGGTCTCGTCACCGCGCTCGAACCACTGCTGCGCCGCCGCAGCGGCGCGTGGATTGGCTGGGCAGGCGTACCCGACGCCGACGAAGAGCCGATTGACGACGACGGCCTGCAGCTGTACCCGGTACGGCTGTCTGCAGACGACATCGCCAAGTATTACGAGGGCTTTTCGAACGCGACGCTGTGGCCGCTTTACCACGATCTCATCGTCAAGCCCATTTATCACCGCGAGTGGTGGGATAGCTACGTCGAAGTGAACCGGCGGTTCGCCGAGGCGACGGCGCGAGCAGCGGCCCACGGCGCGACGGTGTGGATCCAGGACTACCAATTACAGCTTGTTCCGAAAATGCTGCGCATGCTGCGGCCGGACCTCACCATTGGCTTCTTTCTGCATATCCCATTTCCCCCTGTGGAGATTTTCATGCAGATGCCGTGGCGCACCGAGATCATCGAGGGCTTGCTCGGCGCCGATCTGGTCGGCTTCCACTTGCCCGGTGGTGCACAGAACTTCCTGGTGCTCGCCCGCCGCCTGGTCGGCGCGAACACCTCGCGCGCGTCTGTCGGCGTGCGGTCGAGGTTCGGCGAGGTTCACACCGGCTTCCGCACCGTGAAAGTCGGTGCCTTTCCGATCTCCATCGATTCGACGGCCCTCGATCAGCAGGCGCGCAGCCGGAGCATCCGCCAGCGGGCCCGCGAGATCCGCAGCGAGCTCGGCAACCCGCGCAAGATCCTGCTGGGCGTCGATCGGCTGGACTACACCAAGGGGATTGACGTTCGGCTGCGGGCGTTTTCGGAACTGCTCGACGAGCATCGGGCCAAGCGCGACGACACAGTGCTAGTCCAGCTCGCAACTCCGAGCCGCGAACGCGTCGAGAGCTACAAGGTGATGCGCGAAGACATCGAGCGTCAGGTCGGGCATATCAACGGTGAGTACGGCGAAGTCGGCCATCCGATAGTGCATTACATTCACCGGCCGGTCCCCCGAGACGAATTGATCGCCTTCTTCGTGGCCGCCGACGTCATGCTCGTGACGCCGCTGCGCGACGGCATGAACCTGGTCGCCAAGGAGTACGTGGCCTGCCGCAGCGATCTGGGCGGCGCGCTGGTGCTCAGCGAATTCACCGGTGCCGCAGCGGAACTGCGTCAGTCATACCTGGCCAATCCGCATCACCTCGAGGGCGTCAAGGATGCGATCGAGGCCGCGCTGGATCAGTCGCCCGAAGAAGGCCGACGACGGATGCGCGCCCTTCGCCGACAGGTTCTCGCGCACGACGTGGACCGCTGGGCGCGCTCATTCCTCGACGCGCTGGCGTCCACGAAAAGCGGTGCCACTAAATCGGGGTGATGTAGTTGATCAGCCACTTGCCGTCGATGCGCTTGTACTCCACCCGCAGTCGCGAGCCGTCATAGATCGGCTGGTCGCGAGTCGCCTTATCGGAAATCGTCCGGTTGATGTACACCATCACCGCTGCCGAGTTGCGCTGCGCATCCATTACCCCGACGCCTACCACGTTGGCTTGACTCACCACTTCGCGCTCCCGAGCCTGCGGGATGATGTCGGAATTCGCCCTGTCCTCGAACTCCCTGCGGTAGTCGGGCGTGAGCATGGTGTAGGCGTCGGTGAGGCTGCGCTCGACGGTCTTGTAGTCGTAGTTGAACACGGTAGGGATCTGCTTCTGCGCAAGCGGTCCGAGTTCGTCGCGGGCGCCTTGCTCACCACGCGTTTCGACTCGTTGCCAATACAGCGCACCGCCCACCGCGGCCAGGCCCACGAACGCAGCGGTCATCAGGCCGGCCATGCCGCGCACAAGCCAGCGCATCAATTGCCGCCGTTCGGGTACTTGACGTCGTAGGCCGTCATCCGTCCGTCGTCGTGCTCATGCACGACGATCCGCAGCCGGTATGGCTGCGACGGCTTGTTGTTCCCGTTCATGTCACTAGCCGTGACCCGCGCTGAGACCAGCACCGATGCGTTCTTGCTGATGCCATCGATGCCTTCAAGCGCGGCCCCGTTGATCACAGCCTCCGAACTGCCGCCGGTGTCCCGGAAAATCGCCTTGAGGTTCTCGACGTTGTTGGTCTGGCTGAGCATGTCGCGCAGCGGCCCACTGGTGCCGTTGTAGAACCGGTCGACGCTTTCGGAGATGTTGTCCTGCTTGAAGCTGAACATGTTCACCACGGTCTGGGTAGCGGTGTCGACGAACCGCTGATTGCGCGCCTGTGTTGCTTCTGTGTTGTTCTTCTGGACGATCATCACCGCCACCGCAGCGCTGAGCACACCCGTCGCGACAAACACGAACACCAGCGCAACGATCGCGACCAGCCGACGGTGCGCCGGCCGGCGTGCCGGTGGCGCTGCCTTGCCGGACTTGCGAGTAGGCGTTGTGCCGGCCGAAACCGGTGCCGCGACAAGCACGGCGGTAGCCTCGGCGGCCTTACCCTTGGCCGGGCCAGCGGCCCGGGATGCGCGGCGGCGCACGGCCTGCCGCGGACTTGTCGAAGTGGAAGTCATCAGGTCTGCTCCGGATAAAGCATGAGATCTACCCAGTTCTCTTGTGGCTGCATGTTAGCCGCACCGGGCGCGTACACCCCTGTACCGCCGGCAGGGTCGACGAACACACCGGTGTTCTGGTCATACGTGCCGTACGCGGCGCCACTGGCCTGTGGTGCCGGCGCTGGCAGTGGTGGCGGTGGTGGCGCGGGGCCATAGGGGCCCGCAAACACCGGCGATGGTGGCGGAATCGGTGGCGGTGGCCACGCGTCCGGATACGGCGCCGGCGGTATCCACGCAGTCAGCGGGGGCGGCGGGGGGCCGTCGTTCGGAGGGGGGATATACGGCCAAGGTTGATGCGGCGCCGGCCCAGGGCCGGGCTGCACCCCAGGCGGCACCATTCCCGGTGCGACGGGGTATCCCGGGTCCGGATCATTCTCCGGTGGGATGTATGGGAACTTGTTCGGCGGGAAGATGTTTCGCTGCCCGTGCTCGTTCGTATCGTCCTCATACTGGTCCATCGGTGTGCCCACCGGTATCGGCGGCCCACGCCACGGATTGCTCCCGATCGGCACGTAGCCCTGGGGATCCCGGCAGAGCTGTATCGTCGGCGCGCGCTTACCGGGGAACTCCTGGCACGGGTAATTCCTTGCGCCGCGCACCACGGTCGGATCGTTCTGGGGCACTTTGCAATACAGGTCCGTCGGTAGGTCCCGCAACGTCGTGTCCCCAGGTGACCGATGTTCCGTTGGTGGCAGGAATCCAACGTTGCAGGGCGGCGGGTCGTTGATCGAGATCTTGAAGTCTTGCTTGCCGCCTTCGTCCGCGGGCAGCTGGCCGGCGATCGTGAGGAGAGCCGCCTGCAGCGCCGGAAAGATGACCAGCGCCTGTTCGATCGACCTGTGGTAGATGACACCGATGCGGCCGAGGTTGGCGAGGTTGGCCGCCAGCACCGGGAACGACGGGCGAATGCCCGCGAACGTCTCGCTGGCTTCGGCTGCGGCACCCGGCGCGGTCGCCAGCAGCGTCCGCACCTGCGGATCGGCATTGGCCACTTCGGTGGTCAAACGCGCGAGACCGTCGGCCCACGACCGGATGTCGTCGCCGCTGCGGATCTGCGCCTCCAGGAACGGCCCAACCTGGTCGATCAGCGCCGAGGTCTGCGGCCAGCTCGCGTTGGCCTCGTCGATCAGCAACCGCGAGGATTGGATCAGCCGCGCCAGTTCCGGCCCGGAGCCGTTGAACGCCTTGAACGCCTCGCGCAGCAGGTCCTGCAGCCGGGTGTTGTTGAGGCCGCTCACCAACTGATCGGCCTCGTGCAACAGCTCGGCAATGTCCTGCGGGAGCGCGGTCCGCTCCTTGGGGATCGTGGAGCCGTCACCCAGTAGGGCCCGCGATGGCTCCTCAGGCGGAACGAAATCTACGTATTGTTCGCCAATTGCCGACACACTCTTGACCGTGGCGGTCGAGTTCGCCGGGATCTTGACGTCGCTGTTGAGCCGCATGCGCGCGGCGACGCCGTCGTCGGTCAGCTGAACGGACTCGACGCGCCCGGCTTGCACGCCGCGGTAGGTGACATTGGCGTTCTCGTAGAGCCCGCCGCCGGCAACGAAGTTCGCCGTGATCTCATACGCACCGATTCCCAGGCGGGAAGGGACGCGCAGGTAGAACATCGAGATCGCGCCGACGGTGAGCACGGTCACGACGGCGAAGATCAACAGTTGGATTCGCGCGGTTCGGTTGAGCATTACTCCGGCGGCACCTCCTGGCCCGACGCGGTGCCGGGCGGGATTTTGAACGGATCAGCCGCCTGCCCTGACAGGTTTGCCATCTCCCCAACCAGGAAGTCCGGCGTATCGAGGACTTCGGGGAGGCGCTTCATGTTCGGGTCGAAGAACGACGTCGTGAAGATGGTTTCGCCGAGCCGCCGGATCGTCAGATCGAAGGTGGCGAAGATATTGAAGTAGTCGCCCCTGGCCACTCGATGCAAGTTCTTACCAGGGAACGGGAAGGTCGCCAGGCTGTCCAGGCTGGACACGAGAGCCGCGCGGTTGTCGTTGAGCGGCTTGATGACCGAGTAGAGGTCCTTGATGTCCGCGGCGAAATCCTCCTTCGTCTCCGAAAGGATGCGTGCCGCCACCGTGGCGAAACTCTGCAGTGCGGCGAACGCGTCGACGATGGTGGTCCGGTTGTCGTTGAGCACCTGCAGCGCTTCCGGAAGGGTATCCAGGGCACGGCCCAGACTGTCCTTGTTGCGTGCGAGGACTCCGGCGAAACGGTTCAGGCCTTCGGCAGCGGCGATGATGTCCTCGGTCTGCCGATTCAACGACGCGGTCAGCTCGGCGAGCCTTGGAATCAGGCCGGCGAACTGGCCCTGACGGCCGGCCACCCCGTTGTAGACCTCTTGTGTGATGTCTTGCAGCGCACCGAGATTGCCCTTATTGACGACCACACCCAACGCGGACAGCACTTCCTCGGTGGTCGGGTAGCGGCCGCCCTGGCTTCGGGGGATCTCCGACCCGTCACGTAGCTCGCCGACTGGTGGCTGGTCCAGCGGAGGCGATAGCTCGATGTGCTGGGACCCCAATAGTGATGTCTGCGCGACCTTCGCCGTCGCGTTCGCCGGCAACTTGACTTGGCGGTCAAGGGACACTTGCACCGCCGCGTAGAAAGTGCCGTCCGCCCGCTGCACGGCCTCGACCCCAGACACGCTGCCGACGGTGACGTCGTCAACCATCACCGGCGAATTCTGCGGCAGTGTGGCCACGTCGGGCAGCTCAAGGGTGACTGTGTAGGCGCCCGCGCCGTGACCGGCGGTGCCCGGCATGGTCAGCGAGTTCAAGCCGCCGAACTGGCAGCCGGCGAGCAGTACGACGCCGGAACCGATGGCCACGGTGCGGGTAGTTGCGCGACGACCGTTGACGCCCAATGTCATTCGTGTCACGCTCCGCCTCCGTGTTGTTGCTGCATCGGCGCGCCGGCCTCGGCCGGCAGCGGGCCGGGCGCAGCTGGTGCCGGCGGTGGCGCACCAGGCGCCGGTCCTGGCGGCAGTATTACCGGACCGAGCGTGTATGGCTGCGCCGGTGGCGGCGGACCCGGAGCCGGGTTCGGTGGCAGGAGCAACGAACCGGGATCCCCGCCCTCGCCGGCCCGAGGCGGGTAACGCCCGTCCGAAGGGACCCACTCCAGATAAGGGATGTAGGTTTGCGCCTTGGCCTCGGTTGCCGGAGTGTCGTAGATGATCTGGCCCTTGTACGCGGTGATCGTGTTGATCCCGTGCGACATGATGGGCGGGAAATTCATCGTCAGGCGGCGCAGCACCGGAGCCATCCGCTGGCGGCAGATCTCTGCTCGCTTTACGTTGTCGGTCGTGCCGGCGGCGTCGAAGTTGCCGCAGATGAACTGCACCGGGTTGGTGAATTCCGGCAAGCCCAACAGACCGTTCGCCGTGCCCTGGGCCGGGTTGTAGATGTTGTAGAAGTTCGCCATCGCGTTGGGCAGGACATGCAGTATCTGCTCGACGTCGTCGCTCTGGTTCGACAGGATGCTGGTGAAGTCGGTGACCTTGTTGATGCTGCCGATCAGCGTCTCGTTGTTCTCGTCGAGGAAGCCACGGACGTCCGACAGGGCCTGGTTGAGGCTACCCAGCGTGATGTCCAGGTCCACCGTGCTGTCGGCCAACACCTGCGAGACCGAGGCCAAATGCCCACTGAATTGGACGATTTGCTCGTTGCTTCTCGACAGGGCATCGATCAGGATCTGCAGATTCTTCACCGTGCCGAACAGGTCGGTGCGCGAGTCGCCCAGCCGCCCCGCGGTCTGCGACAACTCGCGTAACGCTCGCCGGAAAGAGTCGCCGTTGCCGTCGAAGGTATCGGCGGCCTGGTTGATGAACCCGTCCAACGGGCCCTGAACCCCGCCCGCCTGCGGTCCGAGCTGCTGGCTGAGTTCGGTCAGCTCGGACTTGACGTCGTCCCACTCCACCGGCACGCCCGTGCGGTCCAACCCGATACTGCCGCCGTCCTCCATCACCGGGCCCTGTTTGTAGGGCGGGGTGAGCTGAATGAACCTGGCTGAAACGATGTTCGGCGCCACGACCACCGCGCTGGCGTCGGCTGGCAACTTGACGCTGTCCTGCACCGTCATCGTGATTTTGACGGCATCGGCCTCTGCCGAGATCGATTCGATCGAGCCGATCGGTACCCCGACGACGCGGACGTCGTCACCGGGATACAGGCCCACTGCCGACGGGAAGTATCCAACCACCCTGTAGGTGGTGGCCCGGGGCAACACCACGTAGATGCCACCGATCAGCGCCACCACGAGAGCGGCGATGATTCCGTAACGCAGTGATCGGCTCATGGCGACTTCGGCCTTATGATCAGCCGCTCGGTGATGAATCCGCGCAGCATATCGGCCAGGCTGTCCGGAATCTTGCCCGGTTGGAAGTAGAGATCCAATAGCAGCTCGCCCTGCGGAATGTTTGGTACCGAGTTGGGCAGGTTGACGCTGAAACCCGAACCGGAGCCGACCGACTCGCCGAGCGCGGTGGCGTAGGGCGGCAGTCGCCGCAGTGCCTCGCTGATGTGCTCGCGCCGTTCAAGCAGGTTGTCCAGCACGAGGTTCAGCTTCTTCAGTGCTGGACCGAACTCGCGGCGGTTGTCGGCCACGAATCCCGAAATCTGTTCTGACACATCATCGATGCCGGCAATCAAAGTACTCAGCGCGGCCCGGCGTTCGTCGAGCGCGGCGAACAGTTGATTACCGTCGATGATGAGCTGGTTCACCTGACCGGCCCGGTCGGCGAGCACCTTGGTGACCGACCTCGCGCGGGCCAACAGCTGGCCCAATGCCTCGTCGTTGGCATTGATGCTGCGGGACAACGCGGCTACCCCGTCGAGTGTTCGGCGCAGCTGCGGCGTCGCGTCGCGGAGCGAATCGGTCAGCACACCCAACGCCTGAGTCAACTGATCCTTGTCGAGTTCCCTGGTGTTCTGACCGAGATCCTGCAGTGCCATGTTCAACGTGTACGGAACGGTCGTGCGGCCCAATGGGATTGAGGTCACCGACCCGCTGCCTCGCGGGGTCACCGCCAGCGATCTCTCACCAAGGACGGTGTCGGTCTTGATCGATGCCAGCGTTTGATCGCCCAGCCTGACCTTGCGGTCGACGGTGAATGTCACTTTCGCGACGTCGCCGGCGAGCGCGACCCCGGACACTTTGCCGACCTCGATGCCGGAGACGTTGACGTCGTTACCCGGCGAGATGCCACCGGCGTCGGCGAAGTAGGCCTCGTACGACTTGCCTTGCGGATAAAACGGCAGGCTGCTGTAGCCGAAGGCGACCATCAAAACACACGCGACGATCGCAATTCCGAAGATGCCCGTCCGGATCGTCTTATCCATTTTCTGAACACCTGCCCTTCGACGGGTCTGGGACTCCGCCCATCGGCAGGATGATGTCGCTGCCCGCTGGACCGTTGAACTTGAGCCTCAGGTCGCAGATGTAGTAGTTGAAGTACGCGCCGTACGAGCCAAGGGCGTTGAGCCGCAAGTAGTTCTCGGCGAGCGGCTCGATGACCCGGTTGACCTCATCCTTGCGGTTGTCGAGCTCGGTGGACAGTGGGCGAAGGTTCTCGAGCACGCCCTGCAGGGGCCGTCGTGAGTTCACCAGCATGTCGGTCAGATCCGTCTCCGCGGACGCCAGCGGCGGAATGGCCCCTGCGATCGGGTCCCTGCCCTCCGCCAGCCCGGTGACCAGCTTCTGGAGCTGGTCCACGCTGGCATCGAACTGGGCGCTCTTCTCGTCGATGGTCCCCAGTACCGCGTTGAGATTGTGGATCACCTCCGAGATCACCTGGTAGCGGTCGGCCAGCGTTTGGCTGAAAGTGCCAGTCTCCGAAAGCAATTGCGACAGCGCTCCACCCTCACCTTGTAACAGCTCGAGAATGGCGTTGGTGATCTGGTCGACCTGCTCGCCATTGAGGCCCTTGACCACTGGGCGCAGGCCGCCGAGCAATGCATCGAGATCCAACGCCGGCTGGGTCTGGTTGACGCCGAGCGTGCCACCCGGCGGCAGCTTCCGAAGGTCGCCGGGGCCCGAGGTGACTTCCATGTAACGGTCGCCGACCAGGTTCTCGTAGCGGATCACGGCCCGGGTCGACGTGTACATCTGATATTTCTTGTTGACGGTGAAGGCCACGTCGACGGTGTTGTCGGGGTTCAGCTTTACGTCGCGAATAGTGCCCACCGGAACGCCTGCGATCCGCACGTCGTTGCCGCCTTGCACTCGGGCGGCGTCGGTGAACGTGGCGTGGTAGGTGTTGGTCGAGGCGAACCGGAACTCGCCGAAGATCACCACCAAACCGGCTGAGACCAACAGCATCACCACCGCGAAGATGCTGACCTTGATCAGGTTTCCTCGGTCGCCCATCAGAAATCGTCCCGTTCTGCGAATGCGCCGTGGAACAGGAACTGCAGGGTGTTCGGGGCGTCGACCTGCACTTCGGTGAAGGGCTCGTACGGGATGTAGGCGTTGTCGGTGACCAGGAACGGCGCGCGATACCAGGAGCCGCCGTACTGCTTGCTGGGAATGTCGGGCAATCCGCGGCAATTGGGCCCGCCGGACGCGTTCACGATCGGCAGGCTTTCAGGGTAGGTGTAGGACGGCACGCCAAGGATGAAGCTGGAACTCACCATTGCGCCCGGTTTGAGACCACCGACGAGGCGTCCTCCCCGCTCGCCGCCATTCTTGACGCCTTGCACGATGCAGCCCAGTACCGGCGAATAGTCGCCAAGTACCTTCAACGGCGCTCGCAACCGCTGGATCCCGGCGATGTAATCGTCTGCCGCCGGCTCAAGCGTGGCGGTTCCTTCGCTCGCCAAGCCGATCGTCGCGAGCAGCGTCGCGTTCAGGTTGTCCTGCTCATCGATGATCGTGTTGCTGATCGTCGGCACGTTGTCGATCACAGTGACCAGATCGGGGGCGGCATCGCCGTAGATGTTGGCCACCGTCGCTGTCTGCGCGATATCCGACTCAACCGTCGGCAGCTTCGGATTCAATTGCACCAGATACGAATTCAAGCCTGCAAGGGTAGAGCCGAAATCGTCGCCATTACCGCGCAGGCCCTCGGCGATCGCCGTCATGGTGGCGTTCAGATGCACCGGGTCGATCTTGTGCAGCACGTCGGTCAGGGTCTGGAACAACGTGTTGGCTTCCAACTGCACGGACTCAGCCTGGACGTGGGCGCCGGCGCGCAACGGCGTGCCGGACGGCTGCTCCGGCGCAATGAACTCCACCGACTTCGCGCCGAACACCGTGGTACTGGCGATGCGAACCGGCGCGTTCGACGGTACGTAGCGCATCTGGTCGCGGTTGATCACCAGCGTCAACTTCGCCTGATCACCGGAATACGCGATGTCTTCGACCTTGCCGATCTGGATACCGCGGTACTTGACCTTTGCTTCGCGGTCCATCACCAAACCGGCCCGCGACGACATCACCGTCACGGTGTCGGTCCGGGTGAACGCGGCCGAATACGCCAGATAGGTAAACACCGTGAACGCCACGAGGATCGCCGCCAACACTGCGGCGGCGACCCTGATCGCGGTGGTGTTAGACACGAAGTATCTCCCCTTACCCCGACAGGTTGAAGTTACCGGAGGCGCCGTATACGGCGAGGGCGATGAACAAAGTGATGACGACGACGGTAATGAGCGAAGCGCGCACCGCCTGGCCCACCGCAACGCCGACTCCGACGGGGCCACCGGATGCGTTGTAGCCGTAGTACGTATGTATCAGCATCACGGCGACCGCCATCAGGATGGCCTGAAGGAACGACCACAACAAGTCAGTGGGATTGAGGAAGGTATTGAAATAATGGTCGTACAGACCCCCCGACTGGCCGTTGACGTAGACGGTGATAGTCCGGGCAGAAAAGAACGCGGCAAGCGTTGCCAGCGAATACAGCGGGATGATCGCGACCAGCCCGGCGATGATGCGCGTCGACACCAGGTAGGACACCGAATGTATGGCCATCGCCTCGGTGGCGTCGATCTCTTCGGCGATGCGCATGGCGCCCAGTTGCGCGGTGGCGCCCGCGCCGATGGTGGCCGCGAGCGCGATGCCCGCGATGATCGGGGCCACGATGCGCACGTTGAGGAACGCCGAAAGGAACCCCGTCAGCGCCTCGATGCCGATGTCGCCGAGCGACGAGTAGCCCTGCACGGCGATCACGCCGCCGGAAGCCAGCGTCATAAATGCCGCGACACCGACGGTGCCGCCGATGAGCAACAGCGCGCCTGTGCCGAGGGTCATCTCGGCGATCAGCCGGACCGTCTCCTTGCCGTAGCGGGTAACCGCGTGCGGTATCCAGCGGATCGATTGGCCGTAGAACAACGCCTGGTCGCCGAAGGTGTCGACGGCCCGCGGCAGCCATCGAAACGCCCGCCGCATCCGCAGCGTGATGTCGTAATTCCCCAGCTGACTCATCGCCGCTGTCTCTTCTTCGCGCAAGCGCTCATCAGCTCAGCACCCTGACGCCGATCGCCGTCATGATCACGTTGATCACGAACAGGCAGACGAAGGCATAGACGACGGTCTCGTTGACGGCTTCCCCGACACCCTTTGGACCGCCCTTGACGGTGAGGCCGCGGTAGCAACCGACGAGCCCCGCCATGACACCGAACAGCAGAGCCTTGAATTCTGAGACCACCAGCTCGCCAAGCCCGGTCAGGATGGTCAGGCCGTTGATGAACGCCCCTGGGTTCACCCCCTGCAGCAACACGGAGAATACGTAGCCGCCGCTAAGGCCGATCGCGATCACCAGACCGTTGAGCAGCAGCGCCACCAACGTCGACGCCAGCACGCGAGGCACGACCAGCCGCTGGATCGGGTCGATGCCCAGCACCCGCATCGCGTCGATTTCCTCACGGATCGTGCGGGCACCGAGGTCGGCGCAGATCGCCGTCGCGCCCGCGCCGGCCACGACGAGCACCGTCGAGACCGGACCCAGCTGAGTCACCGTGCCAAACGCTGTACCGGAGCCAGACAGGTCCGCGGCGCCGATCTCGCGCAGCAGGATGTTGAGGGTAAAGGAAACCAGCACCGTGAACGGAATCGCGATCAGCAGTGTCGGCAGGATCGAGACCCTGGCGATCATCCAGGTCTGATCCAGGAATTCCCTGAACTGAAAGGGGCGACGGAAGGTCTTGAAGAAGGTGTCGAGGGACATTTCGAAGAACCCGCCCACGGCCCGGGCCGGAACCGCAAGCTGTTCGATCAACCTCGGCTCCTTCTCGGGGCGGGGCGTTTGCAAAGAATCGCCATGGCGAAGAGTTCGAACTTGCTTGCCACGGCGGCCTTCCCACCCCTGGTTTAAGCGTTGCTCTTAGTGAGCCGGATCATACTAACTAGAACAAGTTCGCAGTGTCAAAGAACTACAAAATAGGGTCATATTGTAATCTTTACGCTGGTCAGAGCGGGTGTGACGTAGATCATTCTGAAACGTGTTCTAGTGCTTGCGGGCCTGTGACAATCCGAACCGTCAGTCTTGCTGACCCATCAGGGCTGTGGCCGAGAAATTGCGTTCAGGATCACGGCCAGCAAAGTATTCGTGCAGCGTTGCACTGAGGTCGGCGGGGTCCCACGCATCGGCTTCCGCACTGAACCGTTTCTCCGCGGTGGGCGCCGCAACCAACGTCACAGTAGGACCGTAAACGATGAACAACTGTCCGTTGACGCCTTCCGATGCGGGCGAGGCAAGAAAGCGCACCAGGTTCACGACATGATCCGGCGACAGCGGGTCGATCTGACCCTCGGCCAGCTCCGGCTCATCGCCGAACACATCCGCGGTCATCGCCGTGCGCGCCCTCGGAGCGATGGCGTTGGCCCGCACCCCGTAGCGCTCCAGTGCCCGCGCGGCCGACAACGTCAGCGCGGTGATGCCGGCCTTGGCCGCGCCGTAATTGGCCTGGCCAACCGGGCCGGCCAGGCCGGCCTCCGAGGACGTGTTGATGATGCGGCCGTACACGCGTCCGCCCGCGTCCTTGGCCTTGGCCCGCCAATAGGTGGCGGCGTTGCGGGTCAGCAGGAAGTGGCCGCGCAGATGTACGGCGATGACAGCGTCCCAGTCCTCGTCGGTCATGTTGAACAACATGCGGTCTCGGGTGATGCCCGCGTTGTTGACGAGGATGCTCAGGCCGCCGAGGCCGTCTGCGGTTTCGATGAGCTCGTCGGCCGTTGACCGCTGGCTGATGTCACCGGCGACGGCGACAGCCTTGGATCCGGCGGTGGCGATCTCATCGATGACGTCCGAGGAGTCCAGCGCACCAGCGATGTCGTTGACCACGATCGTGGCGCCCGCGCGAGCAAGCCCGATGGCCTCAGCCCGGCCCAGCCCCGCCGCCGCGCCCGTCACCACCGCGACCAGTCCGGACAGATCGGTCGCGTACGAGTTAGGAGTCAATTTATGAATACCTCTAGTCTTTGCGAATCAGGGCCGCACGTGGGCATTCGGCTATTGCCTGCTCGGCCAGTTCTTCCTGATCGGCAGGCACCGGGTCGGTCTTCACAACGGCGTAATCGTCGTCGTCGAGATCGAAAATGTCCGGCGCAAGGCCGAGACACACGGCGTTACCTTCACATCGATCACGGTCAACTTCAACTCGCACGACACCCCTCCTTGAGGCTGGGCTCTTGGCATCGTCGTCAGAATACGACCACGCTCGCTGGACCCCAAGACTAGAACGTGTTACAACCGGGTGAGTCGACGGGTGGGAATTCGTGCCCGACAAGAGTGAGGACGAGGCGATGCGGATCGGCTACAGCCAAGAGCAGGAGGAGTTGCGCCGCGAGTTGCGGGCCTACTTCTCCAAATTGATGACGCCCGACCGCGTCGAGGCGCTGAGCTCGACGGAAGGCGAGTACGGCAAGGGCAACGCGTACCGCGACACGGTCGCGCAGATGGGCCGCGACGGCTGGCTGACGCTGAGCTGGCCCACCGAATACGGCGGCCAGGCCCGCTCCCCCATGGAGCAGCTGATCTTCACCGACGAGGCCGCGATCGCCGGCGCACCGGTGCCGTTCCTGACCATCAACAGCGTCGCGCCGACGATCATGGCGTTCGGCACCGACGAGCAGAAGAAGTTCTACCTGCCCAAGATCGCATCGGGTGATCTGCACTTCTCGATCGGCTACTCCGAACCCGGCGCGGGCACCGACCTGGCCGCACTGCGCACCACCGCCGTGCGCGACGGCGACGACTACGTGATCAACGGCCAGAAGATGTGGACCAGCCTCATCCAGTACGCCGACTACGTCTGGCTCGCGGTGCGCACCAACCCCGAGGCCAAGAAGCACCGCGGCATCTCGATGTTGATCGTGCCGACCACGGCGGACGGCTTTTCCTGGACACCGGTGCACACGATGGCCGGCGTCGACACCAGCGCCACCTACTACCAAGACGTACGCGTGCCTGCGAGCAACCTGGTCGGTGAGGAGAACGCCGGCTGGAAGCTGGTCACCAACCAGCTCAACCACGAGCGCGTCGCGCTGGTCTCGGCGCAGCCGATCTTCGTGGCGCTCAACGGTGTTCGCGAGTGGGCTCAGAACACCAAGGACGTGCACGGCAATCGGCTCATCGACGCCGAGTGGGTGCAACTCAATCTGGCGCGGGTGCATGCCAAGGCCGAGGTGCTCAAGCTGATCAACTGGGAGCTGGCGTCGGCGGACGACGTCGCGCCGTCACCCGCGGATGCGTCGGCCGCGAAGGTGTTCGGCACCGAGTTGGCCACCGAGGCTTACCGGTTGCTGATGGAGGTGCTCGGCACCGCCGCCACGCTGCGACCGGATTCCCCTGGGGCGCTGCTGCGTGGCCGGGTCGAGCGCATGCACCGCAGCTGCCTGATCCTGACGTTCGGCGGCGGCACCAACGAGATCCAGCGCGACATCATCGGGATGGTCGCATTGGGCCTGCCCCGAGTGAACCGGTAAGGACTGAGAATGGACTTCAAGACGACAGAAGCCGCCGACGACCTCGGCGGCCTGGTGCGCACCATCACCGAGTCGGTGTGCACGCCGGAGCATCAGCGTGAGCTCGACGGACTCGATCAAAGGTTCGACCGCGACCTGTGGGCGAAGCTGATCGAGGCCGACATCCTGTCCGCCGCCTCCCCGGAATCGTTGGGCGGCGGTGGTTTCGGTGTGCTGGAGCAGACGGCGGTGCTCGTAGCGCTCGGCCGTCAGCTCGGTGCTGTGCCCTATCTCGAGTCGGTGGTGCTGGGCGCCGGCGCGCTGGCCAAGTTCGGCTCCGACGCCCTTGCGCAGGAGTGGGCGGTGCCCGCGGTCAACGGCGAGAAGATCATCGCGGTCGCGCTCGACGGTGAGATGGGCCAGGGCCCGGTGCAGGCGACAGCGAGCGGCGAGGGTTTCCGGCTGACCGGCAGCCGCACACTGGTCGGCTACGGCCCTGCCGCTGACGCGTTCCTGGTGCCTGCCGAAACCGATTCCGGGACCAAGGTTTTCCTCGTCGCCTCGGCGGATGCCGGGGTAGCGGTGACCCCATTGGACACCACCGGTCACGGCAGCGTCGGACATCTCGAGCTGCAAGGTACCGAGGTCGACGGCGGACGTGTCGTCGGCGGCACGGAGGCGGTCACGTGGCTGGGCACTCATGCCACCCTGGGCCGCACCGCGTTTCAGCTCGGCGTGCTGGAGCGTGCCCTGGAGCTCACCGCCGAGTACGCGCGTGAGCGCGAGCAGTTCGACCGGCCGATCGGCAGCTTCCAGGCGGTCTCGGCGCGGCTGGCCGACGGATACATCGACATCAAGGGTCTGCGGCTGACGCTGACGCAGGCGGCCTGGCGGCTGTCGGAGGATCTTCCCGCCGATATAGACGTGGCCAGCGCGGCATTCTGGGCGGCCGACGCCGGGCACCGGGTCGCGCACACCACGGTGCACGTGCACGGTGGTGTCGGCATCGACATCGACCACCCGGTGCACCGGTATTTCCTGGCCGCCAAGCAGACGGAGTTCGCGGTCGGCGGCGCCACGGGGCAACTGCTGCGCATCGGGCGCGAGCTTGCCGACACGCCCGCCTGAGCGATGAGCGCTTGCGCGAAGAGCCGACAGCAGCGATGAGCGATGGCCTGCCCACCGTCACCGACCTGCTGAAACCGCTGGTCGAAATCGACGACCGGGGCGTGTATTTCGAGGACTCCTTCGTCACCTGGCGCGAGCACATCCAGCATGGGGCCGCGGTCGCGGCCGCGCTGAAGGCTCGCCTCGATCCCGACCGGCCGCCGCATGTCGGCGTGCTGCTGCAGAACACGCCGTTCTTCTCGGCTGTGCTGGTGGCGGCCGGGTTATCGGGCATCGTTCCCGTCGGGCTGAACCCGGTGCGCCGGGGTGCCGCGCTTGCCCGCGACGTCGATCATGCGGATTGCCAACTGGTGCTGGCGGATTCGGCGTCGGCGGGAACTCTCGGCGAGGCCGGCCACATCGACGTCGACTCCCCCGAGTGGGCGGCCGAGGTGGCCGCATACAAGGACGCCCCGGTGAACCCGCGCGAAGCCGATCCGGCCGACTTGTTCATGCTCATCTACACGTCCGGTACCAGCGGCGACCCCAAGGCGGTCAAGTGCAGTCACGGCAAGGTCGCCATCGCGGGGATGACGATGACGCAACGCTTCGAACTCGGACCCGCCGACGTCTGCTATGTGTCGATGCCGTTGTTCCATTCGAACGCGGTCCTGGTGGGCTGGGCGGTGGCGCTGGGGTGCCGGGGCTCACTTGCGTTGCGGCGCAAGTTCTCTGCGTCGCAGTTTCTTCCCGATGTACGGCGCTACGGCGCGACGTATGCGAACTACGTCGGCAAGCCGTTGTCGTACGTCCTGGCCACACCCGAGCAACCCGATGACGCCGACAACCCGCTGCGGGCGGTGTACGGAAACGAAGGCGCGCCCGCCGACGTCGAACGGTTCGCCAGCCGGTTCGGCACGCTGGTGATGGACGGGTTCGGTTCGACGGAGGGCGGCATCGCGATCGGCCGCACGCCGGACACGCCGCCGGGCTCGCTGGGCCCGCTGCCGGAGGGCACCGAGATCATCGATGTCGAAACCGGCCGGCCCTGCCCGCCTGGCGTGACGGGTGAGCTGGTGAATGTGTCGGACGCAGGGCGGTTCGAGGGCTACTACAACGACCCCGAGGCCGACGCCGAGCGGATGCGCGGCGGCGTCTACCGCAGCGGCGACCTGGCCTACCGCGACGAGAACGGCTATGCGTATTTCGCCGGGCGGCTGGGTGATTGGCTACGCGTCGACGGCGAGAACCTCGGCACCGCGCCGATCGAGCGAATCCTGTTGCGCCATCCCGATGTGGTCGAGGTCGCGGTGTACGGGATTCCAGCGCCGGATGTCGGCGATCGCGTGATGGCGGCGCTCGAGCTTGTCGAGGGTGCTGACTTCGATGCCGACAAGTTTCGCGCCTTCCTCGCCGAACAGCCCGACCTCGGCCCAAAGCAGTGGCCGTCGTTTGTCCGGGTCAGCGCTGCACTGCCGCGTACCGAGACGTTCAAGGTGATCAAACGCCACCTGGCGGCGGAGGGCACTGACTGCGACGACCCGGTGCTGCCGATCCAGCGTTAACTCTCGTGTAAGTACGGGCCGCCCCACAATTCGGGGTGAAAGCGCTTGACCGCCCGCTCGATGCGTTCGGCATCCTTGCCGTACGGCGACACGGTGTAGCGGAGGCAGTCGTCCGCGTCTGCGCCCGTCACGTAGATTTCGAGGCCCGCCATGGTTTTCGTCTTGAGCCCGCGATATGTGCGCGCGTGTGAGCCGAAGCCGATTGCCTCGATCTGCGACCACGTGACGGTTTCGGTGGTCTTGCCGTCGAACGGGTGAATGCCGGTCTCGTTTATGGCGATGCCCATGCCGCGGAGGACTTTCGGAAGTCGCCACAACGTCCACAGCAACGGGATGGCGAAGACCGCGGCGAGCATGCCCATGAAAATCTGTTCGCCGCGGGTGCCGGTGCCGGACAGCAGGGTGAACAGCGGGCCGGCCGCCAGGACTGCTGTCACCGCCAGGACGCCGAGCGCCATCAGTGGACTCCAGCGGGTCAGCACGATCCGCTCGCCCGTGGTTGTCATCGGCCAACGGTAGCCTGGCGTACGTGGGCTACCGCGAGTTCCCGCCGCCCACGGGGTTACACGACCTCGTCGAATGCGCATGGGTGGATGACGGACCACCCGCCCCGGTACGCGTGCTGCCGGACGGGTGCATGGACCTCATCCGGATGGAGGGCCGAGTCACGGTCGCCGGACCCGACACCTCGGCATCAGTGAGCCCCCGCCGCGGAGAACCCTTCGTAGGTTTGCGCTTTCGGCCGGGTGTTCTGCCCCGGCTGCTCGGAGTGCCTGCGTCTGAACTGCGCAACAACCGGGTTCCGCTGCGCGAGCTGCGCGGCGGATTGCCGCGCCGCGGATCGCTGGTTGACCTGGCCGGCGCATTGCTCGCCGATGAGCCGCGGCCCGAAACCGCGCCGTGGTCGCTGCCGCTGCTGCGCCACGTCACGACCCGCCTGGCCGCAGGCGCGCCCGTCGGCGAATTGGCCCGCGACATCGGATGGTCCAGCCGCTCATTACAGCGCCAGTGCACCGCCGTGTACGGCTACGGGCCCGCGACTCTGCGCCGCATCCTGCGGTTCCGGTGTGCGGTGCGGTTGCTCGGTGACGGGCTGCCGAATATCGAGGTGGCCGCCCGCGCCGGATACGCGGACCAACCGCACCTGCACCGCGAGGTCCGCGATCTCGCAGGCGTGCCGCTGGCGACGTTGCGTCAGGATTTCAGCGGGGCGAACAAGTCGACCCAGTTGCCGTCAGGATCGGCGACGGTCGCGTAGCGCTGACCCCACGGCGCGTCGTACGGCTTCAACGGTCCGGCGTGGCCCGCAGCGGTGACCTTCTCGAACAGCGCATCGACCTCTTCCGGCGAATCGACGCCGAAGGCCAAGGCGAGCCGGCTCTCTGGTGAGGGCGGCGGCGCCCATCCGGGATGCATGCCTGCGATGGTGTCCTCCGTATCGAACGACAGAGTGTTGCCACCGGGCAGCTCGACCGCGACGTGGGGCGGGTCCCCGACGTCCGGCACGGATAGGCCGATCAGCCGGTAGAACTCGATCGATCGCGGCAGGTCGTTGGCGAAAATCTGAAACACCGTTGATGTCACGCGAATATCCATACGTGGCACGTTAGGCAAGTCCTGGTCGATTGTCGTGAACAAATCGGACACACGAATTGCCGCCAGCAAATGCCCTTGGCTAACTGTCGCGTTCTTGCGACCGGTCCCGCATTTTCAGATTGAGTAGATCTACTCCCGCTGCATAACTGCACTTTTGGACTACGCTTCGCTACGGCATACACACCAAATGGGTTTGCGGTCGGCTGCCACAGCCGAGCACCAGAGCGACAGGAGTTAATACATGAAACGCACAGCAATCTCGGGCGCGGCAGCGGTGGCCGCGGCGCTCGCGCTTGTGCTGTCCGGTTGCGGTTCGGACACCAAGTCCGAGCCGAGCACCACCAGCGAGACGAAGACCACCACTACCACGACGACGACCGCCAAGGCCGCGCCCTCGACGCCCAAGGTGGCACCGCGTGATGAGGATGCGGCGGGACCCAACCCGACGATCGCAAGCTACATCGCGGAGAACAACATCCAGGAAACCCCGGTCAAGCGTGGCGATCCCGGCGCGCCCACCATCGACCTGCCGTTCCCTCCCGGGTGGGAAGACGCAGGCGCGGATACCCCCGAATGGGCCTACGGGGCCATCATCTACACCGGACCGGAGGCCGCGGAGTACACGCCGAGCATCGTCGCGCTGGTGTCGAAGCTGACCGGCAACGTCGACCCACAGCAGATCATCGACCTTGCGCCCGGCGAACTGCAGAACCTGCCGGGCTGGACCGCGATGAACGAGGGCGAGGTCAGCACCCTTGGCGAGTACCCCGCCTACCAGCTGGGCGGCACGTGGGACTCGGACGGCGAGACGAAGATCGTCGCGCAGAAGACCGTTGTCATCCCTGGCGCCGATGGCCTTTACGTGCTGCAGCTCAACGTCGACGGCCTGGAGGATCAGGCCGAGGTTGTGGGCGCTGCAACGAACGTCATCGACGAGCAGACGACGATCACGCCGTAACGCGCTAGCCCTCTCGGATACCGTCTAATCGCCGAGTTGCGTCTTCGAAACCGGAGACCAACTCGGCGATTATGTCTGCGACGGGACGGATTTCGTTCATCCGGCCGACGATCTGGCCGACCGGCATCGCGACCGTGTCGGGATTCTCCGACTCGTTCATGCGCTGATGGGCCTCGCTGACAAGGATGTTCTGCAGCGGCATGGGCAGCGGCTCTGGCGCGTCGGGTGCGTCCCAGGCGTCGGTCCACCGCGTCTTGAGCAGCCGCGCGGGCTTGCCGGTATAGATGCGACGGCGCACGGTGTCGCTGGAGTTGGCCCGCAGCAGCGCCTCCTGGATCGTCGAGATGCCGCTGGGCTTGCGGTGACCGAGGTCGTATTCGGCCGATGTCAGGAACGCCGAGCCCATCCACACGCCCTGCGCGCCGAGCGCGAGTGCGGCGGCCACCTGCCTGCCGGTCCCGATGCCACCAGCAGCGAGCACCGGGGCGGTATCGCCAACGGCGTCAACGATTTCCGGCCACAGCACCATCGAGCCGATCTCACCGGTGTGGCCGCCGGCCTCATGGCCCTGCGCCACCACGATGTCGACACCGTTCTCGACGTGGCGCTGCGCATGCTTGGCGCTGCCAGCCAGTGCGGCCACCGGTACCCCGGCCTCATGAGCCTGGTCGATGACGTCTTTCGGCGGCGAGCCAAGCGCGTTGGCGATCAGCTTGATCGGGTGTTTGAGCGCCACCTCGACATGTGACCGGGCCACCGAATGTAGCCAGCCGAGCACGCCCGCGTTTCGCTCCTCCTCGTCCGGCAGCGGTGGAACACCAAGATCGGCAAGGGTTTTGGAGACGAAGTCACGATGGCTCTGCGGGATCAGCTTGTCGATGTCGACGGCCGTGCCCTCGGTGGGCACCTTGGCGGGCATGACGATGTCGACGCCGTAGGGCTTGCCGTCGGTGTTCTGGTCCATCCATTGCAGGACGTTTTCGAGATCGTCGGCCTCGTTGAACCGCACGCAGCCGAGCACACCGAGCCCGCCGGCCTTGCTGACCGCAGCGGCAACCTTTTCCGATGGCGTGAAGACGAAGATCGGATAGTCGATGCCGAAGCGGTCGCACAGCTCGGTTCGCATCAGGACGGGCTTCCTACGTGGTTGGCGTGGGCGTCGTCGGCGGGCCGCTCCTCGGTGGTGTCCTTGGCCCAGCGATAGTCCGGCTTACCGGCCGGTGTGCGGTGAATCTCGTCGACCCACCAAACCTTGCGCGGCACTTTGTATCCCGCGATCTCCTGGCGCACGAACGTGTCGAGTTCGGCCAGGGTCGGGTTGGTGCCGGGCCGACGATGGACGACCGCGGCCACGCACTGGCCGAAGCGGTCGTCGGGTACGCCGACCACCAGCGCGTCGAACACATCCGGGTGGCCCTTGAGCGCGGCTTCAACCTCCTCGGGGTAGATCTTCTCGCCGCCGCTGTTAATGGACTGCGAACCGCGGCCGAGCATCGTGACGCTGCCGTCGGCCTCGACCTCGGCGTAGTCGCCGGGGATCGCGTAGCGCACACCGTTATAGGTGCGGAAGGTCTCGGCGGTCTTCTTCTCGTCCTTGTAGTAGCCGACGGGAATGTGGCCCTTCTTCGCGATGATGCCGCGCACCCCTGAGCCCGGCTTGACCTCGTTGCCATCCTCGTCGAGCACAACGGTCGTCTTGTCGATCGTGACGCGCGGTCCACCTGTATGTGACTGCCCCTTTGCCACAATGCTGGTACCGCCGAAGCCCGTCTCCGAAGAGCCGATCGAGTCGGTGATGACGCGGTTCGGCAGCAGTTCGAGGAACTTCTCCTTGATGCTGGTCGAGAACAGTGCGGCGGTGCTCGCGAGGAGGAACAGGCTCGACAGGTCGGGCTCTTTGCCCGCGTCATGCAGCTTGGTCAACGCGTCGAGGAGCGGGCGCGCCATCGCGTCGCCGGTGAAGAACAGCAGATTCACCTTGTACTTCTCGATCGTCTGCCACACTTCATCGGCGTCGAATTCCGGTGCGAGCACGGTGGTTTGGCCGGAGAACAGCGACATCCAGGTGGCCGACTGCGTCGCGCCGTGAATCATCGGCGGGATCGGGTAGCGGATCATCGGCGGGTTCGCAGCGGCCTGCTTGGCCAAGTCGTATTCATCGGCGATGGGTTCGCCCGTCGCAAAGTCGGTGCCGCCGAACAGGACTCGGTATATGTCCTCGTGACGCCACATCACGCCCTTTGGGAAGCCGGTGGTGCCGCCGGTATAGAGCAGGTAGATGTCGTCGGGGCTGCGCTGGCCGAAGTCCCGCTCGGGTGAGCCCTGCTCCAGCGCAGCGTCGAACTCGACGCCGCCGTATCGGCCGAAGTCATCGTCGCTGCCGTCCTCGACCACCAGGATGGTCTTGACGTTCGGCGTCTCGGGAAGCACGTTGGCGACGCGGTCGGCGTAACGCCGCTCGTGCACCAGCGCGACCATGTCCGAGTTCTCGAACAGGTACTTCAGTTCGCCCTCGACGTAGCGGAAGTTGACGTTAACGAGGATCGCGCCGGCCTTCACGATGCCGAGCATCGCGATCACGATCTCGATGCGGTTGCGGCAGTAGAGCCCGACCTTGTCGTCCTTCTTGACGCCTTGGCCGATGAGATAGTGGGCAAGGCGGTTCGCCTTTTCCTCCAGCTGCCCGTAGGTCAGCTGCTCGTCACCCGAAATCAGGGCAACACGGTCAGGCACAGCGTCGATGGCGTGCTCGGCTAGATCCGCAATGTTCAGGGCCACGAACCCTAAATTAGAACGTGTTACATTTTCTGACAAGTCTGTGGTTCCGACGCAGGAAGGTATGCACCCGTGAGCGAGTCCCAAAAAGGCCCCGACGCCCTCGTTGAGCAGCGCGGACACACCCTCATCGTGACGCTGAACCGTCCCGAGGCCCGCAACGCGCTTTCCACCGAGATGCTCTCGATCATGGTGGAGGCCTGGGACCGCGTCGACAGCGATCCCGAGATCCGCAGCTGCATCCTGACCGGGGCCGGGGGCTACTTCTGCGCGGGCATGGATCTCAAGGCGGCCACTGCCAAGCCGCCAGGCGACTCGTTCAAGGACGGCAGCTACGACCCGTCGCGCATCGACGGTCTGCTCAAGGGGCGCCGGTTGACCAAGCCGCTGATCGCCGCCGTCGAGGGACCCGCCATCGCGGGTGGCACCGAGATCCTGCAGGGCACCGACATCCGGGTGGCCGGCGAGAGCGCCAAGTTCGGCATCTCCGAGGCCAAGTGGAGCCTGTACCCGATGGGCGGTTCCGCGGTGCGCCTGGTGCGCCAGATTCCCTACACGGTCGCGGCGGATCTTCTGCTGACCGGTCGGCACATCACGGCGGCGCAGGCCCTGGAATACGGATTGATCGGATACGTCGTTCCGGACGGTTCGGCGCTGGACAAGGCGCTCGAGATCGCCGAGGTGATCAACAACAACGGCCCGCTTGCGGTGCAGGCGATCCTGAAGTCCATCCGCGAGACCGAGGGCATGAACGAGAACGACGCGTTCAAGGTCGACACGCAGATCGGCATCAAGGTGTTCCTCAGCGACGACGCCAAGGAAGGCCCGCTGGCGTTCAAGGAGAAGCGCGCGCCGAACTTCAAGATGAAGTAGAGCGCCCGCCCCGAACGTGCGTCTGTTGCGAATTTTCGGCCAATATTTCGCCGTCAGCGCACGTTCGTTGAATTGTCGGGGGCGTCCGCGACACTTCGGCCATGGTGGATCCGTTCATCGGCAGTGAGGCCGTCGCATCCGGCCGATTGTCGCCGTATGCACTACGAAGCCGATTCGTTGCAATGTGTCCCGATGTTTACGTGCAGACGAACACGGAAGTCACCGCGGTTACCCGCGCGAAGGCCGCATGGTTGTGGTCTCGTCGGCAAGGTGTCGTCGCCGGCCAGTCCGCCGCGGCTTTGCACGGTGCGAAGTGGGTTGATGCTCAACGGCCAGCTGAAGTGCTCTGGCCGAACCGGCGACCTCCTGCTGGTATCCGAGCGTGGTCGGACCGGTTCTCCGACGACGAGGTCGAGGTGATCGGTGGGATTCGGGTAACGACACCGGCACGCACAGCGCTCGACCTTGCTTGCCGATATCCGCACGGTGCAGCTGTCGCTGCTATCGACGCCCTCGCCCGCGCAACGCATTTGAAGATGGTCGACGTTGAACTGCTGGCCGACCGATACGCGGGTCGTCGCGGTATCCGCAAGGCCCGCAGTGTTCTTGTCCTCGTCGACTCTGGAGCCGAGTCGCCGCGCGAGACATGGCTGCGGTTATTGGTGATCCGCAATGGCTTTCCGCGGCCCCAGACGCAGATCCCCGTTTACGACCAATATGGCGCACTCATCGCGGTGCTGGACATGGGGTGGGAGGACGTCAAGATTGCGCTCGACTACGAGGGTGAGCACCATCGAAACCCGGTGCGCTTCAACAAAGACATCCGGCGGCATGATGACGTCACGGACCTTGGGTGGACGGATATCCGCGTCACCTCGCAAGACACCGAAGGCGGCATCATCGGCCGGCTCACTACTGCGTGGAGACGCCGAACGTGAAGTCATTGCGAAATAGTGGCCAGTTTTTCGCAACGCAGGCACGTTCGGCGCTAACTAGCCGCTTAGCGGCTTGGTCGGCGTGAAGACCACCGGCATCTTTTCCAGGCCGGACACGAAGTTCGCCGGCCGCAGGGGCAGCTCGTCCTCGGAAGCCAATCGCATGTCGGGCAGCCGCTTCAGTAGCCGCTCCTGCATCATCGACAGCTCCAGCCGGGCGAGCTGGTTGCCAAGGCAGAAGTGCGTGCCGAAGCCGAACGCCAGGTGGTTGTTGGGGTAGCGGTCGATGTTGAAGTGCTCCGGCTCCTCGAACACGTTCTCGTCGAAGTTGGCGGACTCGAACAACAGCAGCATCTTCTCGCCCGCAGTCAAGCGGGTGCCGTGAAACTCCGTGTCGGCGGTGATGGTTCGCGCCATGTTCTTCACCGGCGCGGTCCAGCGCAGCATCTCTTCAATCGCGTTGGGCAGCAACGCCAAATCGTTGGCAAGACGCTGGTGCTGATCGGGATGACTGAGCAGCTGCCGGGTGCCACCGGACAACGTGTGGCGAGTGGTCTCGTCGCCGCCGATCAGCAGCAGGAGGACCTCGGTGACGATCTGGTGGTCCTCCAGCTTCGAGCCCTCCACCTCCGCGTGCACGAGCACACTCACCAGGTCGTCGGTCGGCTCCTCCTTGCGTGCGGCGATCATGCCCATCATGTATTCGGAGTAGGCGGCGAACGCTTCCATCGTCACCTGCACGTCGGCCTCGGCCGCAGTGCTGCTCAGCGAGCCGACCAGCTCGTCGGACCACTTGAGGAACATCTCGCGTTCCTCTGGCCGCACGCCGAGCATGTCGCCGATGACGGCCATCGGCAGCGGCGCGGCGAGGTCCCAGACGAAGTCACACTCTCCTCGCTCACATACCGCGTCGATCAGCGTGTCGCACAGCCAACCGATCGAGGACTCCAGATCCTTCACGCGTTTGCGCGTGAAGCCCGCGTTGACGAGCTTGCGCCGCAACAGATGTTGCGGGTCGTCCATCTCGATCATCATCTCCACACCCGGCTGGTCGGGCCGGATGCCGCCCGCGTTGGAGAACAGCTCGGGATTGCGCTCGGCCTCGATCACCGCCTGGTATGTCGCCGCCGCGGCCAAGCCGTTGCGGTCCCGAAAGACCGGCTCGTTCTCGCGCATCCACCGGTAGATCGCCCGCGAGTCACCGGCATAGAACGTGCCGTCGGTGAGATCGACGTCTGGTTTTATCGCGGTCACCGTCGAACCTCCTGCGCGTCGTCGAACGACATCTGGACGTTGGCAGCCGAACCGGAGAACAGCGCGCGTTTCGGGAAGCCTAGCGAGGCGAGTTCTTTCGCATAGGGGTGTTCGCCGAGTCGCACTTTTGCCCCGCCCAGTCGGTACCGCAGCCCGCTGGGCGACATCTCGAAGGGGATCTCGCGGGTGACGCCGTCGCGATGCGAATAGCTGCGCTGCGTCTGCGTCCCCGCACTCATCGGAATCGGCACGCCGGGCTGGAACTCCATGCTCACCGCGTGCTGGCCGTCGATCGTGAGGTCGAATCCGAATTGACGGCCCTCGCGAACCGTGAAGTCCGCCATCACCTTCGGAAATCCCCAAATGGTGGTGCCCGCCTCCAAGGTGAACGCCTGGTCGACCGGAAGGTGATGGATGAAGGCGCCCGCAGAACCCAGGGCGCGGGGGCTCCAACTGCCGGGGGGGCGGTCGACCCCTGGCGGATTCACCATCACGTTGGTGCCGTACTCGTAGTACTCGCCAAGGTCGCCGTCAATGTAATGCATCAGCATCAAGACGACGATCGCTCGCCCGGGCAGGTACCGGCAGACCTGCAGGCCGCTGTAGTCGATCATGTGCTGGGCGGCGTCGGCGTTCACCGAGAACATCGCCATGTGTTGATTCGCCGTGCGGATCTTCACCGGCATCGTGAGTACCGTGCCGGCGATGGTGTGCTGCGATGCAGTCATCCGGTCAATCTAGAACGCGTTCTAGTGGCGCGTCTATAGCCGGTCAGACCAGCGTTGCCAGCTCCCGGATCTGCTCGGCGGTGCGGCCGGAGACCACCATCATGGTCACGCCCGCGGCCTCCCACACCTTGATCTGCTCACGCACGTAGTCCAGGTCGCCGACGATCGCCGCGTCGTCCAAGAGTTCGTCGGGGATGATCTTCGCCGCTTCGTCCTTGCGGTCGCTGCGGAACAGCTTGGTGACTTCATCGACCACCTCGGCGTAGCCCATCCGGCGGTAGACGTCGGCGTGGAAGTTGGTGTCCTCGGCGCCCATGCCACCCATGTAGAGCGCGATGTAGGGCTTCATGGCCTCGAACGCCGCCGCGCGGTCGTCGGTGATGACGATGTTCGCGGTCGCGCAGATCTCGAAGTTCTCCCGGCTGCGGCGGGCGCCCGGCCGCGCGAATCCCTCGTCGAGCCACTCGTTGTACGTGTCGGCCATTCGCGGCGAGTAGAAGATCGGTAGCCACCCGTCGCAGATTTCGGCGGCCAGCGCCACATTCTTCGGACCTTCGGCGCCCAGCATGACCGGGATGTCGGCCCGCAGCGGGTGGGTGATCGGCTTGAGCGCCTTACCGAGACCGGTGGTGCCCTCACCCGACAGCGGCAGCGGGTAATGCGGCCCGTCGCTGGTCACCGGGGCTTCCCGCGCCCACACCTGGCGGAGAATGTCGACGTACTCGCGGGTGCGGGCCAGCGGCTTGGGGAACTTCTGTCCGTACCAGCCCTCAACCACCTGCGGCCCCGAAACCCCCAGGCCCAGGATGTGCCGCCCGCCGGAGAGGTGATCCAGCGTCAGCGCGGCCATCGCGCATGCGGTCGGCGTCCGCGCCGACAGCTGAACAACCGACGTGCCAAGGCGCATCCGACTCGTCGACGCCCCCAACCAGGCCAGCGGCGTGTAGGCATCCGAACCCCACGCCTCGGCCGTGAACACCGTGTCGAAGCCGGCGTCCTCGGCGGCTGCCACCAATTCGGGTGCGTTCTCTGGCGGCTTCGCGCCCCAATATCCCAGCTGAAGTCCGAGCTTCATTAGCCTGCCTCTCGACCCGTGGTTGAAACCGTTCTTAGAACCTGTTCTACTCGATGCTGTGACCGCCAGCCAAAGCAGCCCGGTGCAGATCGACACGCATGAGCCGCCTCTTTCAGCGCCGCTGAGGCTCTCCTTCGACTACACCCGTTCAGTCGGACCACTCCTGTCCCAGTTCTTCACCGCCCTACGCCAGCGACGCATCGTCGGCGTGCGCGGTTCGGACGGCCGAGTGCATGTGCCACCGGCCGAATACGACCCTGTCACCTACGAGCGATTGACCGAGATCGTACCGGTGAGCAGCGTCGGAACCGTGGTCTCGTGGACCTGGCAGCCGGGGCCGCTGGAGGGCCAGCCGCTGGACCGCCCGTTTGCATGGGCGCTGATCAAGCTCGACGGCGCAGACACCCCGCTGCTGCACGCTGTCGATGCAAACTCATCGGACGCAATCAGCACGGGCGCCCGGGTGCATGCGCACTGGGTCGACGAGCCCGTCGGCGCCATCACCGACATCGCGTACTTCGCGCTCGGTGAGAACGCCGAACCCGAGGGCCAGGCCGACGACCGTGAGCCGGTGACCGTCCTCGTCAGCCCCAGCAGCATCGAAATCCAGCACACTGCATCGCTTCCCGAGAGTGTCTTCCTGCGCGGGCTCGAGGAGGGCAAGCTGCTCGGGGCACGCTCGGGCAAAGATGGAAAGGTGTATTTCCCTGCGCGGGAAGCCGATCCCGCGACGGGCAGGCAGCTCGACGAGTTCATCGAGTTGCCCGACAAGGGCACGGTGACGACGTTCGCGGTCATCAACATTCCCTTCGCCGGCCAGCGCATCAAGCCGCCTTACGTTGCGGCGTATGTGCTGCTGGACGGCGCCGACATCCCATTCCTTCACTTGGTCACCGAGATCGAGGCTTCGGAGGTTCGGATGGGCATGCGGGTGGAGGCGGTGTGGAAGCCCCGCGAGGAGTGGGGCCTCGGCATCGACAACATCTCCCATTTCCGGCCGACGGGTGAACCCGACGCCGACTACGACACCTACAAGCACCACCAATAAGAGGACCTATGACTGAGATAGCCGTCGTGGGCTTCGCCCACGCGCCGCACGTGCGCCGCACCGAGGGCACCACCAACGGCGTCGAGATGCTGATGCCCTGCTTCGCCCAGCTCTACGCGGAGCTCGGCCTGGCGCAGACCGACATCGGCTTCTGGTGCTCAGGGTCGTCGGACTACCTTGCCGGACGGGCGTTTTCGTTCATCTCGGCGATCGACTCGATCGGCGCAGTCCCGCCGATCAACGAGTCGCACGTCGAGATGGACGCGGCCTGGGCGCTGTACGAGGCCTACGTCAAACTGCTGACCGGTGAGGTGGACACCGCGCTGGTCTACGGGTTCGGCAAGTCGTCGGCGGGGACATTGCGCCGGGTGCTCGCACTGCAGACCGACCCGTATTCCGTTGCGCCGCTGTGGCCCGACGCGGTGTCGATCGCCGGCCTGCAGGCGCGGTTCGGCCTCGACGCCGGTAAGTGGACCGCCGAGCAGATGGCCCAGGTGGCGTTGGACTCGTTCGCCGTGGCCCAGCGGACCGACTCCGAGACACCGGCCAAGAGCATCGACGAACTGCTGGCGAGGCCGTTTTTCGCTGACCCGTTGCGCCGCCACGACATCGCGCCGATCACCGACGGCGCATCGGCCATCGTGCTGGCCGCTGGCGACCGTGCCCGCGAGCTTCGCGAGAACCCCGCCTGGATCACCGGCTTCGAGCACCGCATCGAAACACCAGTCCTCGGTGCGCGCGACCTGACGACCTCGCCGTCGACGTCTGCCTCGGCAAAGGCCGCCACCGGCGGTGACGTCGGTTCGATCGAGGTCGCCGAGATCTACGCACCGTTCACACACCAGCACCTGATCCTGACCGAGGCGATCGGCCTCGGGTCATCGACGAAGGTGAACCCGTCGGGCGGCACGCTGGCGGCCAACCCGATGTTCTCTGCGGGACTGGAACGCATCGGCTTTGCGGCCCAACACATCTTCAACGGTTCTGCACAGCGGGTGCTGGCCCACGCCACCAGTGGTCCTGCGCTGCAACAGAATCTGGTCGCTGTTCTGGAAGGGAAGTAGAGAAATGGCGGGCCAACTCGCAGCGGTGCTGGGCACCGGGCAGACCAAGTACGTCGCGAAGCGCCAAGACGTCTCGATGGCCGGCCTTGTCCGCGATGCGATCGACAAGGCGCTGGCCGATTCAGGTTCGACGTTCGACGACATCGACGCTGTGGTTGTCGGCAAGGCGCCGGACTTCTTCGAGGGCGTGATGATGCCCGAACTGTTCCTGGCCGACGCCGTTGGCGCCACCGGCAAGCCGTTGATCCGCGTGCACACTGCGGGGTCGGTCGGAGGTTCGACCGGCGTCGTGGCGGCCAGCCTGGTTCAGTCGGGCAAGTACCGCCGCGTACTCGCGATGGCGTGGGAGAAGCAGTCCGAGTCGAACGCCATGTGGGCGTTGAGCATTCCGGTGCCGTTCACCAAGCCTGTGGGTGCCGGTGCCGGCGGCTATTTCGCCCCGCACGTGCGCGCCTACATTCGCCGGTCGGGCGCACCGACGCACATCGGCGCCATGGTGGCGGTGAAGGACAGGCTCAACGGCGCCAAGAACCCGCTGGCGCACCTGCATCAGCCCGACATCACCTTGGAGAAGGTGCTGGCGAGCCAGATGCTGTGGGACCCAATCCGATTCGACGAGACGTGTCCCTCCTCTGACGGCGCATGCGCCTTGGTGATCGGCAACGAGGAGATCGCGGACAAACGCGTCGCCGACGGCCACCCGGTCGCGTGGATCCACGCCACGGCGCTGCGCACCGAGCCGCTCGCGTACTCCGGCCGAGATCAGGTCAACCCGCAGGCCGGCCGCGACGCAGCCAAGGCGCTGTGGAAATCGGCGGGCATCACCAGCCCGATCGACGAGATCGACGTCGCCGAGATCTACGTCCCGTTCTCCTGGTTCGAGCCCATGTGGCTGGAGAACCTGGGCTTCATGCCCGAAGGCGAGGGCTGGAAACTCACCGAGGCCGGCGAGACCGCGATCGGCGGCAGGCTCCCGGTCAACCCGTCCGGCGGCGTGCTGTCGTCCAATCCGATCGGCGCATCGGGCATGATCCGCTTCGCCGAGGCGGCAATCCAGGTGATGGGCAAGGCGGGCGAGCACCAAGTACCCAACGCCCGCAAGGCTTTGGGCCACGCCTACGGCGGTGGTTCGCAGTACTACTCCATGTGGGTGGTCGGAGCCGACAAGCCATGAAGTACACCTGCAGCGTCGCGATGGGCCCGGTCGATGAGCTCATCGATATAGCCAAGACCGCCGAGGAAGTCGGCTTCGACTCGATCGCGCTGCCCGACTCGCTGTTCTACATGGAGCAGCAGTCGGCGGACTATCCGTACACCCCCGACGGCTCGCGGATGTGGAATGCCGACACGCCGTGGGTTGACCCGCTGATCGCCGCGGGCGCGATGGGTGCGGTGACGACGACGCTGCAGTTCTACACCAACGTTATGAAGCTGGGCTCCCGCAACCCGTTGCTGCTGGCCCGCCAGGTGGGTTCGGTGGCGAACCTGACCAACAACCGTTTCGGCTTCGGCGTCGGGATCGGCTGGGCACCAGAGGAATTCGAGTGGTGCGGGCAGCCATACGCCAAGCGCGGAAAGCGCGTCGACGAGATGATCGAGGTGATCAAGCTCGTCCTTGGCGGCGGCATGGTCGAGTTTCATGGCGAGTTCTACAACTTCGACAAGCTGCAGATGAGCCCGGCGCCGACCAAGCCGGTGCCGTTCTACGTCGGCGGCCACACCGACGTCGCACTGCGCCGGGCCGCACGGGTCGGCGACGGTTGGACCAGCGCGATGATGACCGGCGATGAGTTGGCCCAGACCATCGGCAAGCTGAACGAACTGCGCGCCGAATACGGCAGGGACGACGAGCCGTTCGAGTTCCAGGCCGTCTGCGTCGACAAGTTCGGTGTCGACGGGCATCGCGAGCTCGCCGAGTCGGGTGTCACCGACAACATCGTGATTCCATGGCTTTTCGAGGGCTTGAGCTTCGACGCGCCGCTGGAGAAGAAGAAGGACTCGCTGAAGCGATTCGCCGACACCTATATCAATTCGGGATGGCAGCAGTGACGGACAGTCCAGCGCATCTGGCGGGTAAGCGCTCGCGGGAAGCCGCCATGGCCCACGACAAGCAGGCGTGGCTGGACAATTTCGCCGACGACGCGATCGTCGAAGACCCGATCGGACCGTCGCACTTCGACCCGGAAGGCAAGGGCCACCGCGGCAAGGAGGCAATCGCAGCCTTCTACGACAACGCCATCGCGCCCAGCGAGTTGACGTTCAACTTCGAGAAGACCTATCAGTGCGGCAACGAGGAAGCCAACGTCGGCAACATCGTGATCCGGGCCGCCGGATACGAAGTCACAGCCGAGGGTGTATTCACCTACCGCGTCAACGACGACGGCAAGATCGTCGCGCTGCGCGCCTATTGGGAACTCGACAAGGCGACTGCGAGCGCCCGCAAGACCTAGCCGTGACCGGGATGTGAACGCTAACATCCAGGTGTGGAAAGGCCCGCGCTCGGAGAACAGCACGAGCTGACGCTGGAAGCCGCTGGCCGCTCCGTGCGCGCGGTGATCACCGAAGTCGCAGCCGCGGTGCGGCACCTGTCGGTTGACGGTGTCGAGCTCACCGCAAGCTATCCCGCCGATGCCCCCGCGCCGTTCAGCAGCGGCATCGTGCTGGTGCCCTGGCCGAACCGGGTGCGAGACGGTCGGTGGACTCACGAAGGGCGCACGCTGCAACTCGATATCACCGAACCCGAACGCGGCAATGCGCTGCACGGCCTTCTGCACAGCACGCCATACCAACTCGTGGAGCGTACGGCGTGTTCGGTGACGCTCGGCGCACAGGTGTTCCCGCAGAACGGATATCCGTTCCACCTCGACACGCGGGTGCAGTACACCTTGGCCCATACCGGTCTCGAAGTCACCCACACCGTACGCAATGCCGGATCCGTCTGCGCGCCAGTGGCTCTGGGTGCGCACCCGTTTCTCACCATGGGTGACGTCGCCGCAGACGAGCTTGTGTTGACCGTTTCGGCGGACCACCACATCGACGTGGACGATCGGCTCAACCCGATTGGCATGACTCCTGTGCAGGGCACCGCGTGGGATCTGCGCGGGGGCCGCGCCGTCGGGACACTCGAACTCGACGACGCCTGGTCCGGCGTAACCGTTCTCGATGGAGGGAGTACGCAAACCCTACGTGCGCCCGACGGGCGAACCGTCTCGCTTTGGGCCGATGAACATTTCGGCTACGTGCAGGTGTTCATCACGAGGAAGTTCCCGCGCGAAGGCGGCTACCAGGCCGCCGTCGCAATCGAGCCGATGACCGCGCCTGCCGACGCCTTCAACAGCGGCGAAGGACTGCGCTGGCTTCACCCCGGCGAAGACTGGTCGGCACAGTGGGCGATCCGGTACCAGGACGGCGGGTAATCAAGCGCCGGGCTCGACGACCACTTTCAAACCCCCACGACGAGCGGCCATTGCGAAGGCTTCGGTGACACGATCGAGCGGATACCGATGCGTCACTATCGAGGACACGTCGACCATGCCATGCTCGACGAGCCGAATTGCGCGTGGATACGCATCATTCATTCGCCTGACCAGAACCAGCGTGAGTCCCTTGCGCCGCGCCAGCGAGGCGGGAAACGACGTCCGGTCCCCGTCGGGGATGCCGCCAAGCACCACGCGGGCACCCGGTCGCGCAGCGCGCAGCCCGATCTCGACCGCTTGATCGCAGCCTGCCATTTCGAAGACGACGTCGGCGCCCGAAGCTCCGGTCGCGTCGGTCAGCGCCGCCTCGTCCGCCTCGTCGACATCCAGAGCGGCGTCGGCGCCGTACCGCAGTGCGGCATCGCGTCGGTGCGCGAGCGGCTCGACCACGACGACGCGGGTGGCACCTGATCGTCGAAGCGCTTGCAGCAGAAGCAGTCCGATCGGACCCGCACCGACGATGACCACGACCGCGCCGATTCGCATGTGTCCAAGGTCCAGCGCGTGCAAGGCGACACCGAGCGGCTCGAGCATGGCGCCGTCGACCCCGTCGATGCCGGAGGGCAGCGGATGAAGCGCCCACGATGGCCACACCAGGTATTGCTGCAATCCGCCGTCGCGGCCCGAATGCCCGGCGAAAACCACGTCGGGACACAGGTTCTGGTCACCACGCAGACACGTATCGCACTGCCGGCACGGCAGCGCCGGGTCGATTGCCACCGGTATTCCGTGACGCGGACCGCCCTCGATCACGCCGGCCAGCTCATGGCCAGGCACGACCGGGCTCAAGAGCCGGGCATCGCCGATTCCGGCCTCGGTGAACCAGTGCACGTCCGATCCACACAGCCCTACGGCGGTGACCCGCACCAACTCCTCATCGCGGCCGGGTTTCGGAACGCGTTCGGTCTCGGGGCGGACATCCCCGATGCCGTGCAGCCGGGCTACGGTCTGCAAAGTCAACGTCATGAAAACTCCAGCTGCGCTTAAATTTCCGAATCTACTCCGTCGATGTTAACGCTAACATTGGGCGTTGGGAATCCCTGCGCGCACCGGACTACGATTCGAGCGTGAGCGAACGCCGGTCGGTCAACATGCTCGACGTTGCCAGGGTGGCGGGCGTCTCCCATCAGACGGTTTCCCGCGTGCTCAACGGTTCAGCCGCGGTCAAGGAGTCCACCCGCCGCCGGGTGAACGAGGCGATCGACCAGCTCGGTTACCGGCGTAACCTCGCGGCACGCGCACTTGCGACCCACCGGTCCAAGACGATCGGCGTCGTGTGCTTCGACAGCACGCTCTACGGGCCGGCAAGCATGCTGTACGCCATCGAGCACGCCGCGCGCGAAGCGGGCTATTACGTCAGCGTGGCAAGCGAACCCACCATCGACAGCACGACGCTGCCAAACGCGCTGCGCCGGCTCGAGGAGCAAGCAGTTGAGGGCGTCGTGGTCATCGCGCCGCTGTCGGAAACGCGCCAGGCGCTCCTGCGGTTGCGCGGCGATATGCCGCTCGTGGCTGTCGACGGGGCGGGCGGACTCGGCCTGCCGACCGTCAGCGTGGACCAGTTCGACGGCGCACGGCAGGTCACCCGGCATCTGCTCGAGCAGGGTGCCAAGAATGTCTGGCACGTCACCGGCGCTCAGGGCTGGACCGAAACCGATGCCCGCCTGGCCGGGTGGCGCGAGGAGCTGGCGGCCAACGGCCGCTCCGCTCCAGAACCGGTGCGCGGCAACTGGTTACCCGCTTCGGGATACCAAGCTGGGATCGAACTCGTGCGTCGCCCTGAGGTCGACGCGATCTTCGTCGCCAACGATCAGATGGCGCTGGGCTTGCTGCGCGCGTTCGCCGAGGCAGGCCGGTCGGTGCCGGACGACGTTCTCGTCGCAGGCTTCGACGACGTGCCAGAGGCGGAGTTCTACTCCCCTCCCCTGACCACCGTCCGCCAGGACTTTCCGACGGTGGGACGTAAAAGCGTGGAGATGGTCATCGAGTGCATCGACGGCGACGGCGGGCAGTGGACCACCGACGAACCGATTCTGGTGCCCGCGCAACTGGTCATCCGGCAGAGCACCCGCAGACGCTGAGCCGGTCAACGCCCGCCCTTCCGCTTGTTGTAGACGTCGAAGCCGACGGCCGCGAGCAGCACCAGGCCCTTGATCACCTGCTGGACGTCGCTGCCGATGCCGAGGATCGACATGCCGTTGTTGAGTACGCCGAGAACCAGTCCGCCGACGATCGCGCCGAAGACGGTGCCCACACCGCCGCTCGACGATGCGCCGCCGATGAACGCGGCCGCGATGGCCTCGAGTTCGAAGTTGACACCCGCCTGCGGCGTCGCCGAGTTCAGCCGCGCCGCGAACAGCAGGCCGGCGACGGCAGCGAGGACACCCATGTTTACGAAGACCAGCAGTGTGACCCGCTGGTTGCGGATGCCGGAAAGCTGTGCAGCGGAGGAGTTTCCGCCGACCGCGTAGACCTGCCTTCCGACGACCGTGTTGCGCATGACGAAGGCGTACACGATGGTCAGCACCACCAGGATGATGCCGACGATCGGCACGCCGCGGTAGCTGGCGAGCAACAGCGTCACAGCCGCAAGAGCCGCGACGATCCCCGCGCACTTGGCGGCGAAAATCGTTGTCCGTGAGACCTCTTGACCGTAGCGGCGCTGCGAGCGCCTGCGCCGAACTTGCACGACAAGGGCAGCGGCGATGATCACGACGCCAAGAATCACAGTCGGCCAGTGGTAGACGGCGTCGACGCCGAGTTCCGGCAAGAAGCCGCTGCTGACCTGTTCCAGCCCGTGCGGTAGCGGGGCGATGGACTGACCTTCGAGCAGATACTGTGTGGCACCGCGGAATACGAGCATGCCGCCGAGGGTTACGATGAACGACGGAATTCCGACGTAGGCGATCCAGAATCCCTGCCAGGCGCCGATCAGCGCGCCCATCCCCACGCACACCCCGACGGCTATCACCCACGGCATGTCGTTACGCACCATGAGCACCCCGGCCATCGCCCCGATGAAGCCGGCGATCGATCCGACGGACAGGTCGATATGGCCGGAGATGATGACGATCACCATGCCGATCGCCAGCACGAGGATGTAGCCGTTTTGCTGAATGATGTTGGTGACATTGAGCGGCTTGAGCAGGATGCCGACGGTCCAGACCTGGAAGAGCAACACAATGGCGACAAGGGCGACGACCATCCCGGACTGACGCACATGCGACATCAGAAACGCCGAAACGCGTTGTCTCAGGCTTGGCGACGCAGGCGGGGTGTCGCCGCCGTCCGGCGGGGCCGCTGGGTTCTGCGGCGATTGCTCGACGGTGGTGGTCACCTAGGCACGTCCTTTCATCATGTAGCGCATCAGGGTCTCCTGGGTGGCGTCGGCCTGCGTCACCTCTCCGGTGAGCCGGCCCTGGCTGAGGGTGTAGATGCGGTCGCACAGACCGAGCAACTCGGGCAGTTCGGAGGAGATGACGATGACGGCCTTACCCCGCGCGGCGAGTTCGTTTATGAGCGTGTAGATCTCGTACTTCGCGCCGACGTCGATACCGCGCGTTGGCTCATCGAGGATCAGCACATCGGGATCGGTGAAGAGCCACTTGCTCAGCACGACCTTCTGCTGGTTACCGCCCGACAGCTTGCCGGTGGCCGCCGACACCGACGAGGCCTTGATCCTCATCGACGCGCGGAACCGCTCGGCGACACCAGCCTCTTCGTGCTCGTTGATCACCCATCGCTTGCTCACCTTGCGCAGCGAGGCCAGGCTGATGCTCTTCGCGATGCTGTCCATCAGGTTCAGGCCAAGCTGCTTGCGGTCCTCGGTGGCGTAGGCGATCCCGTGTTTGATCGCGTCAGAGACGGTCTTGGTGCTGACTTCGCGGCCATCCTTGAACACCTTGCCGCTCAGATACTTTCCGTACATTCGGCCGAAGATGCTCATGGCGAGTTCGGTTCGGCCCGCGCCCATCAGGCCGGCAATACCGACGATCTCGCCGGCACGCACCTGAAGCGATACGTCATCGACGACCTTGCGGTGCTGGTCGATCGGATGAAGCACCGTCCAGTGCGCGACACCGAACACCACGTCGCCGATCTCGCGGGCCGCGCGGGGCGGGAAGCGGTGGGTGAGGTCACGGCCCACCATTCCGCGAACGATGCGGTCCTCGGTGAGCCCGTCGTCGACGTCGATGGTCTCGATCGCGCTGCCGTCGCGCAGAATCGTCACCGTGTCTGCGACCTGCATCACCTCGTTG
>NZ_DASSCY010000114.1:0-8541 GCF_035697385.1 Mycobacterium sp. | reverse complement strand
CTCCGACATCGATCTGACCGCGCTCTACGACGACAGCAAGTCGCTCAACGAGGGCGCACTGACCATCCCGGGCTACAGCATGGACGGCTGGTACGGCCGGATCTACCGCGGCTGCGGCTATTTCGATCCGGACAAGCCGATCCGCAAGTACACCAAGAAGGAACTGCACGACCTGCTGCACAAGGAGCCCACGAAGATCAAGGTCGACGGGGTCAACCTGACCTATGCAGGCCTCATCCCGCAGATCCAGAAATCGTTTCTGTCCAAGGACGTCGACGCGATGCAGCCGCACATCCGCACGTTCGTGGAGCGGGCGGTGACGTTCACGATCTGTCCCGACTGCGACGGAACTCGACTGTCCAAGGAGGCCAGGTCGTCGAAGATCAAGGGCCGCAACATCGCCGACATCTGCGCGATGCAGATCACCGACCTGGCTGACTGGGTTCGCGGTCTCGACGAGCCGTCGGTGGCACCGCTGGTCGCCGGGCTGCAACACCTCCTCGACGCGTTCGCTGAGATCGGGTTGGGCTACCTCTCACTGGACCGGCCTTCGGGTACGCTGTCCGGCGGAGAGGCGCAGCGCACCAAGATGATTCGTCACCTCGGCTCGGCGCTCACTGACGTCACGTACGTCTTTGACGAGCCGACGGTCGGCCTGCACCCGCACGACATTCAGCGCATGAATGACCTTTTGTTACAGCTGCGCGACAAGGGCAACACCGTGCTCGTCGTCGAGCACAAGCCAGAGGCGATCGAGATCGCCGACCATGTCGTCGACCTGGGTCCGGGCGCCGGTACCGGCGGTGGCCAGGTGGTCTTCGAGGGAACGGTGGAAGGGCTGCGGACCAGCGACACCCTCACCGGTCGCCATTTCGACGACAGGGCCTCGCTCAAGAAGACGGTACGTTCGTCGTCCGGCGCGATGGAGATCCGCGGCGCGTCGACGCACAACCTTCAAAACGTGAACGTCGACATCCCGCTCGGCGTGCTGTGCGTGGTCACCGGCGTGGCTGGGTCCGGCAAGAGTTCGCTCATTCAAGGTTCGGTCGCCGGTCGCGACGGCGTCGTCGTCATCGACCAGGGCGCGATCCGCGGTTCGCGACGGAGCAACCCGGCGACGTACACCGGATTGCTCGACCCGATTCGCAAGGCGTTCGCGAAGATCAACGGCGTGAAACCTGCTCTGTTCAGCGCGAACTCGGAGGGCGCATGCCCAACCTGCAACGGCGCCGGGGTCATCTTCACCGAGCTGGGCGTCATGGCCACTGTCGAATCCATCTGCGAGGAATGCGAAGGCAAGCGGTTCCAAACGTCGGTGCTGGAGTACACGCTGGGCGGCAGAAACATCGCTGAAGTACTCGCGATGTCGGTGGCTGATGCGCTGGCGTTCTTCGGCGACGGCGAAGCGAATACGCCCGCCGCGCACAAGATCCTGGAACGGCTGGCCGATGTCGGACTCGGCTATCTTAGCCTCGGCCAGCCGCTGACGACGCTGTCCGGCGGCGAGCGGCAGCGGCTCAAGTTGGCCACCCACATGTCCGAGAAGGGCGGCGTCTACGTCCTCGATGAGCCGACCTCGGGGCTGCACCTCGCCGACGTCGAGCAGCTGTTGGGTCTGCTCGACCGACTCGTCGATTCCGGGAAGTCGGTGATCGTCATCGAGCACCACCAGGCGGTCATGGCCCACGCAGACTGGATCATCGACCTGGGCCCCGGCGCCGGACACGACGGCGGGCGAGTCGTCTTCGAGGGTGCACCAGCCGATCTCGTCGCCGACCCGTCGACTCTTACTGGCAAGCACCTCGCGGAGTACGTCGGCGCGAGCGATTGAGGTCGAAGAAGCTTCAATTTCACTACGACTGCTTCGCGCAGATCTCCTCGGCTGCGATCGGATTCATCGTGTCCATCACCAGCGTTTCGTGTTGCGGGCAGCCGTGGTGAATGGCGGTGATCAACACCAGCGCCCCGTCCATCTCGTCGAGTCCTCTGTTCTCCAGGCTGGTCATCCCGTCGATCACCCCGTCCGTGGTGGGATTGTCGTTGATGGCCTCACACAGCTGCACAGCGGAGGCTTCGATCAGTGACATGGGTGTTGCCGGATTGGCGTGTGCCACAGCCGAACTGGTCAGAACTGCGCTGGCGCCGATAACGGCCGCGCGGATAGCGGCTTTCTTAATCATGGCAGTTCCTTTCTTTCTCGCCGATCACTCGGCTTCGCCTACTGGAATCGTTGCTCGCATCCGGTGGGGTGAGCTCAGTAGGGCGCCACTGCAATCTCGTCTGGTTGTCGGCGCGGTACTACTTAGTCGCGATCTGCTCGACCATCGAAAAGTTAGTCGCGATCTGCTCTACCATCGAAAAGTCGGCCGGGATGACCCGGATTTGACAGTATCTCCGTGTGGCGTCGCGATGAGTTTTGCCCTCCGGTGCAGTCTGATCTGCATGGGCAAACTCATCTATGGCTTCAACGTGTCGGTGGACGGGTACATCGCCGATGCACAAGGCAACATCGACTGGTCCGATCCGAGCGAAGAACTGCACCAGTACTGGAACGACTTCGAGCGGGAGACCGCCCTGTCGTTCTACGGGCGGCGGCTCTACGAACTGATGTCCGCGTACTGGCCGACCGCCGACAAGGCCCCGGACGCCACCCCTCTGATCGTCGATTTCGCCCGCATCTGGCGCGACATGCCCAAGGTCGTGTTCTCGCGGACCCTGGAGTCCGTCGACTGGAACGCCCGCCTGGAACGCGGCGACCCGGTCGAGGTGGTGACGAAGCTGAAAGCCGAAACCGACGGCAAGCTGGAGGTGGCCGGCGCGACGCTGGCCGCACCGATCGTGCAGGCCGGACTGGTGGATGAGTACCGGATGGTGGTCACGCCCACCGCCGTGGGCGGCGGCATACCGTTCTTCCCGACACTGCCGTCATGGATCTCGCTGCGACTGGTGGAGAACCGCACCTTCCCGGGTGGCACGGTCCTGCTGCGCTACGAGGCGAAACACGACTGATCGGACATGCACAGCCAGGCGAGCTGCGGATGCACTACGAGGTAGACGACTCGTCGAGCGGCACCCAGATACTGGTGATGCACGGCGACCTGTTCGACATCCACCAGCAGTTCGGCGAACTGCTACCCCGAAAAACTCGACGACCCTCCGCAAAATCTGAGTGCAGTCGTGACCGTCGGACGTCACGGACCCGCACCGGTATGTCAGGCCAAGGCGAGGAACAACTTCTCCAGCTCCGCCTCAGTCATCGGTGGGTTCCCTTTGGCGTCGGCCCCGGAAATGCATTCGCGAAGTCCGGTGGCGACGATCTTGAAGCCGGCACGATCCAGCGCTCTGGACACGGCGGCCAGCTGAGTGACGACGTCCTTGCAGTCGCGACCCTGTTCGATCATGGAGATCACGCCCGCGAGTTGTCCCTGAGCCCGGCGTAGCCGGTTCAGGACCGCCGCAATGCTGTCTTCGTCACCAACCATGGTGGTGTCCCTTTCGCGTGATTCGTGTGCACCCGATATTACCCGTGGGGGTATTCGACGCTGTCTAGGCCGCGCCGGCGGTTGCTCGCGGGTGTCCGCTTAGGCGCCGCAGCGGGCAGTGTCCGTATCTGCTGCAAGCGACGTACAGCGATCCTGCGATAGCGCACAGTGCCGCTGCGGCGACACCCACGCTCAAATGGATCTCTTCGGCGAGGATGACCGAGGACATCGCAAGAACGAACCAGCCGAACGTGCTCCGCAACGCGTCGGGGTTGACCATAGAGGTCAGGCGTGCGCCCACCAGGGCGCCGAGCACGGCGGCGGCGGTCACCATACCGGCGACGGCCCAGTCGATTTCAACGCTGGACAGGTACCCGCCCAGGCCGGCGAACGACTTCATTGCGATCACGATGAGAGAGGTGCCGATCGCGATGGGCATGGGCAGTCCGCCAAGCAGTGCAAGCGCGGGCACGACAAGGAATCCGCCTCCGGCTCCGACCAGGCCGGTCACCAACCCGACGACGAGTCCTTCGGCGGTGATCTTCATGACGGGCATGCGGTGCTCGCCGTCATCCGAATCGATGGTCGTGCGTCCGCGCAACATGGCAATGGCCGTGGCGATCATCATGACGGCGAATCCGATGAGCAGGACAGAGCCAGGGATGAATCGGGCGAGCAGACCGCCGGCATAAGCGCCGGCCATGCCCGCACCGCCGAATATCAGGCCGGTGCGCCATTGCACATGACCGGCGCGTGCGTGCGAGACGGCTCCGATAGCGCTGGTGACGCCGACGACGAGCAACGACGTGGCGATCGCCTGTTTGGCATCCATGCCGGCGACATAGGCCAGCAGTGGGACGGTCAGGATCGAGCCACCGCCGCCGAGCAAGCCCAGCGCGATGCCGACGAATACGGCCAAACCAACCGCGAGGGAGATCACGTCGATCAGCTCGCCTTCTGGTCGGCCGGGGCGGAATCGACGAGCTGAGACACGATCGTCTGGGCATCGCAGGTTGCGCCACGGTTGTAGGGCAGCCTGGACAGCGCGATGCCCATCGCGCAGGTGTTGGTCAGCGATGCGACGGTCAGTCCGCCGCCAATCGCCGCCGCAACCCACTTGAGCTTCGGCAGGGCGATGCTGGCAAGAACGGTGGAGAGCACGACCGAGCCGGCAACCAGGCGCACCTGACGCTCCAGGTCCCAGCGCTGCGGGCCGCGGTTGACCGCGAAGCCGTTTGCCTCCCAGGCGGTGATGCCGCCCTCGAGGATGTGCACGTTGTCAAGACCGGCCTGGCTCAGGATCTGCTCGGCCTGCGCGGCACGGTGACCGGAGCGGCAAACCAGCACGATGCCCTGGTCGAGATGTTTGACGATCTCGTCGCGGTGCTCGCGCAGCAGATCGAGCGGAACGTTGTGGGCTTCGGCGATATGTGCGACCTCGAACTCGCCCGGTGTTCGAACGTCAAGAACGCGTGGGGGTGCGGCCGACCCGAGAAGCCAGCTGAGGTCCTGGGAATTGATGGGGGCATGTGCCGACATGTCGATGAGTCCTTCCGTTGATGTGGTCCGCGTTCATGATCGATACCACCGGGGGTATATTGGGGCTATAGTTACTCATACCCCCGGGGGTAACTGCAACCTCAGGGGCACGATGCCGTTGCCCGGTACCGAACGTAAGGACTCGAACCATGAGATTCATCCAGCACTACCTGGACTGCCTGTCGCACGCGTCGTATCTGATAGGCGACGAAACCACCGGGCGCGCAGTCGTTGTCGATCCTCAGCGTGACGTGGCCGAGTACCTGGCCGACGCTGAGGATCTAGGTCTGAGGATCGAACTCGTCATTGAAACCCACTTCCACGCGGACTTTCTGTCCGGTCACCTGGAGCTGGCGAAGGCCACCGGAGCGAGGATCGTTTACTCCTCGGTCGCCGAGACCGAGTTCGAGTCAGTGGGCGTCGACGACGGTGAGCGTTACTCGCTCGGTGACGTGACGTTGGTGTTCCGTCACACGCCTGGCCACACCCCCGAGTCGCTGTCGATCGTCGTATACGAGCGCGCCGACGACGAGATTCCCTACGGCGTCCTGACCGGCGACGCGTTGTTCATCGGCGATGTGGGCAGGCCCGACCTGCTGGCGTCGGTCGGCTTTACCCGCGAAGAACTGGCGAACAAGCTCTATGACTCGTTGCACAACAAGCTGATGACATTGCCCGACGCGACCCGGGTGTTCCCCGCCCACGGCGCGGGATCAGCCTGCGGCAAGAACCTGTCCACCGACCTGTGGTCGACGATCGGGGATCAGAAGCAGACCAACTACGCACTACGCGCCCCGGACAAGAAGACATTCATGGAGCTGGTCACCGAAGGGCAGCCGGCCGCGCCGAGCTACTTCGCCTACGACGCCATCCTCAACCGCAAGGACCGCGCGCTGCTGGACGAGACAAAGATGCCGACGGCGATGAGCTACCGGCAGGTGCGCGAAGTGATCGGTGGCGGCGCCGTTCTGGTCGATGGCCGCACTCCGGAGGAGTTCGCTCTCGGTCACCTTCGCCCCGCCATCAACATCGGACTTGAAGGCCGCTACGCAGAATTCGCCGGTTCGGTGCTGCCGTCCGACGTTGACATCGTGCTATTCACCGACCCGGGCCACGAACTCGAGGGCAAGAACCGGCTCGCGCGGATCGGTTTCGACCGCGTGATCGGCTACCTAGTCGAGCCCTATCGCGCCATGTTCGAGCATCAAGACGATGTCCAGGTCGCATCGCGGTTGACGGCCAAGGCATTCGATGAGAAAGCCCTCGAAATAGCCGACCTCCAGATCGTCGACGTCCGCAACCCGGGTGAGGTCGCGGCCGGAACCATCCCGAACGCGATGGCGATCCCAGTGGGGCAACTGCCCACGAGGATCAACGAGCTGGATCCAGCCAAGCCGACGGTGGTGTACTGCGCCGGTGGCTACCGGTCGTCTGTCGCCGCGAGCCTGCTGCGGCAGAAGGGCTTCTCCGACGTCAGCGACATCCTTGGCGGCTACGGCGCATGGGATGACGTTCACCAAAACGCCTGAGCGACAGGGAAAGGCAAACACCAGGACCACCGCCAAGCACAATCTTCTGATCGTCGGCGGGCCTGCGGCCTGCGCGGCCGGTTTCAGGCCTAAAAATAATTCGCTTGCGCGCGGCATAGCTTGATGCAAAAGTACATTCGGGGCCGGCCTACTGCTTGCTGTTAAGTGCATATCGGTAACAAGCGAATGTCGCTCCACCGCGGACCTTTTGGGCTCTGCGTAGCAAAGATGACGCAATTTGCACGGCAAGACGGATGGGATCTGCAGTGTTTCAAAGAAGGGGTAATCGGGTCAGGGCGGCAAAGGATCTCGTCGAGTTCGACAGCGCCTTCGTGCCGGCAGGAACCGAAGGTACTGTCGTCGCGACGACTGTCCTGGGTAGCCCGATGCGTGTCCGATTCGAAATCGACACGATGGTCGGCGCCAAGCACGTCACCATGGCTGTCCAACGAGGCGACATCTCCGTTAGTTGACGACGCTCGAATCTGGGCCAGCCGTTGTTGGCGCTTGTGGCGCTGGCCCTTTGCGAATTGTTCGGTGATCTTCTCGGCGCCGACGCTGCATTGGACGGCTGCGGCCCACGTCACGCCATGAAACGTCGGGGGAGACCGGGATCACCCGCTTGTCCCGATAAGCCCTGCGACACAAGGCAATTCGTCACAGTGACGGATTGTTGCGTTATGGCTGGGCGATTTGGGGGAGTGCGGCACCGTCCACGTACGCCCGATGAGTTCCGATGCTCCTCAGTTCATCCAATCGCCAACGGAACCTGGCATTCTCATCTGATGCAACTCGAGTACTGCATCAAGATGCCCATTGGAACACGTCGTCGGATGGCGATGTTGGGCGCAGGCCATCCGAGTGAGCCGCCTATGGGTCCGGTGTAGCGAAGACGAATAGTGCCATGAACGCAACGTTGATGAAGAACGTCGCCTCGACGAGGCCAACGGTAATCAAAAATGGTGTGAAAAGGCGGCTCTGGGCTTCTGGCTGCCGCGCCACACCTTCAATGAACTTCGATCCTGCGACGCCATCACCGATGCCGGCGCCGATCGCGCCACCGGCCAAAGTTATAGCGCCCGCAAGCAGTGCATTTCCCATGAGTTCGTCGGTCATCGCGCACCTCCACATTGAGCTGCTTAAGTACTATCCATCGTAGTACTACAGTCATGCGTAGTAAAGAGCCGGCGCAGATTGAAGTTGGCATCAGTGCTAGAGGCGGCGACTATGAGCATCGGTAGCTGCGGAGATGCGTTGGTACTGTGTGGTCGCCGATCGTGTAGCCGCGAAACCCCCAGGGCTAAATACGATGTGCTGCGGTCTCGCTGATCGACTGCCTGGCGGCCAGTGCTCGGACGGATTCGTAGAGCAGTGAGCCTCGGCAGGCACGTCATTAGACTCCTGTAGCTGGTTCCCAATAACGCTGCGCGCCAGGGTAATTCGTCACAGTGACGTATCGCCGACGGGTTTGCGGGGAGGGGGCAAAGGGTGGCGCTTGCCGGCCAGTGGCCAAATCATTGATTCCGTGATTGAGCGCACCGCAGCCTCGGCCTGCGCAGAAAGGTGCAGAGTGATTTGGCCCGGCATCGAACCACCCGTCGGAACTCGTACGGTCTCTGTAGGTTCAGCACATTGCCGTGCCACGCGAGCGCTTTCACTTCAGGGCAAGTCGCATCAGTTGTATGCCGATAAGCCACATTATGTCAAGTAAAGCACTGCATATTGCATCAGCTGAATCATTGCCTGGCCTCCTTGCCGGCCACCGCTCCTCGCGTCGTTTTTGGCTGCGTTGCAAGACTTTCCGCCCACCATCCGTGCGGTGCGGACTTGTGTCGGCTGCAATGCGCCCTATGACCGTGGCCGTTCCGGCGACACGCTGACCTGGGGTCTTGACGTGATGATGCAACAGAAGAATGGTCTGCGTCACGTCCGTCGGGGCGGCTGAGTGGAGCCGCTCCCCCGCTGGGGGACTGAAAGGCCGATCCTAGAAC
>NZ_DASSCY010000113.1:0-3710 GCF_035697385.1 Mycobacterium sp. | reverse complement strand
ATCGGCGTGCTGCCCGGACTTGGTCCGGCGGCCACCATCGCGATCCTGCTGCCGATCACCTACACCATCGACCCGGTGTCGGCGATCATAATGCTCGCGGGCATCTACTACGGCGCCCAGTACGGCGGCACCATCACGTCGGTACTCTTACGACTTCCCGGTGAGGCGTCGTCGGTGGTCACCGTCTTCGACGGTTTCGCGCTGGCCAAACAGGGCAAGGCAGGCACAGCACTTGGCATCGCTGCGATCGGTTCCTTTGTCGGCGCGGCGATTTCGATCATCGGACTGACCCTGCTGGCCCCGGTGGTGGCGAGCATCGCCCTGGACTTCGGCCCTCCGGAGTACGCCGCCCTCGCATTGTTGGGCGTCTTGCTCGTCGCGACGATCGGCAGCGGTAACAAGCTCAAGGCGCTGATCGCCGGGTGCATCGGTCTGCTGCTGGCCACGGTGGGACGCGACAGCTTCAGCGGCGCTTCACGTTTCACCTTCGACAGCCTGGCGCTCGCCGACGGCATCGACTTCGTCGTCGTGGCAATGGGTTTGTTCGGCGTCGGGGAAATCCTCTACAACCTCGAGCAGCGGCACCGCAAGGTCGAACCACCGACCAAGGTGGGCAACGTGTGGCCGTCCCGCAAGGACCTCAAACAATCCTCGGGAGCCATCGGCCGCGGCTCGATTATCGGCTTCGTGCTCGGTGTTCTGCCCGGCGGCGGCGCGGTGCTCTCCTCGATCGTGGCCTATGCGACGGAGAAGCGCCGGTCCAAGACTCCGGAGCGCTTCGGCCGCGGCGCGGTGGAGGGCGTCGCCGCACCCGAGACCGCCAACAACGCGGCGGCGACGTCGTCGTTCATCCCCCTGCTCACGATCGGCCTGCCCGCCAACGCGTCGATGGCGATGCTGTTCGGGGCGCTGCTGATCCTCGGCGTCTCGCCCGGTCCGCAGCTGGTTGACGAGCACCCGGACGTCTTCTGGGGCGTCATCAACTCGATGTACATCGGCAACCTGCTGTTGCTGATCCTCTCGATTCCGTTGGTGGGGTTGTTCGTTCGCATTCTGCGGGTCCGTCCCGCGATCCTTGCGCCGATCACCGCGCTCATCACGATTCTCGGTGTCTACACGATCAACAACTCCGTCTTCGACATCTACTTGATGGTCGCGTTCGGCGTGATCGGCTATCTGATGAAGAAGGCCGGCTTCGACCCAGGACCCATGGTGCTGGCGTTCGTGCTGGGCTCCATCATCGAGTCGAGCACCCGCCGTTCCCTGCTGATATTCGGCGGCGACCCAACGGGTTTCATCACCCGGCCGATATCCGGCACCATCCTGGCGATCTTCGTCCTCCTGGCTTTGCTGCCGGTGATCCGGCATCTGTGGAGCCGACGGTCCTCAGGCCGGGTCGACCCGCCTGCGGGTGTTGCCGAGGTGGACGCGCATCGCGGCCCTGGCGACGTCGGCGTCGCCGGCGATGACGGCGGCAGCGACGCTGTCGTGCTCCCGCCGGACCCGGTCGACGTGGCCGGAGTCGGTCAGCGAGTACGCGTCGCCGAGCCGGGTCCGGGGCAGCATGATCATCATCGGACCGAGTGAGTCCAGCAGTTCGAGGTAGAAGCGGTTACCGCTGGCGGCGGCGACCGCCCGGTGGAATCCGAAGTCGGCCTCGACCTGGTCCTCTGGTGCGGCGCTCACGAACGCGTCGAGCGCCTCACGGATCGCAGCACCGCCGGCATCGTCGACACGGGCGGCAGCAAGCGCGGCCGCCTCGCACTCGATGCCGAGCCGGAAGTCGATCATGTCGAGGACGTCGTGGTGTGTGCGGATCGCGGCCGATTCGACAGAGAACGACGTCGGCTCGGGCATCGCAAGCACGAAAGAGCCACGGCCCTGGAAGGTTTCGACCAGGCCCTCCGCCCGCAGCCGGGTCACCGCCTCACGGACGACCGTGCGGGAGACCCGATACTCGTCGATCAGCTCTGCTTCCGAAGGCAGCTTGTGGCCCGGCGGGAGGTCGCCGGCGAGGATCTTGCCCTTCAGCCCGGCGACCACCCGCTGTGCCAGTGTCGTAGTCACGAACAGATCATCGCCGGGTGCCGAACTCGGCGCTCTCCTTGGTGAGCGCGCGCATCCGCTCGCTGAGCGTGAAGCCCAGACCTGGCCGCTCCGGCAGCCACATCCGGCCGTCACGAATCTCGATGCGCTCGTCGAAGAGCGGGTTGAGCCATTCGAAGTGTTCGACCCACGGCTCGGTGGGATACGCCGCGGCCAGGTGGAGATGGATCTCCATCGCGTAGTGCGGCGCCAGCGCCAGGCCGGCGTGCGCGGCCAGCGTCGCGAAGCGCAGGAACGGCGTGATGCCCCCGATCCGCGGCGCGTCGGGCTGGACGATGCCGCGGTAGCCCGCGTCGAGCAGTGCCATGTGTTCGGGCACCGACGTGAGCATTTCGCCCGTCGCGATCGGCGTATCGAAGGTGCGCGACAGGTCGGCGTGGCCGACGGCGTCCCACGCATCGAGTGGCTCCTCGATCCACACCAGGTCGAACTCTTCGAGCGCGCGGCACATACGGCGTGCCCTGGCGCGGTCCCACTGCTGGTTTGCGTCCACCATGAACGGCGTCTCGCCGAGGTGTTCCCGCAGCGCCGCCACTCGCTTCAGATCGGTCTGCCAATCCGGTTGGCCCACCTTGATTTTGATGCCGCCGATGCCTGCCTCCAACGACGCGGAGGCCTTCTCCTTGATCTCCTCGACCGAGGCCTGAAGGAATCCGCCGGACGTGTTGTAGACGCGGCAGGAATCACGATGCGCGCCAAGCAGTTTGGCGAGCGGCAGGCCGGCGCGCCTGGCCTTGAGGTCCCACAGCGCGACATCGAGCGCCGCAACCGCCTGCGTCGCGACGCCCGAGCGCCCGACGGATGCACCAGCCCACATCAGCGATTGGTAGATCCGGTCGATATCGGACGGGTCCTGGCCGAGCGCGACATCCGCGATCTCCGCCAGGTGGGTGTACTGAGCGGGCCCGCCCGCGCGCTTCGAGTAGCTGAAACCCATCCCCTCGAAGCCCTGTTCGGTAATGACCTCGACGAACAGCAGCACCGTCTCGGTCAACGGTTTCTGCCTGCCCGTAAGCACTTTCGCGTCACTAACGGGCGCAGGAAGCGGGAGGACGACGTGGGACAGCTTGACGTGGCGAATGCGATCGGACATGAAACTACTATAACGTGTGCCCAACTCATCATACAAGTGGTTTGGTGTTTGAGGCCCCCGCCGAAGCGGGAAGCCGTGCGCGAGTATGTCCTCAACACTTGCATCGATTCCGCAGTGGTTTCTGACAAAAGGCCTGCACATCGCGTTGGTGGTGGTCTTCGCGCTGATCGCGACACGGGTCATCCGGTGGGTGGCTACGCGGATCAGCCGCCGACTCGATCAGGGTGACGCCACCGACGCGGTGTTGCGCCCGGAAAGCGTGAAACACCGGCGGGCCGTCGCGTCGGTGATCTCATCGGTGGCGATCGCGCTGCTCTACGTGATGGTGTCGGTCGACATCGCCAATCAACTCGGGCTTCCGATCGGTTCGCTGGTGGCACCCGCCGCGGTGCTTGGTGCCGCGCTCGGTTTCGGCGCCCAGCGCATCGTCCAGGATCTGCTCAGTGGTTTCTTCATCATCACCGAGAAGCAGTACGGCTTCGGCGATTTGGTTGAGCTGACGGTGAGCACC
>NZ_DASSCY010000112.1:0-6698 GCF_035697385.1 Mycobacterium sp. | reverse complement strand
CACTTGACGAAATCGACAGCGCCCCAACTCCTTTAGAAGATGACATGCCCGCTATCCCGGACCGGCGGCTGGAGCTCATGTTGGTATGCGCACATCCGGCCATCGCCGCGAACATCCGCACGCCGCTGATGCTGCAGGCGGTGCTCGGCGTTGACGCCGCCGCCATCGCCGAAGCCTTCGCCGTCGAACCGGCCACCATGGCGCAACGACTGGTGCGCGCCAAGAAACGCATCCGCGACGCCGGTATCCCGTTCGTGTTGCCCGAGCGCGAAGACCTCGCCGCGCGGCTGCCCTCGGTGCTTGAGGCGGTCTACGGCGCCTATGCGATCGACTGGCAGATCACGCCGCAGGGCGCGCCCGTCGACACCTTGTCGGCCGAAGCGCTGCATCTGGCGCTGGTTCTGGCCGAGCTGTTGCCCGACGAACCCGAGGTGCTCGGGCTGGCCGCGCTGGTGTGCCTCTCCGAGGCGCGACGGCCTGCGAGGCGCACCCCCGACGGCGGCTTCGTCCCGCTCGACGAGCAGGACACCTCGCTCTGGGACACGACGCTCATCGCGCGCGGCGAGTCGCTACTGCGCCGCGCTCATGGCTTCGCCGAGCCCGGCCGCTTTCAATACGAGGCCGCGATCCAGTCGGCGCACTGTGCGCAGGCCACGAAGGGGCGCGTCGACGTCTTCGTGCTGCAAAAACTGCACCGGGCGCTGCTGCGGGTGGCGCCGTCGCTGGGGGCCGCCGTGGCAGCGGCCGCGGTGGATGGTGAGGTCGACGGCCCAGATGCCGGGTTGCGTGCCCTGGCCGCCATTGCCGACCCGGCCCTCGAGCGATTCCAGCCGGCGTGGACAACGCGGGCGCACTTACTGGCCGCGGCGGGGCGGGCTGCAGACGCCGCCGACGCCTACCGCCGGGCCATCGAACTGACCTCCGATCCCTCCGTCGCCGACTATCTATCCCGTCGTTTGCGCGAGGCTTCCTGTTGACCCGCTGTTAGCAATGCCCTAGCGTTTGCTCGTGGTCAGCAGCGCCCGGCTAGTGCCGTCGAGTCGGGGACGGGGTCGTCCAGTCGGTGCCGACTCGGTCGAGACACGGGCGCGGATCCTTCGCGCAGCGCGCGAGGTCATCTCCGAGCGCGGATACGAGGCGGCGAACTTTCAGGCCATCGCTGCGCGGGCGGACCTGAGCCGTCCGACGATGCACTACTACTTCCACACCAGGGAACAGATCTACGACACCCTTCTGCGCGAGGCGCATTCCATTGTCGCCGACTGCATTGCGGAGGCCAGTCGCGAAAATACCCTGCTGAAACAGTTATCGGCGTTTATCGCCGCGGCACACCGTTCGGAGCTCGGGGACCGGTCGACGGCACGGTTCATCGTCGCGTCGCACCTGGAGTGCGAGCGACATCCTGCGCTGAGGCACTGCGGCAGTCCGGTCGTCACCGCGATGCGCGCGTTCTACACATCGACGGTCGTCGCTGCGATCGAGCGACGCGAACTTCCCGCCGAGACCGACGTGGCGATGGTGGTGGAGCTTTTGGTCGCCATGGTGTGGGGAATCGGGTTCTACGCCGGGTTCGTCAACACGGACGACGATATGACGATGATTGCCAAGCAACTGCAGCGGCTCTTAGCCCACGGCTTGCTGGACGGTCAGGCCAGCAGTCGGTCGCTCGCCATCGATCCGCACGCCTCCGCAGCAATCGCTGCCGACGCCGTCGCCTGGCCATAACGCCGCACGATGTGTGTAGGGAAACACCTGATTCCTCGCGGCCGCGTTGCGCATAGCGTGCTGAGCATGGAGGGCATCTGGTTCGCAGTGCTGGTTGCAGGCTTCATCGCCATCGGTGTCGCGACCCAACTGGGCTGGACACCAGGGCCGATGCCCATAGAAAGACTGGTTCTGCGGCGCGAGAAAGACACGCAGCCCGACACGCCGGGAAGTGTCGGTGGGCCGCCTTAGACTGGCGTCCCTATGAGCTCATCGTTCGTGCACCTTCACAACCACACCGAATATTCGATGCTGGACGGTGCCGCGAAGATCACGCCGATGCTGGCCGAGGCGCAGCGACTCGAGATGCCGGCGATCGGCATGACCGATCACGGAAACATGTTCGGCGCCAGCGAGTTCTACAACTCGGCGACCGAAGTGGGCATCAAGCCGATCATCGGCGTGGAGGCCTACATTGCTCCTGGTTCCCGGTTTGATACCAAGCGCATCTTGTGGGGAGATCCGAGCCAGAAGGGCGACGACGTCTCCGGCAGCGGCTCCTACACGCACATGACCATGGTCGCCGAGAACGCGACCGGATTGCGCAACCTGTTCAAGCTGTCGTCGATGGCCTCGTTCGAGGGTCAGCTCGGCAAGTGGTCGCGGATGGACGCCGAGCTGATCGCCGAGCACTCGGCCGGCATCATCGCCACCACCGGTTGCCCGTCGGGTGAGGTGCAGACCCGGCTGCGGCTCGGCCATGACCGCGAGGCGCTGGAGGCCGCGGCCAAGTGGCGGGAGATCTTCGGGCCGGACAACTTCTTCCTCGAGCTGATGGACCACGGCCTGGACATCGAGCGGCGGGTTCGCGAGGGCCTGCTGGAGATCGGGCGCAAGCTCGACATCCCGCCGCTGGCCACGAACGACTGCCACTACGTCACCCGCGACGCCGCGCACAACCACGAGGCGCTGCTGTGCGTGCAGACCGGCAAGACGCTGTCGGATCCCAACCGGTTCAAGTTCGACGGCGACGGTTACTTCCTCAAGTCCGCCGCCGAGATGCGCGCACTGTGGGACGACTCGGTCCCCGGCGCCTGCGACTCCACCCTGCTTATCGCCGAACGCGTTTCGTCTTACGAGGATGTGTGGACAGCACGCGACCGGATGCCGATTTTCCCGGTGCCCGAGGGCCACGACCAGGCGTCCTGGTTGCAGCACGAGGTGAATGCCGGGCTGGCGCGGCGCTTCCGCGGCGGCGTCCCGCAGGCCTACGTCGACCGGGCGGCCTACGAGATCGAGGTCATCTGCGCCAAGGGTTATCCGTCGTACTTCCTCATCGTCGCGGACCTGGTGACCTACGCACGGTCCGTCGACATCCGGGTCGGCCCCGGGCGCGGGTCGGCGGCCGGCTCGCTGGTCGCCTATGCGCTGCGTATCACCGACATCGACCCGATCGAGCACGGGCTGCTGTTCGAGCGGTTCCTCAACCCGGAACGCGCCTCGATGCCCGATATCGACATCGACTTCGACGACCGCCGCCGCGGCGAGATGGTGCGCTACGCCGCGGATAAATGGGGCCAGGACCGGGTCGCCCAGGTGATCACCTTCGGCACCATTAAAACCAAGGCCGCGCTGAAGGATTCGGCTCGCATCCACTACGGCCAGCCTGGCTTCGCGATCGCCGACCGGATCGCAAAGGCATTGCCGCCGCCGGTCATGGCCAAGGACATCTCGGTATCGGGGATCACCGATCCAACACACGAGCGCTACAAAGAGGCCGCCGAGGTCCGCGCCCTGATCGACAACGACCCCGATGTGCGCACCATCTACGAGACCGCCCGCGGCCTCGAAGGGCTGATCCGCAACTCCGGTGTGCACGCCTGTGCGGTGATCATGAGCAGCGAGCCGCTGACGGATGCCATCCCGCTGTGGAAGCGGGCGCAGGACGGCGCCATCATCACCGGCTGGGACTACCCGTCGTGCGAGGCCATCGGCCTGTTGAAGATGGACTTCCTCGGCCTGCGCAACCTGACGATCATCGGCGACGCGCTCGAAAACATCAGGGCCAACAGGGGAATCGACCTCGATCTGGACGCCGTGCCGCTCGACGACCCCGCCGCCTACGAGCTGCTCGGCCGCGGTGACACGCTCGGCGTGTTCCAGCTCGACGGCGGGCCGATGCGCGACCTGCTGCGCCGGATGCAGCCCACCGGGTTCGAAGACGTTGTCGCGGTCATCGCGCTGTATCGGCCAGGACCGATGGGCATGAACGCCCACAACGACTACGCCGACCGCAAGAACGGCAAGCAGGCGATCAAACCGATCCACCCCGAGCTCGAAGAGCCGCTGCGGGAAATCCTCTCCGAGACCTACGGCCTGATCGTTTACCAAGAGCAGATCATGCGCATCGCGCAGAAGGTGGCCGGCTACTCGCTCGCCCGAGCAGACATTCTGCGAAAAGCCATGGGCAAGAAGAAGCGTGAGGTACTCGACAAGGAGTACGAGGGCTTCTCCGACGGCATGAAGGCCAACGGATTCTCGGCCGCCGCCATCAAGGCGCTGTGGGACACGGTGTTGCCGTTCGCCGACTACGCGTTCAACAAGTCGCACGCCGCCGGCTACGGTCTGGTGTCGTACTGGACGGCGTACCTGAAGGCCAACTTTCCCGCCGAGTACATGGCCGGGCTGCTCACGTCGGTGGGCGACGACAAGGACAAGGCCGCTGTCTACCTGGCCGACTGCCGCAAGCTGGGTATCACCGTGCTGCCGCCCGACGTCAACGAGTCGGGGCTCAACTTCGCCTCCGTAGGAGAGGACATCCGCTACGGCCTCGGCGCGGTGCGCAATGTGGGGGCGAATGTCGTTGCGTCGCTGATCAATACCCGCACCGACAAGGGCAAGTTCATCGACTTCTCCGACTACCTCAACAAGATCGAGATCGGGGCCTGCAACAAGAAGGTCACGGAGTCGCTGATCAAGGCCGGCGCGTTCGACTCGCTGGGCCATCCGCGTAAAGGCCTGTTCCTCGTGCACACCGACGCCGTCGACTCGGTGCTTGGCACCAAGAAGGCCGAGGCGATGGGGCAGTTCGACCTGTTCGGCGGCGCCGATACCGCCACCGATGCGGTGTTCACCATCAAGGTCCCCGACGAGGAGTGGGAAGACAAACACAAGCTGGCTCTCGAACGCGAGATGCTCGGCCTGTACGTGTCGGGGCACCCGCTCAACGGCATCGCACACCTGCTGACGGCGCAGGTCGACACGCAGATCCCGGCGATCCTCAACGGTGAGATCGCCAACGAGACGCAGGTGCGTGTCGGTGGGATCCTGGCCTCGGTGAACCGGCGGGTCAACAAGAACGGATTGCCCTGGGCGTCAGCGCAGTTGGAGGACCTTACCGGCGGCATTGAGGTCCTGTTCTTCCCGCAGACATACTCCACGTTCGGTGCTGAGATCGCTGACGACGCCGTCGTGCTGGTCGGCGCCAAGGTGGCAATCCGCGATGACCGGATATCGCTGATCGCCAACGAGCTTGTGGTGCCGGACTTTTCGCACGCGCAAGTCGATCGTCCCGTCGCGGTGAGCCTGCCGACGCGGCAGTGCACCGTCGACAAGGTCACCGCGCTCAAGCAGGTGCTGGCCAGGCACCCGGGCACCTCGCAGGTGCATCTTCGGCTGATCAGCGGTGAGCGCATCACGACGCTCGAGCTGGACTCCTCGCTGCGGGTGACTCCGTCGTCGGCGCTGATGGGCGACTTGAAGGCGTTGCTGGGTCCCGGCTGCCTGGGCTGATGACGTTCCGTCAACTCCACGAGCAAGGCTGCTTCGTGATGCCGAATCCGTGGGATGCCGGAACGGCTATCGCGTTGGCGGCCATGGGTTTTCCAGCGCTGGCGACCAGCAGCGCCGGGTTCGCGTTCGCGGCGGGTCGTCCCGACACGCCGACAGCGCTGGGTGTCGATGCGGTCTTGCGCAACATCGTGGAAATCGTCGGCGCGGTGGACCTGCCTGTCAATGCCGATTTCCAAGCGGGCTATTCGGACGATCTGGAAGGCTTGGCGGTCAACGTCGCCCGCTGTGTGGCCGCCGGAGTGGCCGGACTGTCCATCGAGGACGCCAGCGGCCGCACCGAAGACCCGCTGTTTTCGTTGCCCGAAGCGGCAGAACGGGTCCGGGTTGCGCGGTCAGCAATCGACCAGTCAGGAGCCGACGTGCTCCTGACCGCGCGTGCCGAGTGCATTCTCTACGACCATCCGGATGCTTTGCACGAGGCGATCACGCGGTTGCAGGCCTTCGCCGATGCCGGCGCGGACGTGCTGTATGCACCGGGCCTGCGTACCAGGGACGACATCGCCACGTTGGTCGATGCGCTGCGCCCCTACCCGGTCAATGTATTGATGGGATCGGCGACTGGGTTGACGGTAAGCGAACTCGGCGAACTCGGCGTGCGCCGCGTCAGCGTCGGATCGGCGCTGTCGCGGGTCGCATGGGGCGCATTCCTTTCTGCTGCACGGCAAATCGCGGAAACCGGAAGGTTCGACGGTCTCGCTCCGGCGGCGAACTTCGGTGAGCTGAACCAGTTGTTCACCTAGCCACCGGCTAACGGCGCGGCACGTTCGGGTGGACAACGTGCGTAGCGGTCCGGGTTGGATCACCTTCAGATAGCCCCGGTCGAGCAGCGTCTGGCGGCCAATCAGGCTCTACCCCTTGAAGGTTGATGACGGCGGCTTCTCGGTGCGGTTTGGACAGTCCGAATTTTGTCGGACCCGGGTGCGATGATGACGTTATGTCCTCGACGGCATCCTCTGACACCGCGGTGGTGAAGCCGTGTGATCGTCTTGATGTGTTGTTCGGGGAGTTGTCGGAGTTGGCCGGGCAGCGCAACGCGATTGATGGGCGCATCGTGGAGATCGTCGCCGAGATCGAGCGCGACGAGTTGTGCGGTATGACCGGCGCGCGCTCGGTGCCGGCGTTGGTGGCCTGGAAGCTGGGCA
>NZ_DASSCY010000111.1:0-24384 GCF_035697385.1 Mycobacterium sp. | reverse complement strand
GGATGGCCAGCAATTCGCCTGCCCCCGTGTGTAATACCTCAGCGACGGTCCCGACCTCCTGGCCCGCCGTCGTCACCACCCGGAGTCCTTCGAGCTGATGGTCGTAGAACTCGTCGGGATCTTCGATGGGCGGCAAGTCTTCTGAGTCGACGACAAAGAGCATGCGCCGCAACGCCTCAGCGGCGTTGCGGTCGGCCACGCCCTCTAATCGCACCAGCAACCGGCCGCTGTGCGCACGTGCGGAGTCGACGACGTAGGTCCGCTCGGGACCACCCTTGGGCGCCCGACCACGCAACGTGGTGCCAGGCGCGAAGCGGGTTTCGGGGTCGTCGGTACGGACCTCGACGACGACCTCACCGGTGACGCCGTGCGCTTTGACGACCCGCCCGACCACGAGGTCCATATCAGGACCGCTACTGGTCGGTGTCCACCACGTCGACGCGAATTCCCCGGCCGCCGATACCGGCAACCAAGGTGCGCAGCGCGGTCGCGGTGCGGCCACCGCGGCCGATGACCTTGCCGAGATCGTCGGGATGCACGTGCACCTCGACGGTGCGGCCACGGCGGCTGGTCACCATGTCGACCCGGACATCCTCGGGGTTGTCCACGATGCCGCGGACCAAGTGCTCGACGGCGTCGACGACGACAGAGCTCACGGTCGCGCTCAGCTCTCGGTGGACTCGGGCGAAGTGGTGGCGTCGGCGCCCTCAGCCGCAGGCTCGGACTCGTCCTTGACGGGAGCGGCCTGCGCCTCGGTCGCCGTGGCGTCGGCGGCCTTGTCGTCGGCCTTCTCCTCCGCAGCCTTCTTGGCTGGCGCCTTCTTCTTCTTGGGCTGGGTGGCCTCGCCGGACGGCGCGCCGTCGGCCTGGGCCAGGGCGGCGTTGAACAGGTCCAGCTTGCTGGGCTTGGGCTCCTTGACCTTCAGCGTGCCCTCAGCGCCGGGCAGGCCCTTGAACTTCTGCCAGTCGCCGGTGATCTTCAGCAGGGCCAGCACCGGTTCGGTGGGCTGGGCGCCGACGCCGAGCCAGTACTGTGCCCGCTCAGAGTCGATCTCGATGAGGCTGGGCTCTTCCTTGGGGTGGTACCGGCCGATGACCTCGATCGACCGGCCATCGCGGCGGGTGCGCGCGTCAGCCACGGAAATGCGGTACTGGGGATTGCGGATCTTGCCAAGCCTGGTGAGCTTGATCTTGACAGCCATGATTAAGCGTTCTCCTGTGATTGCCACGCTGCAATTCAGCGATCGGGGCGGAATGCCCTGACCCGGTTTTGCCTTACGTGTGTGACCGCCGCGCAAGCGCCCAGTGAGAAGCCGGAGGCGGATCACTCAGAGCGGGTCGCGGGGCAGACAGCCGCCCATTGTGCCAGAACAGGGGGCTTGGCTGAAAATCCGTCCGCTGCTGAGCGCGCAGTCGCGTTGTAATGGCCATGTGACGCAACTACGGCAGCGACTGTTGTCCATCGTCGCCGGGCAACTCGGTCGCCCTCACGGACCTCTCGGTCCCCTCGTCGCGCGGGCGCTCAACCGTGGCAACGCCAGAGCTATCGCTGCCGCCGTCGACGCGGCAGAAGTTCCCCTCGGCGGTGTCGCCGCCGACATCGGTTTCGGCGGCGGTATCGGCCTGCGATTGCTGTTGGATCGTGTCGGCGACGACGGCGTGGTGTACGGCTTCGAGATCGCCGGCGACATGGTGCGCCGCGCCAGCTCGCGGTTCCGCCGCGATGTCGAGGCCGGCCGGTTGCGTCTCGGCGACGGCTCCCTGATGGCGCTGCCGCTCGACGCCGAGTCCGTCGACGCCGTGATCACACTCAACACCGTTTACTTCGTTTCCGATCTCGACGGCGCGTGCGCGGAATTGGCGCGGGTGCTGCGTCCGGGCGGGCGGGCCGTCGTCGGGATCGGAGACCCGGAAGTCATGGACGGCTTGCCCTTCACCGAGTATGGATTCACCCTGCGACCAGTCACCGAAATCGTTGCGGCGCTGACGAATTCGGGATTACAGGTCGAGCACCGTCGAATCGACGAGAAGCCCATGCCCCGCTACCTGATCGTCGGCCGGCGGGCCTGAACCCGCTACAGCAACTTGTCGAAGCACTTCTCCTCGACGCGGCGGCTCATCCGCCATCCCCGCGGCGTGCGCACGAATTCGTCGACGTACCACAGCCCGACGAAGTAGACCTGCGCCTTGTCGCCGCCCATCACCATCGGGTTGAAGCAGATCGTCCTCGACGTTGCGGTGTCGCCCTCGACGTGGACGTCGAAGTTGCCCAGCATGTGTGAATACGCCGGGAAGTTCGGCAGCACCTGCGCCAGCCACGCCTTCACCTCCGGGTAATGCCCATCGACCCCGCCCGTCGCCCGGTAGTCGATATAGGCGTCCGGGGTGAACACCCGATCGAGGTCGTCGAACCGTCGCTGGTCAATAGCGGTCGAATAGTCGACCATCAGCTGCTGAATCTCCAACCGATCCGAAATCTCCGCCAGGCTCAACATGCGTCGATTGAACACGACTACGCTGCCAGCCCATGCGGAGGCTTGTTATCTGCGTCGCGGCGGCCCTGTTGCTGGTCGCAGGGATGCCAACAGCGACGGCCGCGCCCGTCGGCGTCAGCCAGCCCTCGGGCTCGGTGCCAATCCCCGACGGGCCGGCCCAGGCGTGGATCATCGCCGATATGGACAGCGGCGCCGTGCTGGCCGCACGCGACGAATACGGCCAGTACGCGCCTGCGAGCACGATCAAGGTGTTGTTGGCGCTGACGGTTCTCGATGAGCTGCCGCTGGACATCACCGTCGTCGCCAATGAGGCCGACACCAAGGTCGAGTGCAACTGCGCGGGCGTGGCGCCCGGCCGCGTCTACACCGCACGGCAGCTGCTCGAGGCGCTGCTGCTGGTGTCTGGCAACGACGCCGCCAACACCCTGGCCACCATGCTCGGCGGGCAAGAAGCCGCCGTCATGAAAATGAACGGCAAGGCGGCGTTACTCGGCGCGTACGGCACCAACGCCGGCTCCCCGTCGGGCCTCGACGGCCCGGGTGTGGACATGTGGTCCTCGCCGCACGACCTTGCGGTGATCTTCCGTGCCGCTATGGCCAACCCGGTGTTCGCACAGATCACCGCCCAGCCGAGCACCGTCTTCCCCACTAAGACCGGCGACAAGGTGCTGGTCAACCAGGACGAGCTGCTCAAGCGCTATCCCGGCACCATCGGCGGCAAGACCGGTTTCACCGACCTCGCCCAGAAGACGTTCGTCGGCGGCGCCGAACGCAATGGCCGCCGCCTGGTCATCGCGCTGATGTTCGGCATGGACAAGCCCGGCGGCCCTACCTACTGGGATCAGGCCGTCAGCCTCCTGGACTGGGGATTCGCGCTTGATCCGAGCGCGAGCATCGGTTCGCTGTAGCCAGCACACACGCGCAAAGTTTCTGAATCGCAACAGATTCGAGACCTTGCCGGCGAGCGCAGCGAATAGGCTCGGCGCCCGTGCGAAAGTTGTTGGCCGCGTTGACCATCACGCTGTCCGCGGCCATTGCGGTCGCTCCAGTGGTATCCGCCGAGCCGGGAATCGAACCGTCGGGAGCGGTCGTGCTGCCAGAAGGCCCGGCCCAGGCATGGCTGCTCGCCGATCTGGACAGCGGCCGAATTCTGGCCTCCCGCAACCCATATGAGCCGCACGCACCGGCCAGCACCATCAAGGCACTGCTCGCGATGGTCGTGCTCGACCAACTGCCGCTCAACGCGGTGATCGTCGCCAGCCCGGCGAACACACAGGTGGAGTGCTCGTGCGCCGGCGTCAAGGCGGGCCGGGCGTACACCGTACGACAGCTGCTCGATGGGCTGATGCTGGTCTCGGGCAACGACGCCGCCAACACGCTGGCCGACGGGCTCGGCGGATATCGCGTCGCGGTAGCAAAGATGAACGCCAAGGCCGCCGCGCTTGGCGCCCGCAACACCCGCGCATCGTCCCCGTCGGGCCTGGACGGCCCCGGGATGGAGTCCATCACCACGCCCTTCGACCTGGCGATGATCTACCGTGCGGCGCTGGGATATCCGCTGTTCGCCGCGATCGCGCGCCAGCCGTCGTCGCTGTTCCCCACCGACGAAGGCCCACGGGAGATCGTCAACCAGAACGAGTTGTTGCAGCGCTATCCCGGCACGCTGGCCGGCAAGACCGGTTACACCAACATCGCCCGCAAGACCTACGTCGGCGCCGCGCAGCGCAACGGCCGGCGGCTGGTGGTCGTGCAGATGTACGGCGAAGGCGACCTGTTCGGCCAGGCGATCGGCCTGTTGGACTGGGGCTTCAGCCAGTACCGCTGAGCCCCCCGCGTGCTTGTGCGCCTGAAAGGGACGCCCCCGCAGCCGCTCACCTCAAAGTAAGGTCACCCTAACTTTGTGCACGGCATGTTCGTGCGCATGACCTAAGGGGGCGGTGGTGACTGGGCAACATGACTTCTCGCTGATCGTCGGATTCGGCACCGATATGGGAAATGCCGAAGACGCCGCCATATCGTTCACCGAGGCGCTCGACGCCATCGGCATCGAGGCGACAGCTATCGAGCTCAACCAGCTCGACGTCGCGGAGTTGCAATCGGCGACACACTTCGTCGTGGTCACGTCGACATTCGGCGACGGTGAGTTCCCCGACAACGCCACCTTGTTCTGGGAAGCGATCAGCGCCGAGACCGACCGGCTCGACCATCTGAGCTTCGCGGTGCTGGCCCTCGGCGACAGTTCCTACGAATTGTTCTGCCACGCCGGCCGGCTTCTCGATGAGCGCCTCGAAGCGCTGGGCGCCACCCGAATTGCTGACCGGATCGACATCGACGGCACCTATGAACAGCAAGCCAAGGCGTGGACGACCGATGTCGTCAAGCTGCTCGCTGAGCACAGCAATCCCGCTCCCACTGTCGATGTGACCGCCCGCGAGAGGCCCGGGCCTGAACAGTCGAGTCGCGATCGCCATCAACTATTCGAGGCGCGTCTCGCCGTCAGCCGGTGCCTCACCGCATCGGATTCCGACAAGGAGGTCCGCCACTACGAGCTTGACCTTGCCGGCTCCGGGATCGCCTATAACGCAGGCGATTCGATCGCCGTGCACGCCACCAACGATCCCGCCCTCGTCGAGGCGATGCTCACCGAACTCGGCGTGGGCGCCGACCATGCGGTCGCCGACCGCGACGAGCCACTAGGGGTCCTGCTCACCCATCACCTGGAGATCCGGACGCCGTCCCGAGCGCTGAAGGCATTGGTGGCCAACCGAACTCACGATGAACAGGCAGCGGTCGCGCTCGAGAACGACGCGACCGACGTACCGGGGTCGTGGTCGTACGGCAAGGATGTTCTCGACCTAATCAGGCTGGGCGAGCTGACCCTCGACGAGGTCGTCGACACCTTGCGCCCGCTTGCCTTCCGCGACTACTCGATCGCATCCAGCCCGCTGGTACACCCCTACCACGTGCACCTGACGGTCGCGACGGTGCGCTACACCGCGGGCGATCGCCGGTACGGTGGCGTGGCTTCGACGTTCCTGGCGGACCGCGGTGAGACGGTGCGGGTGCACCTGCGACCGAACCACACCTTCCGCCTGCCCGCCCCCGACGTGCCGATCATCATGATCGGTCCGGGAACCGGCATCGCGCCTTTCCGGGGCTTCCTTCAGGAACGCCATGCCACCCGAGCGCCGGGACGCTCGTGGCTGTTCTTCGGGGATCGTCGGCGTGCCACGAGCTTCCTCTACGGCGACGAACTCACAAGCTTCGTCGAATCAGGCACCCTGACCCGGCTCGACCTGGCGTTCTCGCGCGACTGCGCTGCGGGCGACCCGAAAACCTATGTCCAGCACCGCATGTGGGAGAACTCGGCGGAACTCTTCGAGTGGCTCGAGGACGGCGCACACGTCTATGTGTGTGGAGACGCAGAGCGGATGGCGAAGGACGTCGACGCGACGCTGCACAACATCGTGGCCAGTCGAGGCGGGATGGACGCCGCCGCAGCGCACGCGTACGTCAACGAACTCATAAAGTCCCACCGCTACGTGCGCGACGTCTACTAGCGGCGGCGCTAGAAAACCCTGCCGCGCAGGATCACGACGTCCGGATTGTTGAGAACGCTTGCGCCCGAACGCGGGTCGTCGGCGTAGCAGACCAGGTCCGCGGGTGCTCCGTGCTCGAGGACGGGACGGCCCAGCCACCGGCGGGCATCCCACGATGCGGCGCCCAACGCCTCTGTCGGGCTCATCCCGATCCGCTTGAGCGCATCGACCTCGTCGGCGATGCGGCCGTGCGCGACCATGCTGCCCGCGTCGGTGCCCGCGAAGATCGGTATGCCCGCCTCACGAGCCGTGGCGATGCGCGGATGGCACCGCTCGTACAAGTCACGCATGTGACGCGCGTACGCCGGGTACTTCTCGGCCCCAGCGGCGATACCCGGGAAGTTCTCGATGTTGATCAGCGTGGGCACCAGCGCGGTGCCGTGTTCGACCATGAGCTCGATGGTGTCGTCGGTCAGGCCGGTGCCGTGTTCGATGCAGTCGATGCCGGCGTTGATCAGGCCGGGCAGGGCCTCCTCGCTGAACACGTGGGCGGTGACACGGGCGCCGTTGGTGTGCGCGGCGTCGATCGCGGCCTTGAGCACGTCGTCGGACCACAGCGGCGCCAGGTCACCGAGGTCGCGGTCGATCCAGTCGCCGACCAGCTTCACCCAGCCGTCGCCCCAGCGCGCCTGCTCGGCCACCGCATCCGGCAGCTGGGACTCGTCATCCAGTTCGATCGCGAAGCCGCGCTGGTAGCGCTTGGGCCTCGCGAGGTGCCGGCCTGCGCGGATGATCCGCGGCAGGTCGTCATGGTCGTCGAGGCTGCGGGTGTCGACCGGTGACCCGGCGTCGCGCAGCAGCAGCGCACCCGCGTCGCGCTCGATTTTGGCCTGCGTGATGCACTCATCGAGACCTTCGACCGGGCCGTGCTCGCCAAGGCCGACGTGGCAGTGCGCGTCGACCAGCCCGGGCAGAACCCAGCCGCCATCGAATACCGTGTCCGCGTTGCCGACCGGCTCCGCGGAAAGTACGCCGTCGACGATCCACCACTGAACCGGCTCTTCATCGGGCAGCCCAAGGCCGCGGACATGAAGAGGTGGGTGGCGCATCCTTAGTTCTGACCCGGGAACTTCAGCTTCGACAGGTCGATATCGGCCAGGCCCGGCGGCAGCTCGTCGAGGCCCTTGGGCATGTTCGACAGGTCAGGGAAACCCGCGGGCATACCACCGGCGAGCGGATTACGCGCCTTCGGCGGCGTCGGCCCCCGTGCGCCCTTCTTCCCCTTCTTGCCTTTGCCCTTGGCCGCCTTACGGCTTCCGCCCTTGCGCCCGAACGGCATTCCCATCTGGCCGGCCATCTGCGACATCATCTTCCGGGCCTCGAAGAACCGGTCGACGAGCTGGTTGACCTCGCCAACCGTCACGCCTGAGCCGTTGGCGATCCGTAACCGGCGAGACCCGTTGATGATCTTCGGGTCGGCCCGCTCTGCCGGTGTCATGCCGCGGATGATCGCCTGCACGCGGTCAAGCTGGCTGTCGTCGACCGCGGCCAGCGCATCCTTCATCTGACCAGCGCCGGGCAGCATGCCGAGCAGATTGCCGATCGGGCCCATCTTGCGGATGGCCAGCATCTGCTCGAGGAAGTCCTCCAGCGTCAGCTCACCGCTGCCGATCTTGGCGGCAGCGGCCTCGGCCTGCTGGGCGTCGAAGTGCTGTTCGGCCTGCTCGATGAGGGTGAGCACGTCGCCCATGCCGAGGATGCGGCTGGCCATCCGGTCGGGGTGGAAGACGTCGAAGTCCTCGAGCTTCTCACCTGCGGAGGCGAACAGGATCGGCACGCCGGTGACCTCGCGCACCGACAGCGCGGCACCGCCGCGGGCGTCGCCGTCGAGCTTGGTCAGCACGACGCCGGTGAAGCCGACGCCCTCGCGGAACGCCTCGGCCGTGGTCACCGCGTCCTGGCCGATCATGGCGTCCAGGACGAACAGCACCTCGTCGGGGTCGACGGCCTGCCTGATCGCGGCGGCCTGGCCCATCAGTTCGTCGTCGATGCCGAGGCGGCCCGCGGTGTCGACGATGACGACGTCGTAGTGCTTGGTCTTGGCCTCGGCAAGGCCCGCGGCCGCGACGGCGACCGGGTCGCCGGGCCCGGCGTCGGCAGAGCCTTCATTGGACACGCCAGGGTGCGGCGCGAAGACCTGCACGCCTGCGCGTTCGCCAACGATCTGCAGCTGGTTGACTGCGCCGGGCCGCTGCAGGTCACACGCCACCAGCAGCGGCGTATTACCTTGTCCGCGAAGCCATTTCGCTAGCTTTCCAGCTAAGGTGGTCTTGCCGGAGCCCTGCAGGCCCGCCAGCATGATCACGGTCGGCGGGGTCTTGGCGAAGGCCAGCTGACGGGTCTCCCCGCCGAGAATCCCGACGAGTTCGTCGTTGACGATCTTGACGACCTGCTGGGCGGGATTGAGCGCACCTGAGACCTCGGCGCCCTTGGCCCGTTCCTTGATGCGCGCGACGAACTCGCGCACGACGGGCAGCGAGACGTCGGCTTCCAGCAGCGCCAGCCGAATCTCGCGGGTGGTCGCGTCGATATCGGCGTCGGTCAGCCGCCCCTTGCCACGTAGCCCCTGAAGGGCACCGGTCAACCGGTCGGACAGCGATTCAAACACGCGGTCAAGCCTAGCTGGCTTGCGAAGCCGGCTTCGCGGGCGCAGGCGCTGGCAGCAATGCGTACAGGTCGCGCTCGAGTTCGTCGCGCACGGCGCCGGATGATCGTGTGGGCACTCCGGCCGAATCGCCGTCTCCGACGACGGTGATGCTGAACACGTCGACGACCGACGAGCCAAGGGTGGTGACCTTGGCCCACGCGATGTCAACGCCGTCGCGCTCGAAGATCGCCGTCAGTCTCGCCAGCAATCCGGCGCGATCGGTCGTGCGGATCTGAACCAGCAACTCGCCGGGCTCGGCGCCGTTGGACCACAGAATGCGCGGCGGCGCCGTCGCGTGGTTGATCGGTACTGCGTCCGGCACATCGCCGGCTCGGGCCGTGCCGTGTTGGGCGGCGTCGCGGTCGCGCTTGTCCAGCGACGCCAGCACGTCCAGTTCGCCGTCGAGGGCGAGGATGAACTGCTGGCGCAACAGCTCGGCCGCCGGAGGCGTACCGAAATGCGGTGAGACGACGAACGTGTTGATCGCCGAGCCTTCGTGACCGTTGACCGAAGCCGAGTGCACGCGCAGGGAATTCAGCGCAAGCACGCCGGCGGCCTTGCTCAGCAGGCCACGGCGGTCCGGCGCGATCATCATTACGTTGTAGATGTGCGGGCTGTCGGCGGGAACCAGTTCGACGTGCACACCGACATCGGCTGCCAGCGAAAGATACCGGGGGTCAATGGGATCGGGCTGAGGCAGCGGATCGCCTGCCATCACAAGCCGGCAGCGACGGACCAGGTCACCGATCAGCGACGCCTTCCAGTCGCCCCACACCCCGGGACCGGTGGCCAACGAGTCAGCCTCGGCCAGCACATGCAACAGCTCGAGTAGCACCGGGTCGCCGTCAAGCGCGTCGACGACCGCCGCGATGACCTTCGGGTCCTGCAGGTCGCGACGCGTCGCGGTGTGCGGCAGCAGCAGGTGGTGCCGCACGAGCTTCGAGAGGATCTCGACGTCCGACGGCCATAGGCCCAGCCGAGTGCCGATCTGGGTGGCCAGCTCGGCACCGATGACGCTGTGGTCCCCGCCCCTGCCCTTGCCGATGTCGTGGACAAGCGCGCCGAGCACCAACAGGTCCGGGCGCGACACCCGCGTGGTGAATGCGCTTGCCCGCGAAACGGTTTCGACGAGGTGGCGGTCCACCGTCCAGATGTGCACGACGTCGCGCGGCGGGAGGTCGCGCACCGCGCCCCACTCCGGGAACAGCCGGCCCCACAAGCCCGTGCGATCCAGCGCCTCGATCGTGGCCACCGCAGCCGGCCCGGCCGCGAGCATCACGAGGAGGTCCTTGAGGGCCTGGCGCGGCCAGGGTGTCCGCAATTCCGGAGCGGTTTCCACCAGCCGGCTGAGCGTGGACGCCGCCATGGGCAGACCGGTGGTCGCCGATGCGGCCGCCACCCGAAGGATCAGGCCGGGATCGCGTTCGGGGCGGGCGTCGCGGGCCAGGATCACTTCGCCCGCGAACTCGATGACGCCTTCGTCGAGAGGACGGCGCACGGGTCGTCGCAGCGCCGCAAAACCGCGCCGGGGCAAGGCATTGGCGGCGGTGCGCAGTCCGGCGTCGACGTAATAGCTCACGGTGCGGGCCGCGTCGGAAAGCATGCGCGCCAAGTCAAATCGGTCACCGATGCGCAAGGCCGCGCCGATCTCGTCGGCATGTTGGGCCAGCAGCAGCTCGCGGCCGCGGCCGGACACCCGGTGAAGTTCGGTGCGGACGTTCAGCAGCGCCAGGTGCGCCTCGCCCAATGTTTCGGTCGGCGACGCCAACGAGCGGCTGGGGTACACATCGGCCAGTTGCGCGATCGCCAACGCGTTGAGCAACTGGACGTCGCGCAGGCCACCCCTGCCGCATTTCAGGTCGGGCTCTGCGCGGTGGGCGATCTGCCCGCTGCGCTGCCACCGCGCCCGCGAGTGGTCGACGAGTTCTTCGAAACGCGACGCGATCCCGGTGCGCCACTGCCGGCGCGCTCCCGCGATCAACAGCGCCGACAGGTCGCCGTCGCCGGCGATATGGCGCGCCTCGAGCATGGCCAGCCCGGCCGAGATGTCCTCACCGGCGACCGTCAGCGCCTCCGGCACGGTGCGCACACTGTGGTCGATGCGAATGTTGGCGTCCCACAACGGGTACCACAGCAGCTCGGCGACCTGACTGACCACATCGTGAGGCATGTTGTCGTGCAGCAACATCAGGTCGAGATCGGAGTACGGCAGCAGTTCGCCGCGGCCAAGGCCGCCGGTGGCGACGATCGCGAAGCCACTGGTGGCCGTGATGCCGATCTCGGCGGCCTTTGTGGTCAGCCAGAACTCGTGCAGATCCAGCAGCGCATCCCGGAGTGCGGCCGTATCAAGTTGGCGCGACCCGCCCGTCAACAGCTGCTCGGATGCCGCGGACAGATCGGTGGCAGGACGCAACGAACCCGCCGCCGGTGCCACCCATCGGGGGGCGCCGGCGGCGGGATCTGGTGTCTGCTCTTTCATTTCGAGTCCTCCCCCGGCACTTGCCTACTAACGCTCACACGGTGCACGGCCGGGAGACGACGTCTCAATTCACGACACTGCTTTACAGGGCGTCGGTCCCCCGCTCTCCGGTGCGCACCCGGACAACAGTGTCGACGGGGCTTACCCACACCTTGCCGTCACCGATCTTTCCGGTACGCGCGGCCTGGACGATGACATCGACCACCTTGTCGACGGCAGAATCATCGACCACGACCTCCACCCGCACCTTCGGCACGAAGTCGACCGAGTACTCGGCGCCGCGGTACACCTCGGTGTGACCCTTCTGGCGGCCATAGCCTTGAACCTCGCTGACGGTCATTCCGAGAATACCCGTCTGCTCCAGGCCGGTCTTGACGTCTTCGAGCGTGAACGGCTTGACGATCGCAGTAATCAGCTTCATAGTCCTCTTTCCTCCGCGCCGTGACGGGCCAGCACCGAGCTACTGCCGACCGCCGCGAGGTCGTATCCGGTTTCAGCGTGTTCAGCCTCATCGATGCCAGTCGATTCGTCTTCCTCACTGATCCGCAACCCGATTGTGTATTTCACGATCAGAGCGACGATAGCGGTACCGATGGCCGAATAGAGCAGAACCGCACCGGCTCCCACGGCCTGACGCCACAGTTGGTCGAATCCGCCGCCGTAGAACAGGCCGGCGACGCCGTTGTAGGTCTCCGGTGCCGCGACCAAGCCGATCATCAACGTGCCGACGAGGCCACCGACAAGGTGGACGCCAACGACGTCGAGTGAGTCGTCATATCCCAGTTTGTATTTCAGGCCGACTGCCAGTGCGCAGAGGACGCCGGCGAGCGCGCCGATGACGAGCGCTCCCACCACGTTGACCGCACCACAGGACGGGGTGATGGCCACGAGGCCGGCCACGATGCCCGAGGCCGCGCCAAGCGAGGTCGCCTTGCCGTCGCGGATGCGTTCGGTGAGCAGCCAGGCCAGCATGGCCATTGCCGTCGCGACCGTCGTCGTGACGAATGTCGAGCCGGCAGTGCCGTTGGAGGCGGTGGCCGAACCGGCGTTGAATCCGTACCAGCCGAACCACAGCAGGCCGGCGCCGAGCATGACGAACGGCAGGTTGTGCGGTCGCATGGGCGTACCGGGCCAACCGAGGCGCTTGCCCGCGATCAGCGCGAGGACCAGACCTGCCGTGCCCGCGTTGATGTGAACCGCTGTGCCACCGGCGAAGTCGATGGCCGCCAACTTGTTGGCGATCCAGCCGCCGGTCTCGGCGGTCGCACCGTCGAACGCGAACACCCAGTGGGCGATCGGGAAGTAGACGAAGGTGGCCCAGAGGCCGGCGAACAGCAGCCAGCCGCCGAACTTGACGCGGTCGGCGACAGCGCCGGAGATCAGAGCGACGGTGATGATCGCGAACATCAGCTGGAATGCCACGAACACCGTTGCAGGCAGCGTGAACACCAGCGGGATGTCGACGGCTGCTGCGGCTTCGAGGCCGGCAGACGGATCCGCGATAACCTCGGCGGCCGCGTTACCGCCAATCAGGCCCTTCAGTCCCCAGTACTGCGTCGGGTCGCCGAAGAGATTGCTCACGTCGTTGCCGAAGGCCAGTGAGTAGCCGTACAGCACCCACAACACCGTCACCAAGCCAATGGCGCTGACGCTCATCATGATCATGTTGAGCACACCCTTGGCGCGAACCATGCCGCCATAGAAGAACGCCAGCCCTGGCGTCATCAGCAGCACCATCGCGGCGCTTGCCAGCATCCACGCTGTGTCACCCGTGTCCGGTTGACCCAGGATCGGGAATCCATCCACTCGCAGTTTCCTCCTTCGACATGCCACGGCCGCCAAGGTTTGACGACCGTTGACCTGGCCAAGACAATGCTGAGTGGTTGTTTCGCCTAGGACGCTGGCGTGTTTCGCTCGTGTGAACGGATGCGCAGTACAGGTTTCGCGGGTGTTACATCCTGTGGTTTTTCGGATGCATTGGTTAACCGAGCAGCGCGTCGACGAACGCCGCGGGCTCAAATGGGGCGAGATCGTCGGGGCCTTCGCCAAGGCCGACGAGCTTGACCGGCACACCCAATTCCTGCTGAACGCGAAAAACGATTCCGCCCTTTGCCGTGCCGTCCAGTTTGGTCAGCACCACGCCGGTGATGTCGACGACTTCGGCAAACACGCGGGCCTGCGGCAGGCTGTTCTGGCCGATGGTCGCGTCGAGCACCAAAAGCACCTCGTCGACCTTGGCGCGCCTGCTGACCACCCGCTTGACCTTGCCGAGCTCGTCCATCAGGCCGGTCTTGGTGTGCAGCCGCCCGGCGGTGTCGATGACCACGACGTCGGCGCCGGATTCGATGCCCTTGTCCACGGCATCGAATGCGACCGAGGCCGGGTCGGCGCCCTCGGCCCCAGTGACCACTTCGGCGCCCACCCGCGACGCCCAGCTCTGCAGCTGGTGAGCTGCGGCGGCGCGGAAGGTGTCGGCAGCGCCGAGCACAACACGGCGGCCGTCGGCGACCAGCACGCGGGCCAGCTTGCCGACTGTCGTGGTCTTGCCGGTGCCGTTCACGCCGACGACCAACAACACCGACGGTTTGTCGTCGTGCGGCAGCGCCTTGATCGAGCGGTCCAGATCGGGGTGCAACTCGGAGATCAGGACCTCGCGAAGCACGGCACGCGCGTCGGTTTCGGTGCGCACATTGCTGCTGGCCATCCTCGACCGCAGCGCGGTGACCACCGAATCCGTCACCACCGGCCCGAGATCGGCGATAAGAAGTGTGTCCTCGACGTCCTGCCACGAATCCTCGTCGAGGTCTCCGCCGCCGAGCAGGCCGAGCATGCTGCGGCCCAGCGTGTTCTGCGACTTGGCGAGGCGCCCGCGCAGCCGGTCCAGCCGGCCTTCCGGTGGGGTGATGGCCTCGAGGTCGGGTGCAATGGCGTCGGCCTTGGGCGCAGCGGGCTCAGGTGCGGCGGGCTCGGGTGCGGGCGGCTCGGGCTCCCGAACCGGCGGCTCCGGCAACCGGACGTCGGCGATCGGCCGTTTCGGCGCATCGCGCGGGATGGTGGCATCATCGCCGACGGCGGGCAGCCCGCTGGTATCGATGCGGTCAACCGGCTCAGCGGTCGCTGACCGGCTGAAGGTGATACCTGAAGAGGCGGTATAGCCGCCCGAGCGGTCGATGGGAGTGGCAGTGTCTGCAGACGACAGGTTGATCCGTCGGCGCCGGTACCGCAGCAGTCCGACGACCAGCGCGACTACAAGCAGAACGGCAATGACCGCGATAGCGATCCACAAGGCCTCCGACACCACGCCATTGTCTCAGGGGGGATAGCCGGTGACGCGTGACCCCGGCGGCATGGAAACCCGCAAACGGCGCCACATCGACGTGTGCCTGACCGAGGCCGTCGAATACCAGACCGTCACCACGGGGCTAGAGCGCTACCAGTTGCCGTACAACGCGCTCACCCAGACCGACCTCGGCAGTGTCGATCTGTCCACCAACTTTCTCGGCTCGCGACTGCGGGCCCCTGTGTTGATCGGTCCGATGACCGGCGGAGCCGAACTCTCGGCGACCATCAACCACAATCTGGCCGCCGCTGCCCAGCAGCTCGGCATCGGCATGATGCTCGGCTCGCAGCGGATCATGCTCGACAACGGGTCGGCGTCGGCCAGCTTCGGCGTCCGCGACGTCGCCCCCGACGTCCTGCTGATCGGCAACATCGGGCTGGCCCAACTCAATGACATGATGGTGCCCGACCTCGTCAAGGCTTTGGATCGGGTCGGCGCCAATGCGCTTGCGGTGCACACCAATCCGTTGCAAGAGGCCATGCAGCACAAGGGTGACACCGACTTCTCCGGCTCGATCGCGCGACTACGCGTCATCGCCGGGTCGATCGGCTATCCGGTGATGTTGAAAGAGGTCGGCCACGGAATAGGCGCCGCGGCGGCCGCCGAGCTGGTCGATTGCCCGATTGCCGCCGTCGACGTCGCAGGCGCGGGCGGCACGTCTTGGGCGCGCGTCGAACAGTTCGTGCGCTACGGCGAGATCCGCTTTCCGGCCATGGCGGAGTGGGGCATTCCGACCGCCCAGGCGCTGCTGGAAGTGCGGCACATGTTGCCCGATGTTCCTGTCGTCGCGTCCGGCGGCATCCGCACCGGCATGGACGCCGCGAAGGTGCTGGCGATGGGCGCCGACGCGGTTTCGGTCGCCAGGCCACTGCTTGCGCCGGCGATCGAATCGGTTGCGGCCGTGGTGGATTGGCTGCAGTGCTTCATCGACGAGCTTCTGATCTGCCTACATGGCTGCGGCGCTGCGGATCTCGCGGCGTTGCGCCGCCGCGGCGTCACCCCATTGTGATTTGCGGAGTGTTACCGGCGCTCACCGCCGGTAAGGCGCCACAAATCGCAACTAGTTGGTGGCCGCGACCAATTCCTGGCCGCGCATGCGTTGACTGATCACCGCGGTGATGCCGTCGTCGCGCATCGTCACGCCGTAGAGCGCGTCGGCGACCTCCATGGTCGGCTTCTGGTGGGTGATGACGATCAGCTGCGAGCGTTCGCGCAACTGCTCGAACAGGCTGATCAACCTGCGCAGGTTGACGTCGTCGAGCGCGGCCTCCACCTCGTCCATCACGTAGAACGGCGACGGCCTGGCGCGGAAGATTGCCACCAGCATCGCGACGGCGGTCAGCGACTTCTCGCCACCCGACAGCAGTGACAGCCGCTTGATCTTCTTGCCAGGTGGTCGCGCCTCGACCTCGATGCCGGTGGTCAGCATGTTCTCGGGATCGGTGAGCAGCAGCCTGCCTTCACCGCCGGGGAACAACGTCGAAAACACTTGCTGGAATTCACGTTCCACGTCGACATAGGCCTCGGCGAACACCTGCAGGATGCGCTCGTCGACGTCCGCGATCACGTCGAGCAGGTCCTTGCGGGCCGCCTTGACGTCCTCGAGTTGCGTTGAGAGGAAGTTGTAGCGCTCCTCCAACGCGGCGAACTCCTCCAGCGCCAGCGGGTTCACGCGGCCCAGCTCGTTGAGCTCACGTTCGGCCTTCTTGGCGCGGCGTTCCTGGGTGGGCCGGTCGAACGGCATCGGCGCGGGCGCGGTCACCTGCTCGCCGCGCTCGCGGGCCTGCTCGTACTCGGCCATCTCCAGCTCCGACGGCGGCAGCGAGACGTCCGGTCCGTACTCGGCGATCAGATCGTCGACCGCCATCCCGAACTGCTCGAGAACCTGCTGCTCGAGCTGCTCGATGCGCAGTGCCGCCTGGGCTTTGGCGACTTCGTCACGGTGCAGCGCATCGGTGAGCGCGGCGATCTTGGCGCTGAGTTCATTGACCTCTTCGCGCGCCTTGGCCAACGCAGCTGCGCGATGCTGGCGCTCGGTGGCGACCTCGTCGCGGGCGCGCGACGCGACGGCCACCGCGGCGCTGAGCCGCTGAGCGACAAGACGTCCCGACTCGGCGACCGCGGCGGCGACGGCCGCGGCGTGCACGCGTGCCTCACGGGCACGTTGGGCGCGCAGCCGTGCCTCGCGTTCGGCCGCAGCGGCTCGGCGCAATGAATCAGCCCGCCCGCGAACGGCATTCGCCCGTTCCTCCGCGGTGCGAACCGTCAGCCGTACCTCCACCTCTGCGGCCCGGGCGGCCTCGGCGGCGGCCATCGACTCCTGGCGGTTGACGGGTTCGGCGTCGAACGTCGGCTCCTGCTGAGCGTTGTGCAGCCGCTGCTCGAGTTCGGTGAGCTCCTCGACCGTTCGCGTGCGGCCGGACTCCAGCTCATTGCGCTGGTGGATCAGCCGCTGCCATTCGTCGTCTGCTGCGCGGGCGTCTTGGCCGAGCCGGCCCAGCTGCTCATAGATCGCCGAGATCGCGGCGTCAGATTCGTTGAGCGCGGCGAGCGCCTGCTCTGCGGCGTCCTGCCGGTCGGCCTGCTCGGCCAGTGCGCCGGACAGCGCGGCCGTCAGCTCACCGACCTGCTTCTCGGCGGCCACCAGTTCGTCGCGGGCCTTCTCGACCTCCGAGGTGATCTCCAGCGTGCTCGGCTTGCGGTCCGATCCGCCGCTGACCCAGCCGGCGCCGACGAGATCGCCTTCTGCGGTGACGGCTTTCAGCTGCGGCCGCGCCGCGACCAGGTCGAGCGCGCCTGACAGGTCGCCGACCACGGCGACACCGGAGAGCATTGCGCTGATCGCGCCCTGCAACCGTGGCGGCGCGTCGACCAGATCCACCGCCCAGGCCGCGCCATACGGGGGCGGGCCCGCAGCCGGCTGCGCATGCGCGGGCCAGTCGCCGAGCACGATCGCCGCGCGGCCGCCGTCGGACTCCTTCAGCGCGGCGACCGCGGAACGGGCGGCCCCGAAGTTCTCGGCCGCGACGGCGTCGGCGGCCGCACCAAGCACCGCGGCGATCGCTGCTTCGTAGCCAGGACGCACCTTGAGCAGGTTTGCAATCGAGCCGAAAAGCCCTGCGCCACCGTGGTTTTGCTGCAACCACGCGGCGCCGTCCTTGCGGTCGAGGCCAACGGACAGCGCCTCGATGCGAGCCCGCAGCGACGCCACCTGCCGCTCGGCGCCCCGCTCGGCGGCCTGCAGCTCTGCGACGCGTTCGTCGGCCAGTCGCAGCGCGGAGACCGTGCGGTCATGGTGCTCGTCGAGGCCGACCTCGCCGGCGTCGAGTTCTGAAACCCGGCTCTGCACGGTCTCGAACTCCGCCTGCATCTGCTGTGCTTTGGCGGCGGCCTCGTCGATACCACCGGTGAGCCGTGCCACGGTTTCGTCGATCGACTCCACGCGGGTCCGCATGGTGTCGACCTGCCCGGACAGCCGGGCCAGGCCCTCGCGGCGGTCGGCTTCGGCGCGGGCGGCGGCCATATGGGCACGTTCGGCCTCGGCGGCGAGCTGCTCGCGTTCGGTGAGTTCGGCGCGAGCCGCTTCCAGCCGGGCACGGGACTCGTCCAGTTCGTCGAGCAGTTGCCGCTCCTGCTCCGCGACTTCGGCGGCCTGGGCGTCCAGCTCGTCGGGGTCGGGGCCGCTGGATGCCTCGGGTTCGGCGTCGAGATGCTGGGCGCGCTCACTGGCGATGCGCACCGTCGCGCTGACCCGTTCGGCGAGCGCCGACAGCCGGAACCACGTCTGCTGCGCGTTCTCGGCGCGCTCGCTCAGGCTGTTCACTGCCGACTCATGCGTGTCGAGCTCGGCGGACTTGGCCTCCAACCGGGTGGTCAGCTCGTCGTGCTCGCGTCGTAGCGTCGTCTCGGCCTGGTCGGTGTTGTCGAATTCGGTCTTGCGCGTGACGAGGTCGTCGGCGGCGAGCCGCAACCGGGCGTCGCGCAGATCGGCCTGGATGGTCTGGGCGCGACGGGCCATCTCGGCTTGGCGGCCGAGCGGCTTGAGCTGGCGGCGCAGTTCGGTCGTCAGGTCGGTCAGGCGGGCAAGGTTGGCCGACATCGAGTCGAGCTTGCGGACCGCCTTCTCCTTGCGCCTGCGGTGCTTGAGCACGCCCGCGGCTTCCTCGATGAACGCGCGCCGGTCCTCGGGCCGCGATTCGAGGATCTCGTTGAGCTTGCCCTGGCCGACGATGACGTGCATTTCGCGGCCGATTCCGGAGTCGGACAGCAGCTCTTGCACATCCATCAAACGGCAACTGGTGCCGTTGATTTCGTATTCGCTGCCGCCGTCGCGGAACATCCGGCGGGTGATCGACACCTCGGAGTACTCGATCGGCAACAAATTATCGGAGTTGTCGATGGTGACTGTGACCTCGGCGCGACCAAGGGGCGGCCGAGACGACGTACCGGCGAAGATGACGTCCTCCATTTTGCCGCCACGCAATGTTTTCGCGCCCTGCTCTCCCATCACCCAGGTGAGGGCGTCCACCACATTCGACTTGCCGGATCCGTTCGGGCCGACGACACAGGTGATGCCTGGCTCGAAGCGCAGAGTCGTCGGCGAAGCAAACGACTTGAAGCCCTTCAGGGTCAGACTCTTGAGGTGCACGACGTGCCACACTACCGTCGCGAAGGCTAACGTTCGGTGAACCCTTGTAGCGCGTCGCCAGGTTCTGACCAGTCCGCGACAACTTTCTCGACGCGACCGGGTGTGCTGCCGCCTTGTAGCAGTTCAAGAAGCTTTTCGCAGGCATCGCGAGGACCCTGCGCGACGACCTGTACGCGGCCGTCCGGCCTGTTGGAGGCGTATCCGGTCAGGCCCAGTTCAAGGGCTCGAGACCGTGTCCACCACCGGAAGCCGACCCCCTGCACGTATCCGTGCACCCACGCCGTCAGCCGAACGTCAGCTAACTCCTGCATCACTGACCTCAAACGTCACTTTGGTACCGGACTTCAGGGTGCGGCCGACGGTGCAGACCTGGTCGATCGCGCGCTCGACGACCGTGAGTATGCGCGCGACCTCGTCCGCGGAGAGCCCCGACAAGTCCAGCTCCATCCGTTCTTCGAGCAGCGGGTACCGCTCCTGCTCGCGGTCGGCGGGGCCGGACACCCGGATGGTGGTCGAGTAGTCGTCGCCGAGGCGCCGCTGCAGCGGCGCGTCGCTGGCCATCCCACTGCAGGCCGCCAACGCGATCTTCATCAGCTCGCCCGGCGTGAAGACACCCTCGACATCCTCGTTGCCGACGAGCACCTCTGCGCCGCGTGAGCTGCGCCCGGTGTAGCGACGCACGCCGGTGCGCTCAACCCACAGTTCCGTCATGGGCCCTTCCCTTCTCGCGAGCGACCGCAAAATGCCACCGATACACGGCGTGTCGACGTACAAACACGGTCGCTCGCGGCAGTTTATTCTCGGCGGGCGCGCGGCTTCGGCTGGCATTTCGGGCAGTAGAACGACGAGCGGTTCATGAACTTCTCCCGCCGCATCACCGCCCCGCAGCGCCGGCACGGCTCACCCTCGCGACCGTAGGCGTCCAGCGACCGCTCGAAGTAGCCCGATTCGCCGTTGACGTTGACGTACAACGAGTCGAACGACGTGCCGCCCTGACCCAGCGCTTCCGTCATCACCTCAGCGGCGGCGTCGAGCACCTCGCCGAGTTTCTGACGCGTCATCGACGACGCCAGCCGCGCACCATTAACGCGAGCCCGCCACAGCGCTTCGTCGGCGTAGATGTTGCCGATGCCCGACACCACGGTCTGGTCCAGCAGCTGACGCTTGATCTCAGAATGCTTGCGCCGCAACACCGTAACGACGCCCTCGCGATTGAACCGCGAATCCAGCGGGTCGCGGGCAAGGTGCGCGACGGGTACAGGGACGTCCGTGCCGTCGACCGTGACCATGTCGGACAGCATCCAGCCACCGAACGTGCGCTGGTCGACGAAGCTCAGCGCGGTGCCGTCGTCAAGCAATGCCGCGATGCGCAGGTGGTCCTCACGCGGTAGCGGTCCCAGCAGCATCTGCCCGCTCATACCCAGATGAACGACCAGCGCGGAGCCGTCATCCAACGTCAGCCACAGGTACTTTCCGCGGCGACCGGTGCCCGTGATGCTCGTACCCAACAGCCGCGCAGTCAGGTCGGCGGGTCCCGCCTCGTGACGGCGCACCGCGCGCGGATGGTGCACGCGCACCGCGGTGATGGTCCTGCCCGCGACGTGTGCCTCCAACCCGCGCCGGACGACCTCGACCTCGGGAAGCTCAGGCATCGATATCGGAGGCGGCAAGCGCGGTCCACGCCGCCGCCGCGGCCTTGAGCTCGGCCTCTTTCTTCGTCCGTCCGATGCCTCTGCCGTACTCGGCGTCGCTCACGATGACTGTCGCGGTGAATTCCTTGTCGTGGTCGGGGCCCGTCGACGTCACCACATAGGACGGCGCACCAAGGCCGCGCGACACCGTCAGCTCCTGCAGGCTGCTCTTCCAATCCAGGCCGGCGCCCAGCGTTGGCGCGGTGTCCAGCAGGGTGCGGAACAGCCGCAGAATCACCTCGCGGGCCACCGAGATGCCGTGCTCCAAATATATTGCGCCCAGCAGGGATTCGACGCCGTCGGCCAGAATGCTGGACTTGTCGGCACCGCCGGAGTTCTCCTCGCCCTTGCCAAGCAGCAGGTAGGCGCCCAGCCCGTCCTCGGTGAGATGGCGGCCGACGTCTGCAAGCGCGTGCGTGTTGACGATGCTGGCCCGCAGCTTGGCGAGATCGCCCTCGGAGCGGTCCGGGTGCCGGTGGTAGAGCTCCTCGGTGATGGTCAGCCCGAGCACGGCGTCGCCGAGAAACTCGAGGCGTTCGTTGGTGGGCAGCCCGCCGTTCTCATAGGAGAAGCTGCGGTGAGTGAGCGCGATGGTGAGCAGTTCGGGTTCCAGGTCGACGCCAAGAGCCTTGAGCAACTGCAGACGGTCGGCGCTCACTTGTCGTCCTGATCGAGAAGACCGGAGAGCTTGGCCCACCGCGGATCGATCTGTTCGTGGTGATGGCCGGGCTCGGCGGTGGCTAGTGCCACGCCGCACTGCGGACACAGCCCCGCGCAGTCCGGCCCGCACAGGGGCGTATACGGCAGCGCCAGCCCGACAGCGTCGATGATCGGCTGTTCGAGGTCCACGGTCTGATCTACAACGCGGCCGAGCTCGTCGGCGTCGGTTGTTTCATCGGTGGTGCTGTCGGGATAGGCGAACAGCTCGGTGAGGTCGATCTCGACGTGGTCGGCGATCGGGGTCAGGCAGCGCACACATTCCCCCGCCGTCGGCGCGGCCACCGTTCCCGTCACTAACACGCCTTCGGAGACGGCTTCGATCCGCAGATCCAGCTCCATGGGCGCACCTTTGTCGACCGCAATCAGGTCTAATCCGATGCGCGACGGGCTGGGCACCGTCTGGGCCAGCGTCATCATCGACCCAGGACGCCGGCCAAGCCGGGAGATATTGATAACCAGCGGCGACCGTGACTCGCGGCGCGCCGCCGCTTTTGGGTGCGTCGCCATGGATGTCAATCCTACGGCGACGGCCGCGGCGGCTAACGAGCCGCGTAGTCGTGGGTGCCCGCGGCGGTGCGCAACTGGTGACGTCCCCGGCCGACGGAGCGCAGCGTGCCGTTCAGGAAGTCCTCGAACTCGGCCAGCTTGCTGTCGACGTAGATGTCGCATTCGCCGCGGAGACGGTCGGCCTCGGCGTGCGCCGAGTCGATGAGCCGGGTGGCTTCGGAGGTCGCGGTCTGGACGATCTCGGTCTGCGAGACCAGCCGCTGCTGCTCCTTGATGCCTTCCTGCACAGCCTTCTCGTACGCGAGGTTGCCGCTCTCGATGAGCCGGTCGGCCTCGGTCTTGGCGCGTCCCGTGCTGGCCTCGTACTCGCGCTTCGCGGTGGCGGCGATGCGGTTGGCCTCCTCACGGGCCTCTCCCACCATTCGTTCGCTGTGCTGACGCGCCTCAGCGACCATCCGGTCGGCCTGGGCCTTGGCGTCGGCGAGCAGCCGGTCGGCTTCCGCGCGGGAATGGTTGATCAACGAGTCGGCCTCGGCGGTGGCCGTCGACACCATCGACTCCGAGTGCTCTTTGGCCTCGCGCAGCAACGAGTCGCGCGCATCGAGGACGTCCTGGGCATCGTCGAGTTCGCCGGGGATCGCGTCCTTGATGTCGTCGATCAGCTCGAGGACGTCGCCACGTGGCACTACACAGCCCGCCGTCATGGGCACGCCGCGCGCCTCTTCCACAATCCCGCCCAATTCATCGAGCGCTTCAAAAACTCGGTACACGGCACACCCTCCAGGCGTAGTTGTTGTTACCAGTGTGCCTGGTGTTACCGCTGTGACTCAGCTTCGACGCCGGTGTGTCGCCCCTCGGCCCGCGTTGCCGTGACCCAGCGTTGTCCCAGGCTGCAACTCCCGTCTGACTTGCAATGCGCACATTATGTCAACAAGGCCAGGCGACGGCCCGCCGAGATGGGCGAGCAAACAACGCCTGGCCTTGCTGAGCCGCGTCCGCTATCGCATTGCGGCGCCGATGAGGTCACGAGCCCGGTCCAGCATGGACGCGAACGGCCCGACTGCGAAATTGGCCTTCGCCGACTCCACACCGGGGTGCGGGCGGGTGGGAGCGATCGCTTCGGCGGCCTGGACGGCCTTCGCCATCCGGCCAAGATCGGCGGAGTCCAGCTTGCGCTGCAGCTTGTTGAATTCCTCGTTCTCCTCGTGGTCGGCGTGGTCGATAACCGCATCGCGGAACTTGGCGAGCTCGTCGAGGAACTTCTTGGAGCCGATGTCCATGCTTTCGAGCTGCGAGAGCATCTCCTTGGCCTTGTGCTCTTCATTGAGGCGGGCATCGACGATTTCGTCGCCGGAGGCCACCTCGCTACGCACGCGCGGATGGACCACCATTTCCTCGGCGGTCTCGTGCACTGCCAACAACTGGCGCAATTCGATGAATGCCTTCTCGCGCGCCTTCACATCGGATGCGCTGAAGACTTCCTCGAACATGTCCTTGATCAAGTTGTGCTGATCCTTGAGGAACTTCACGACGTCATCGGTTGATTGAACAAATGTCTCGACCACGGCAAAACCTCCGTCTTCCGTCGGGTTTGGTTGGGGCGCAGGGGGCTGTGCGCCACCTGATGCCTACCCGTCGAGGACGTTAATTAACCCTTGAGCTTGGCCTGCAGCCGCTTGTTGACCGGCGCCGGCAGCAGCTCGGAGACATCGCCACCCAGCGTGGCGACCTCCTTGGCCAGTGACGACGACACGAACGAGTACTGCGGCGTGGTCGCGACGAAGAACGTGTCGACACCGGCGATGTGCTTGTTCATCTGCGCCATCTGCAACTCGTACTCGAAGTCGGTGCCCGTGCGCAGCCCCTTGACGATCGCGGTCAGGCCGCGGGCCTTGACGAAGTCGACGACGAGCCCCTCCCCCGATTCGACACGCAGGTTGGGCAGGTGCTTCGTGGACTCCTCGATCATCTCGATGCGCTCTTCGAGGCTGAACATGCCCTGCTTGTTCGGGTTGACCAGCACCGCAGCCACGACCTCGTCGAATTGGGCGGCGGCGCGCTCCAAGATGTCGACGTGGCCGAGGGTCACCGGATCAAAGGATCCCGGGCATACCGCGCCGCTCATGGTCGATGACGCTATCAGGGCAGCTCAAGGCCGTCCGGAGCCGCGTTGGCAACAACATCGACTTCGGCCAGCTCCAGGCGGGTGTCGCCATAGCTGCGCGACGGCAACACATGCCAGCCCTGGGGCCACGCCAA
>NZ_DASSCY010000110.1:0-5363 GCF_035697385.1 Mycobacterium sp. | reverse complement strand
TGATCGGCTTCGGGGCGGGTCGTGAGTATGAGTTCGACACGTTTCTCGACGACGCAGCAGAGGCGGGGTTCACGCCCGATCTGCTGCTATCCACCTGGGATCTGCGACCGTTCGCAGCGGACTCCGACTTCCTCGTCGCTCTCCTTCGGACGGCATAGGTCACGCGTGAAGGCGATGCCCCTCGTCTTGTCCCGGCGACACGTTCGAGAGACCCCACTCAGGACAAAGGGATTTGCACGAGTCGAATACGCAGCGGCTCAAGGGAGTTGACCGTAGCTCCTCGCGTTCGGAACAGTGGTCAACGAACCGTCAGCGGGGGCGTGTCGATCTGTTCGCGGAGGATATCGCCGTGACCCGCGTGCCTGGCGAACTCTTGGATCATGGCGAGCAGTGTCCATCGCATGCTGACGGTTCCCTCGCCGGAAATCTCTATCGTGTCGTCGAGGTCGAAGCGGGACGCGATCGCACGTGATCGTCGGCTTGCGGCCTCGAACTCGGCGATGACGTCAGCCAGCGACTCGTCGTCGGCGACGGCGAAGGTGCCCTCGTCGCGGCGCGCGTATCCATCGCATTCGGACTCGTCGAGCCCGGCCCAGAACCGTTGAAACCAAATCCGTTCCGCGGCAGCCGCATGCTTGATCAATGAGATCGGTGTCGTCAGCGACGCGACGAGTCGACGGCGGGCGTCGGGATCAGACAGGCCGCGTGCAGTCTCGATGAGTGCTTCGCGGTTACTGTCGAGCATGTTCTCGATGATCGATCGCTCAGCACCATTGGTAATTCGGTTGTTACTCATGGGCTTTCACTCCATCCTGTTGTGCGGTTGAGGCCTGCGTGGTGTCTATCGGTCGGCTTGAATGGCGCAAGACGGCGCTGCGAGGATCGATCTCGGGAGAGGCACGAAACATCCGGCGCCATGGGACGACCGGGAAGGAGGTCATTCGATTCACCTGTCGCGCGCACTGCGCACGGAGCGTGGCACGGCGGGCCGGTGTCAGCACCGCAGCCGAAGCCTGTCAGGAGAGGCACTGCCTCGGCTCGAGTGTATCGCAGCGTTTGAAATCGGCGGAATGTCGACGACCTGCGAGAGTTTATGACACGTTGTGTCCAAGCCCACCGGAGCCGCGATCCACCGACGTTGATAAGCCTGGAATGTGTTGTGCACCAGCAAGATTCAGGTCGGCACAGCACGCAACCGTCCGGTCCAGCCAGAGAGCTATAGTCGACGCGATGCTATTTCTTGCCGCGATACTCGAACAGCTTGAACGAGAACCAGCCGGCATCGCGGGCCTCCGCAAGCTTATCGGTGCCGAAATCGAAGCTACCGCTGAAGACGCATGGCAGCCGCGAGAGACGTTCGCGCACCTCGGTTTCAGTGAGCCCGCGGCCGACGCGATAGACCCGGTCGTACTTGTAGTACGTGTCGACGGTGACCTCATGCAGGGCGTGCAGCACTCGCACGGTTTCGTCGAGCTTGTCGACACTGAGGACTAACTAGGTCGTACTTCTCAAACTTGGTACCCACGGTCGTAGAGGGTGGTCGTTCGCCATGGGTGACTGCGTCATCACACGAAGCGGTCGGCCGTTTTTCTTGTTCACGATGACGCCGATGAAGAGTTGCGTCCCCTTGGTCACGCAGGGAAAGAACCACCCGTCGTTCAATTCGCGGGCGCCGCCAAGGACCACTTCCTTGCCTTCGAACGCGCCTTCGGCCACCTCACGGGCGCGGGCTCGTCGACCATGCTGCGGAATTTTAGCTCGCAATGACTTCCGAACCCTCGGATTCGCGGGTACTTCCAGCCTTGAACTCAGTCGGTCCTAGTCCCCCGATGAGTCTCCATCGTCACCGGACCCCTCAGTTGAACCGGTGCTCGAATCATTCGTCGTTGCGGTTTGATCACCGGGGGCACTCTCGGTGGCTGAATTATTCGCCGCCGCGCTGGTCGAGCCGTCGTTGTCATCGCCGGCTGACCGGTCATGGGTCGTGCCCGGCTCGGCCATGTTGCCATCAGACAGATCCGTTGCGCCATCGGGTGATTCGACATCAGCCGTGGAATCTTGCGGCTTGTTGTCGGATTCATCTGTGTCCGCTGACTCGACTTCCGATCCAGCTTCCATGGCCGGCGTGCTCGTGTCCTGAGCAATGCCCGACAGCGACGGGTCCACCGTCACAGTCACGGCGTCGACCGCGATGTGTCGCGTAGAGGTGTCGACACTCGATGTGAACACATTGACGTCGGTGACCGCCGGCGTATCCCCGGCTACCGCCAACGCGCGCCCTTCATCTAACGCCTCCGGCGCGGCCAATGCGTTTATCGGCAGGGCGCCTCCCAACGCGACAACTATTTTTTCGATGGATTCCATCGCTGATGTGACTGCGGAGGAGATCGCGTCGATCGCCCCCGATAAGGCAGCGGCGGGTGACAATCCGTCGTCGATGACTTCGGCTAGCAACGTGAGAACGGTGGTTCCCGCGACGAACGGTGTCTGGATAGTGAGCTTGAAAAACTCGTTTAGTGCGCCTCCTTGGGTGCCGATTGGCAAGGGCAACGCTTCCAGCACCGCAACCAGGAAGGGCGCTATCGGGGTGAGGGTCCCCAGGTAGACCGCATTTGCAGCTAGCGGAACCAAGTGGGCGAATTTACCTGCCGCGATCAAGTTTTGGGCTGAGGCGGGCAGCGTTTCCGTGAACAGCTTGACCGTCTCCGTCACCGCTGGTCCGCCCGCCTTGACGAGTGCGATCGCGAATGTTTTGAGCTCGGCCGGCAAGGGCAGCGGCTGGAGTGCTGCCTGAAGGATCAGCGCTGCGGCTTCCGGGACCGCTGCAATGAGGTCGACTAACGACGCTGTCAGCTCGACTTCGGCGGTCACCGACCGCACCGCGTGGCCGGCGGCGACTTCAACGGCAGGGAGATGCGCTGGCGGCACGGCGACCGGACCGACAGAGATGACGCTGGCGCCTACGATCGCGATCCCGGTTGTCACATACGGACGTACTGCGGCATGCACGGTGATCTCCTTCTGAGCTCGATGCGTGAGCGGAACCGACAAACCAGGCTCTAAGCCACCGTTGCTCGACGTCGGTTTGTTGATGCCCGTGGCACGCCGGCCAGCACACGTTCATGATTACTGTGCAGGACCGAACCGCCCCTGCGCATGAGGTATTTACCTCATAAATGCAGCCGACTTCTCGCTTCCGTAACCGCGGGCTGATGCGGCGGTCGTTGGTCGTGTGGGCTGATCGCCTGGATGAATCTTGTCACCGACGTGCGTACTACGGGGAAGACAGGTCATTTCGACAATGTCTTCGGATAAGGCGCTCAAGAGGAGAAGAACATGAGCTTGGTCAACATCGCACGGCCCGATGGGCCGGGGTATGACGAACTGGTTCCGTCGCGCTACGCGCTACGGGTCGGGGAGATTGATGTGCTGGTGATCAGCGACGGGGTGCTGCCGATCACCGCCGTCACCGTCGCGACGAATGCCGCGCCTGCCGACCTGTCGGCCTGGCTCAAGGACATGTACCTGCCGCAGGAGGTTCTCGACTGGCCGCTGAACGTGGCCGTGGTGCGTAGCGGCGGCAAGACCATACTCATCGATTCCGGGCTGGGGACGGAGTTCCCGGACTTCCCGCGGGCCGGGCAGTTGGCGATGCGTCTGCATGCCGCCGGGATCACCCCGTCCTCGGTGACGGACGTAGTGCTCACCCACCTGCACATGGACCACATCGGCGGGCTGCTGGTCGACGGGCTGAGGAACCAGCTGCGGCCGGACCTTCGGGTCCATCTGGCCGCGGCCGAAGCCGAGTTCTGGGAGGCGCCCGACTTCTCCCGCACCGTCATGCCGTCGCCGATTCCGGACGTGCTTCGGCGGACTGCCACGCAGTTCCTGGACGTGTACCGCAGCCAGCTGCGGCCGTTCGAGACCGAGTACGAAGTGGCGCCCGGCGTGCTGCTTCGCCGCACCGGCGGTCACACCCCCGGACACAGCATCGTCCGCATCGAGTCCGGTGGCGAGGCACTGACATTCGCCGGTGACGCCGTCTTCCAGCCCGGTGCCGACAAACCCGAGTGGCAGAACGGCTTCGAACACGACCCCGAGGAATCGGCTCGGGTCCGGGTCCGGCTCTTGAAGGAGTTGGCGGCGAGCGGCGAGCAACTGGTGGCCACGCACCTGCCGTTCCCATCCCTCTGCCACGTGGCGGTCGCCGGCGACGCCTTCCGTTTCGTACCGATCAACTGGGATTACTGACCCCTTCTTCGGACGCGTCCGTGGCCGCGTGCGCCCAAGTGCATGGTGCCGTGGCCCGGATGCCGGCGAACACCACATCGACGATGCGCCCAATCTCATCACCGTCGCAGCACGTGTTCGCCGAGCAGTTTGATCTGTGCCTCCTCGCTGAAGTGGATGGGCTGGAGGACGATTGAATCCGCTCCGCTCTCGGTGAGCCGGTCGATGGCGGCGCGGCATGTCCGCGCATCGCCGGAGACGGTGAGCCGGCGAATCGTGTCAGTGTCGCTCGCGCTCTGATAGAGGTCCCCAGTTGCGCAGCGAGGTAGGGCTATTGAAGTGCTCTCGTCACCGTCGGTGCGAGCGCATTTGGACCCGCGTCCTGCATAGTCGGGATCAAGTTGGCCCATACGAACGCGGTGGGTCCACCTAACTATCGCGACGGCGCCTTCGTGCTGTACGCGTCGTGCCAGTCCCACCACTCATACGGCGGGCTTTGCGGATAGCCCTCCGGTGAATCCTCCCAATTCTCTTGGCGCCCAAGCGCGGTCATATCGAGGAAGTTCCAGGTATTGACAAACACTTCATCGCCGCGGCCGTTGATGAAATAGGTGCGGAACACGCGGTCGCCGTCGCGGATGAAGGCGTTGGTGCCGTGGTAGTCCTCGCAACCGAAGTCTTTGTGAAAGTCGTCGGTGATGGTGAACCACGGGATATGCTGCCAGCCCATCTTCGCCTTCATCCGATCGAGGTCGGCCTGTGTTGCCCGTGAGGCGTACACCAGCGTGGTGTCGCGGGCGTTGAGGTGGGCCAGGTTGGGAATGTGGTCAGCCATCAAGGAGCACCCGACGCATCCGTGATTCGGCCAGTCGTTGTCACTGGTGCCGGGTTCGATGAATGCGCGGTAAATGATGAGCTGGCGGCGACCTTGGAACAGGTCAAGCAGGCTCAGCTTGCCTTCGGGCCCGTCGAAGAGATACTCCTTCTCCACCGCCATCCACGGCATCCGGCGGCGCTGCGCGGCCAGCGCGTCGCGGGCACGCTGATGCTCCTTTTCTCTCACCAGCATGTTCTGGCGCTCAATCTCCCACTGTTTCGCCGACACAATCGGGGGTGTTTTCATGGGTTCTCCT
>NZ_DASSCY010000109.1:0-9693 GCF_035697385.1 Mycobacterium sp. | reverse complement strand
GAGTTCGCGGAGTCGCTGCGCGCCATCGCCGAAGGCGAGATCGACGTCGGGCCGCTGATCACCGGACAGGTCGGACTCGACGGCGTTGCGCAGGCGTTCGACGAGCTGGCCACGCCCGCCGAGCACTGCAAGATCCTCGTGACGCCCTGACGGTAGGGTGCCAGCATGCCGAACCGATTCCTCCTCCTCGCCGCGGCTGCGCTGGCCGCCGTCGGACTGTCGGCGTGCGACGCAGTGTCGGGCCCGACACCGACACCAGACGCCGATCTGCGGCAGGTGACCGTCGTGGGATCTGGTGAGGTACAGGGCACCCCGGACACGCTCAACGTCAACGCCTCGATCGAGTTCGTCGCGCCCGACGTCACCGGAGCCATGAATCAGGCCAGCGACCGCCAGGCCGCCGTCATCCAAGCGCTGGTGGACGCCGGCATCGAACGCAAGGACATCAGCACCACCCAGGCGAGCCTGCAGACGAACGTCAATCCCGACGGCTCGGCAGGCAATGGTTACCGGGCGACAAACTCCATCGACGTGAAGATCCGCCAATTGGACGCGGCGTCGCAGGCGCTGGCGCTGATCGTGTCCACCGGCGGCGACGCCACCCGGATCAACAACGTCAACTATTCGATCGACGACGACTCGGAGCTCGTGAAGGACGCGCGTGCTCGAGCTTTCAATGACGCCAGAGACCGCGCAGAGCAGTACGCCCAGCTGTCGGGCATGGACCTGGGCAAGGTGGTCTCGATTTCGGAGGCCGCCGGACCTCAGCCACCCGTTCCGCTGCAGCGCGGAGCCGAGATGGCGGCGGTGCCAGTGCCGGTCGAGCCGGGCCAGCAGACGGTCGGGTTCAGCGTGACGGTGATCTGGGAGCTGGCCTAGCTTCAGCCCGCAGGGGCGATGTCGACGGGGATGCCGTTGAGGACGGCGGTACCCGACAGCGGGTCGAGCTGATGGCCGTCGTTGAGTTGGTTGACGTTCACGCCAGGCTGGCCGGCGGCCACCCCCAGCCGGGTGCCGCCGCGGTCGTGTCCCCACCCATGCGGCAATGACACCACGCCGCGCCGCATGCCAGGTGTCACCTCGACCGGAGCAAGCAGATCCCCGCCAGGCCCCTTGACCGAAGCGGTGTCGGAATCGGCGAGACCGAGATCGGCCGCGTCGTCGGGATGGATCTGCAGCGTGCACCGGTTGGTGCCGCCCGCGAGGGCGGGCAGGTTGTGCATCCAGCTGTTGTTAGAGCGCAGGTGCCGCCTGCCGATGAGGACGAACCCGTCGGCGCCGCGTCCGATGGACTCACGCAGCCGAGCCGCGTCGGCGACCAGCGGTTCGGGGGCGAGTTCGATTCGCCCAGTTGACGTTCGGAGCACCGCGGGCAGGCGTGGCTGCAACGGGCCCAGATCGATGCCGTGCGGGGCCGCCTTGAGCCGGTCAAGGGTGAGCCCGTCGGGGTTGGCGCCGAACGCATCGCCGTAGGCGCCGAGCCGCAGCATCATGTCGAGGCGCCGCTCGTAACCGGGGCCGGGCGCAAGCATTGCGGTGAGCTCGTCGACGGCACGGCCGGCCACGGGCGAGTTCGGATCGGCGGTCTCCTTGGCCAGCGTGGTCGCAATGACCTGCTCGTCGACCAGCGCCGGATCTCCCTCGGCTCCGATGCCGTAGAGGATCAGGGCAAGGCGCGAGAGAATCTCGGGCTCGTCGGGACGGCCGTTCAGCGGCAGCGCGGGCGCAGAGTAGCGAGCGTTGTTGCGGACCGCGAGATTGTTGAGCGCGAAATCGAAGTGCGCGCTTTGCGACGGCGGCGGTGGCGGCAGGATGACGTCGGCGTGCCGTGTCGTCTCGTTCAGATACGGGTCGATAGAAAGCATAAAGTGCACGAATCCTCCCCCCAGCGCGCGGTCGAGCCGGTCGCCGTCGGGCGCGGACAGCACCGGGTTTCCGGCGATCGTGATCATCGCCTTGATCTGGCCGTCGCCGGGGGTGTCGATCTCTTCGGCGAGGGCCGCGGCAGGGAGCTCGGAAAGCGCTTCGGGATAACCGGATACGCGGCTGTGCCACCGACCCGTCGCGAATCCACGCCCCTTCTTCGGTGGCCGCGGCGCCGGCGCTACCGGCGAGAGCGGGAACATCGCGCCGCCGGGGCGGTCCAGGTTGCCGGTGAGGATGTTGATGACGTCGACGAGCCAGCTGCCGAGCGTTCCGAATTCGACTGTGGACGTGCCGATTCGGCCGTAGACAGCCGCAGATGGCGCGGCGGCGATCTCGCGGGCCAGCACACGAATGTCGTCGGCGGGGACGCCGCAGTGGGCGGCGACGTCGTCCGGCGTGAAACCGGCGGCGAGCGTGCGGACGTCGTCGACACCGTTGACGTGATCGGCCACTGTCCCGAGGTCGACCAGTCCCTCGTCGAACAGCACGTGCACGACCGAGAACAACAGCGCCGCATCGGTGCCGGGGCGTGGGGCAATGTGTCGATCCGCCAGCTCGGCCGTGCGCGTGCGGGCCGGGTCGATGACGGTGAGCCTGCCCCCGCGTTTACGTAATGCCCTCAGCTTGCCGGGGAAGTCGGCGGCAGTGGCCAGACTTCCGTTGGACACAAGGGGATTCGCGCCGATGATCAGCAGGTAGTCGGTGCGGTCGAGGTCGGGCACCGTGAATGCGACGGGGCTGCCGAACATGTAGCCGAGCGCGACGTGCTTGGGCATCTGGTCCAAGGTGCTGGCGCTGTACACCTGACGGGTGCCCAGCGCACGGATGATCAGCGGCGCGTACAGGGCGCCCGCAACGGTGTGGGCGTTCGGGTTGCCGAGGTAAATACCGACCGAAGTCCCGCCGTGCTCACGGATGATTTCGCCGAGCCGCTCCGCGACGACGGCGTACGCCTCGTCCCAGGTGGATTCGACCAGGGCGCCGTTACGGCGGATCAGCGGCCGCGCCAGCCGGTCGGGATCGTTGTCGAGCTCGGCGAAGCTCGCGCCCTTCGGGCAGATGAATCCGGCGCTGAAGACGTCCTCACGGTCACCGCGGGCACCGGTCACCCGGCCATCCTCGATGGTCAGGGTCATGCCGCAGGTGGCCTCGCAAAAAGGGCAGATCCGCAGGGCTGTGTCGGTCATCGCCTCATCTTGCGCCTAAATCTGCTCGTACACCTTCGGGTCGAGCGTGCCGATGTAATCCAGGTCGCGATAGCGCTCGGCGTAGTCCAGGCCGTAGCCGACGACGAACTCGTTGGGGATGTCGAAGCCCACGTATTCGATGTCGACGTCGGCACGGACGGCGTCGGGTTTGCGCAGCAGCGTGCACACCCGTAGCGACCTCGGGTGCCTGGACGCCAGGTTGCGCAGCAGCCACGACAGCGTGAGGCCGGAGTCGACGATGTCCTCGACGATCAGCACGTCACGGTCATTGATGTCACGGTCGAGGTCCTTGAGGATGCGCACCACACCCGACGACGAGGTCGACGAGCCGTACGAGCTGACCGCCATGAACTCCAGCTGCGTCGGCAGCGGAATCGCCCTGGCCAGGTCGGTGACGAACATGACCGCGCCCTTGAGCACCGTGACCAGCAAAAGGTCCGCGCCGCTCTCGCCGATCTTCTCCCGGTACTCGTCTCCGACCAGCGTGCCAAGCTCCGCGACGCGAGCTTGGATCTGATCCGACGAGAGCAGCACCGACTTGATGTCGCCCGGATACAGCTCGGCAGATTGCTCTGGCACGTCCACAGCGTGCCATGTGGCCGCTCCCCCGACCAACGCGGCCGTGTTAGTTGCTGCCTCGCACGGGCTCGGTGTGCAGCGTCAGCATCCCGTCGCGGCGGCCTGCGACGAGGCGCTGGCTGCGCAGCGGCGACCCGACGGCCACGCCGCCCTGCCCGCGCCAAGCCGTGACCAGCGTGTCAACGGCGCGAATCTGTTTGTCCGTCAGGTCAGTTGCCCCGCCCGCGAGCAGCCACCCGCGAATCGCTCTGCGCCGGATGGCCTCCGGCAGCGCTGCCAGCCGGGTGACGTCCAGCGCGGCGCCGGTGCCGACGTCGGTCAACGCGTGCCGGGCCAGCTCGTCGAGCGTGTCGGTGTCCTCGCGAAGCGCGGTCGCTGTGCGGGCCAGCGCTTCGGCGACACCGCCACCAAGCACCTCCTCAAGAAGCGGCAGCACCTCGGTCCGCAGCCGGGTGCGGGTGAACCGGCGATCGGCGTTGTGCGGATCCTGCCACGGCGACAGGCCGAGTTCGGCGCAGGCGGCATGCGTGACTTCGCGGCGGACGTTCAGCAGTGGGCGATACCACGGCGGGTCGCACGGTCGCATGCCCGCGATCGAGCGTGCGCCCGATCCGCGGCCCAGCCCCAGCAACACGGTCTCGGCCTGGTCGTCGAGCGTGTGCGCCAGCAGCACCGGCGCGCCGCCGCGGGCCGTGTCCAGCGCTTGGTAGCGGGCGGTGCGGGCCGCGGCTTCCGGGCCGCCCTCCGAACCAACCTTGACGCAAAGCACTTGCGCGTCAATACATTTCAACGCCATGGCTTGGTGGCGTGCGGCGGCGGCCACCCGCTCGGAGTCCGGTTGCAGACCATGGTCGACGATCAGCGCGGTGGTCGGCTTCACTGTGGCCGCGACGGCGGTCAGAGCCAGGGAATCCGCGCCGCCCGACAACGCGACGCACCAGCCGTCGTCACCTGCGCAGTGCTCGCTGGCGAACGCCGCGACCGCGGCCTGCAGCGAAGCTACAGCACCCTGTCGATCCATCGCTGCGGCTCGTCGATTTCGCTTGGCAGCGGCAGGGTTTCGGCGCTGGACCACACCGCGTTGAAGCGGGCCATGCCAACCCGGGACACCACGTGGTCGACGAACGCCTTGCCGCGGGTGTACTGGCTGAGTTTGGCGTCAAAACCCAACAGCGCCCGCACAATCCGTTGCAGCGGGGGTTGCTTACGTTGACGCCGCTCGTCGAACCGGCGCCGGATGGTGGTCACCGAGGGCACCACCGCGGGCCCGACGGCGTCCATCACATGATCGGCGTGGCCCTCCAGCAGAGTGCCGAGCACCAGAAGCTGATCGAGCGCCTTTCGCTGCGGCTCGGATTGCACGGCCCGCAGCAGCCCGATCACACCTGTCGAATTCGGTTCGGGCGCAGCACCATTCGCGCCGTTACGGTTGTTGCGGACATACTCCGCGAGTCGGCCGACTATGTCCGTGACGGCTTCGCCGGCCTCGTCGGTCAGAATGGCGAGCGACTGCGACATGTGGTCGGCCAGCCACGGGTTGGCGCGGAACTGGACCCGGTGGGTGACCTCGTGCAGGCAGACCCACAACCGGAAATCGGCTGGCTGGACTCGCAATTGGCGCTCGACGGCAATCACGTTCGGGTACACCAGCAGCAGCTCGCCCCCGCCCGGACCGAACGGGTCGTACTGACCGAGGATGCCGGACGAGATGAACGCCAGCACCGCGCCGGTCTGTGCACCGGTGATCCGCCCGGTAATGGGATGCGGCTTTGCCGTGTCCTTTTCGGCGTCCTTATCGCTGCCGGATGTCATCACCCGCATGGACTGCGTCGCCGCGCGGATCCATTCGGGGCGGTCGACGATGCGGGCCTCGGGAATCTCGCCGCCCTCGGTGAGCCCGGTGACCTCGCGCACCGGCAGTTCTGAGCTGCGCGCCGCCGCGCTCAGTTGCTCGATGGCCTGGCGGTGGGTGTAGTCGGTGGCCGCGGGTCCGGGCCTGGCCAGTTTGGCGCCGACGGTGGCGGCGAAGTCCCAGTCGACGGCGCGGCCGACGTTCAGTGTGGACTTGGTCGAGGGGCTCATGTGGCACATCCGCAGGACCGCAGCACGGCGGCCAGGTTGTCGAGGGCGATGCGGCCAGTCGGGCCCGCGTTGTTGGAGATCAGCGAGAACGTCAGCACCCGGTCGCTGGCGTCGGTGATGATGCCGGCCAGCGCGTTGGTCCCGGTCAGCGACCCGGTCTTGGCCCGCAGGAATCCGGCGGCCGCGCGACCGGCGTCGGTGTCGAGGTAGCGGTTGGACAGTGTGCCGCTGCCACCGGCGATCGGCAGCAGATCCACCAGCGGTCGCAGATCGGGCTGTGCGCTGCCCGCGGCGGCGTTGACCACCTCGTCGAGCGTTTCGGCTGTCAACCGGTCATCGACGGATAATCCGCTGGAGTCCAACAGCCGCGCGCCTGAGGTGTCGATCTTGGCGCTGTCCAGCTCGTTCAGTACGGCCCTGGCCGCGCCGTCGAAACTCTGCGGCCGGTCGAGCGCATCGGCGACCTCCCTGCCGATCGCCTCGGCCATCACGTTGTCGGAGGCGTTCATCATTTCGCGAAGCCGCGCCATCAGCGGCGGAGACTGCACCGCTGCGATCTCCGTGCCGCCACGCAGGCCCGATGGCAGCACGGTGACGGTGGCAGGGTCGACCTCGAGCGCGACGGCAAGGGCGCGGCCGGCATCGAGCGCGGGCGTGGTGGACCGTCTCGACTCGACGCTGACGGGTTGCGTGCGGCCGCCGTCGAGCATCACCGCCTCCATCGGCGCGATGTCGCCACCGTCGATGTCGGCGGGGTCCCAGCCCGGCGCCATCGTGGGGCCGCTGTAGGCGCTGATGTCGACCTGCACCTTGGTCACCTCGATGCCGCTGCGGAGCACCTGGTCGGCCAGGTCGCTGATCCGCGCCGCATCCCGGTACCAGGTCGCCTGGCCGTTGGGCGCGGCCGACAGCGTCGGATCACCGCCGCCCTCGAGCACCACGACGCCGGGTGAGCGGGTTTGGTCGGCGGCGAAGACCCGGGTGGTCAGCGTGGCGTCGCGGTCGAGGGCCAGCAGCGCCGCCGCGGCGGTCAGCACCTTGTTCGTCGAGGCCGGCTGCATCGGCACGTCGGGGCCCTGTGCCCAGAGCTGGGCGCCGGTCATCGCATCGGTGATGCGGCCGGTCAGGTTGCCGAGGTTCGGATCGGCCAGCATGGGCGCAAGAGTGGCGGCCAGCCGGTCAGGCGTTGGCTTGGGCGCGGAGGCGGCCACGGGCACGATGCCGGGCTTGGCCGTTGCCGCAGGCGGAGCGGGCTTGATGGGCGCCGCGTCGGTGGAGTGCCCGGTGGTGAGCACTGCGGCCGCCGCGACCACGACAGCAACCAGCACCAGCACCGCCACCCCGACCACCACGTGGGTGGATCGCCGCCACCGAGTGGGCCGCATAGCTCTCCTGACTCCGTCCTGCCACAGCAGGGTAACTCTCTACTAGGGTTGACCTCCGTCGTCACCCGACGACCCCTGATCGAGCACATGAGTGAGGAGCCGCGGCGGTGGAGTTCGAGGTCGTCATCGAGATCCCGAAGGGTTCGCGCAACAAGTACGAGGTGGATCACGACACCGGCCGGGTGAAGCTGGACCGCTACTTGTACACGGCGATGGGCTATCCGACCGATTACGGCTTCATCGAGAACACCCTAGGCGAGGACGGCGATCCACTGGATGCGCTGGTCCTGCTGCCGGAGTCGGTGTTTCCCGGGTGCATGATCGAGGCGCGGCCGATCGGTATGTTCCAGATGGAAGACGATGCAGGCGGCGACGACAAGGTGTTGTGTGTGCCGGCCGGCGATGTGCGCTGGGACCACATCCAGGAACTCGAGGACGTGTCGTCGTTCGAGCTCGACGCGATCAAGCATTTCTTCGTGCATTACAAGGAGCTCGAGCCCAACAAATTCGTGAAAGCCGCTGATTGGGTGGGTCGCGAGAAGGCCGAGGCCGAGGTGCTGGCTTCGATCGAGCGGTTCAAGACGACCGGTCACTGATACAGGATTTATCGCCGCTGTAACACGGCGTAACGCCCGCGTTCTCTCGAGCTTTGATCATTGCGGTGTGTTCATGCACCAGGGCGTCGGTTTGCACGCGTTCAACGCGATGCCGCTGCGGCGTGCAGTACACGCCGTTTACGAGTGTTGCTACAGCGTGCCGCTGGCCGCTGATCTGGCGCGCGGCCGTCCCTACGCCGATCATGATGCGCTGTTCCGGCAGGCCGACAGGCTGCTGTTCGGGCTGTCGGAGGATTCGATCGACTCGATCCTGCAGGCGTACCCGGATGTGGGTCGGCGCCCGGGCAGCGAGAAGTCGCAGGCCGAGCAGTGTGCGGTGACTGACGAGCGGCCGGAGGTGGTGGAACAGCTGGGTGTCGCGGCCAAGCGCTACCTGGAGCATTTCGGGTTCGGTTTCGTGATGTTCGTCAACGGCTACAACGCGCAGGATGTGCTCGCGACGATGACCGATCGCGTGCACAACGACATCGACACCGAACGCAAGGTGGTTCGCAACGAGCTGGCGCGGATCAATCGCAGCCGGCTGGAACGCATGCTGGGACCTGAAGGCGGCTACGACAACTGGTGAGGCTTAGGCTCGCCGAGTGAACAGCCCGCATTTTCTGACGTTGCCCGATCTTGCGGCGCGCTCGGCAGGCGGCTCGGTGTTGTGGGCGAATGACGAGCTATTCGCCGAGAAGGAGAACCTGATCAAGCCCGGCCCGGCCGAACACCGGCCTGCGACGTTCGGGCACAAGGGCCAGGTGTATGACGGCTGGGAGACGCGGCGGCGTCGCGGAGTTCTTGCGGACGCGTGTGATTCGGCCATCGTGCGGTTGGGAGTGCCGGGGATAGTCCGCGGTGTGGTGGTCGACACGGCGTGGTTCACGGGGAACTATCCGCCGCAGATTTCGGTCGAGGCCGCGTTCGTGCCGGGCTTCCCGTCGGCCGAGGAGCTGGCGGAGAAGACGCAGTGGACGACGATCGTGGAGCGCGCTGACATCAACGGCGATACCCGAAATCTGTTTGAGGTCAAGTCATCCCGACGATGGTCGCATGTGAGGCTGTCGATCTATCCCGACGGTGGGGTGGCGCGGCTGCGGGTGCACGGAGAAGGGCTGCTGGACCCACGGTTCGCCGACTTGCCGCTGGACTTGGCGGCGCTGGAGAATGGCGGGCGAATTACCGCCTGTTCCAATATGTTCTACAGCTCGCCGAACAATCTCCTGCTGCCCGGCGGCGCCCGGACCATGGGCGAGGGTTGGGAGACGTCACGGCGGCGCGACGCGGGAAACGACTGGGTGCAGGTGCGTTTGGCCAGTCAGGGTGTGCTGACGTTCGCCGAGCTCGACACGTCGTATTTCCTTGGCAACGCACCGGGTTCGGCCCGGTTGAGCGGGCGCGACGGTGACGGCGAACGGCTCGACCTGCTGCCACAGACCGAGCTGCAGCCCGACACCAGGCACCGCTTCCTCATCGAAGACGACCGGCCCGTGACCGAGGCCCGTTTGGACATCCATCCGGACGGCGGGATGGCGCGACTGCGACTGTTCGGCAAGCTGACAGCGGAGGGCCTGCGGCGAGTTCACGAGCGCTGGGATTCCAGCGGCTAGCCCGTCCTAAAAGGGTGGTGGTTTGTTGCGTTGGGTGGTGTGGTTGTTGTTGAGTTGGCGTTCGGTTTGGATGGCGCGTTGGCGGTTTTGGGTGCGGGTGTGTGTGCGTCGGGGCATCGCCAGGCCGCGGCCGGGCTCGGTGGGGACAGTCGCTTCAGCGACCGTGATGGGTGCGGTGGGTCGGCACAGCGACGGGAACAGGATCGCGCTGCCGGGTTTGGTGGTGTAGGTCTGGCCGTTGGGGCTGGTCCAGATGACGGTGCCATCGGGTAGTTGGCGGTCCAGCCAGCCCCAGAACGTTTTG
>NZ_DASSCY010000108.1:0-14892 GCF_035697385.1 Mycobacterium sp. | reverse complement strand
CAGGAGTTCTACGACGCCATCGCCAAGGGCGGCTGGCTCGGCATGACCATCCCGGAGGAGTACGGCGGCCACGGCCTCGGCATCACCGAGGCGACGCTGCTGCTCGAGGAGATCTCGCGCTCTGGGGCAGCGATGAACGGCGCCAGCGCGATCCACCTGTCGATCTTCGGCATGCAGCCGGTGGTCAAACACGGCTCCGAAGAACTCAAGGCCGCGACGCTGCCTCGGATCGTCAACGGCGACTTGCATGTCTGCTTCGGCGTCACCGAGCCAGGCGCGGGATTGGATACTTCGCGTATCACCACCTTCGCCAAACGCGAGGGTGACACGTACCGCATCAACGGCCGCAAGGTATGGATCTCCAAGGCGCTCGAGTCGGAGAAGATCCTGCTGCTCACCCGCACCACGCCGTATGACGAGGTCACCAAGAAGACCGACGGTATGACGTTGTTCCTGACCGATCTGAATCCCGACCACGTCGACATCCGTCCGATCAAGAAGATGGGCCGCAACGCCGTGTCCTCCAACGAGGTGTTCATCGACGATCTGATCGTGCCGATCGAGGACCGGGTCGGCGAGGAGGGCAAGGGATTCAAGTACATCCTCGACGGGCTCAATCCCGAACGGATGCTGATCGCCGCCGAGGCGCTGGGCATCGGGCGCGTCGCCTTGGAGAAGGCGGTCAAATACGGCAACGAACGAGTGGTCTTCAACCGGCCCATCGGCATGAACCAGGGGCTTCAGTTTCCGCTTGCTGATTCGCTGGCCCGTCTTGACGCTGCCGAGTTGGTGCTGCGGAAGGCGACCTGGCTGTACGACAACGGCAAACCGTGTGGGCGCGAAGCGAATACGGCAAAGTACCTGTGCGCCGACGCCGGTTTCGGTGCCGCTGACCGGGCACTGCAGTTGCACGGAGGCATGGGCTATTCCGAGGAGTACCACGTGTCGCGGTACTTCCGTGAGTCGCGTCTGATGAAGATCGCACCCGTGAGCCAGGAGATGATCCTGAACTTCCTTGGGGAGCACGTCCTAGGCCTGCCGAGGAGCTACTGATGGCCAACTACTTTGACCTCACAGGCCGCTCGGCGCTGGTGACCGGAGCCGCGGGCGGAATCGGTTCCGCCGTCGCTGAGGCGCTGGCCGATGCGGGCGCGGCTGTGCTCGTCACCGACCTGGACAAGGACGCCGCCGCTGCTGTCGCCGAACGCATTTCGGCCAACGGCGGCAGGGCCGAGTCCACCGCTCTCGATGTGTCTGATCGTGAGTCCGCCGACGCAGCGGCGGCGCAGGCTGCAGCGCTTGCCGACGGCGCGCTGCACATCGTCATCAACAACGCGGGCGTGACGAAGCCGGGGATGTTCGACAAGCTCACGCAGGACTCGATGCGACTGCTGTTCGACATCCATGTGCTTGGCGCGTTCAATGTCACGCAGGCGGCGCTGCCATACATTCCGACCGACGGCACCGGGCGCATCGTCAACGTGACCTCTGCGGCGGGACTCACCGGCACCCTCGGCCAGGTCAACTACTCGGCCGCGAAGGCCGGCATCATCGGCTTCACCAAATCTTTGGCACGTGAGCTGGCCAGCAAGAACATCATGGTCAACGCGCTTGCCCCGCTGGCGGCGACGCCGATGACCGAAACCATCCGCACCAACGAGAAATTCGCGGCGAACATGATGAACCGCATCCCGATGAAGCGCTGGGCGGAGCCTTCGGAGATCGCCGGTGCGTTTGTGTTCATGGCGTCTAATGCGGCTTCCTACATCACCGGGCAGGTGTTGCCGGTGGACGGCGGCATGGTGATGTGATGACGCACTCGTCGCAGGCACCCCTGTCCGGCATCACGGTTGTGACGTTGGAACAGGCGGTGTCGGCCCCGATGTGCACCCGTGTGCTGTCCGATTTCGGCGCCAGGGTGATCAAGGTGGAGCACCCCAAAGGCGGTGACTTCGCGCGGCACTATGACGACGTCGTGAACGGCCTTGCGGCGCACTTCGTCTGGTGTAACCGCAACAAAGAGTCGGTGACTGTCGATCTGAAAACCACTGAAGGACTGGATATCCTGCACCGGCTGCTGGACAGGGCAGACGTGCTGGTGTCGAACCTGGCGCCGGGATCCACGGGACGGCTTGGCATCACCCCCGCCGACATGGCGGATCGCCACCCGAACGTGGTCGCGGTGGAGATCGACGGGTACGGCCCGGGGGGTCCGCTGTCGCACAAGCGTGCCTATGACCTGCTGATCCAAGCCGAGTCCGGAACGTGTGCGGTCACCGGTGAAGCCGGCGCACCCGCCAAGCCGGGGCCGCCGGTCGCCGATGTTTCCTCCGGGTTGTATTCGGCGTTGTCGATCATGGCGCTGCTGTATTCGCGCGACACAGGTCGGAGCACCGGCGGCAACAGCGTTGCGGTCAGCCTGTTCGACACGATGATGGACGTGATGGGCTATCAGCTCACCTACACCCAGCATTCGGGTATAGACCAGCAGCCGCTGGGAATGAGCTCACCCGCGGTCGCTCCTTACGGGTCATACCGGACGGCCGACGGGCAAACGGTGGTACTTGGCACGACGAACGACCGCGAATGGCAGCGCCTGGCACGAGAGATATTGCAGCGCAACGACTTAGCCGAGGATGAGCGCTTCAGCACCAACGCGGACCGAGTGGCCAACCGTGCGGACCTCGACGAGGTGATCGGCGCTTGGTGTGCCCAACATGACCTCGCGCATGTGCAGAAGATCGCCGACGCCGCAGGGATCGGCAACTCGCGGTACAACGTGCCCAGCGAGGTCGTCGCGCATCCGCAGCTGACAGCGCGCAACCGCTGGCGTGAGGTCGAGACGTCCGCAGGCCCGATCCAGGCGCTGCTCCCGCCGCCGGTGATCGCCGGTTACGAACCACCGATGGGTGCGGTTCCCGGACTAGGGCAGCACACCGACTCCGTGCTCACCGAACTCGGGATCGGCGCAGAGGAGATCGCCGTGCTGCGCGACCGTGGCGTGATTGGGCCGGCCTACTCCTGATGTCTGCCGACCACGAACCCGTGCTGCTGTCGGAGGACATCGGCGGCGTTCGGACGCTCACCCTCAACCGGCCCGATCGCAAGAACGCGCTCAATGCGCAACTCTGGGTCGAGCTGGCCGACGCGCTGCGCGCCGCCGCGCGCGACACTGGGTTACGGGCTTTGGTGGTCACCGGCGCGGGTGGGGCGTTCTGCTCCGGCGCGGACATCTCGACGCCGGAGGACATCCACCCGAAGGACAAGCTGCGCAGGCTCACCGAGGTCGCGCTTGCATTGCATGAGCTGACAGTCCCCACTATCGCGAAGGTGGCAGGGGTGGCGGTCGGCGCAGGCTGGAACCTCGCTCTTGGCTGCGATTTCGTGGTGGCGACGCCCGAATCGCGGTTCTGCCAAATCTTTTCGAAGCGCGGCCTGTCGGTGGACCTCGGCGGCTCGTGGCTGTTACCCAAATTGGTCGGCCTTCAACAGGCCAAGCGGCTAGTGCTGCTCGCCGACATGATCGATGCCGGTGAGGCGCATTCGCTCGGCTTGGTCACCTGGGTCAAACCGGCCGACGAGATAGACGGTTTCGTCGCCGAGCTGGCGGGCCGGCTCGGCGATGGCCCATCCGTCGCGCTGGCTCAGAGCAAGACGCTGCTCAACGACGGCGCGAACGCGACACTGCGCGAAGCGCTGGCCAACGAAGCCCGAGCGCAGCCCGGCAATTTCGCCACTGCAGACTCAACGGAGGCGTACGCGGCGTTCGCCGAGAAGCGCGAACCCGCATTCACAGGTCGATGGGCTGTTCCCAGATCGGAGTAACAAGATGCGCGAAACGGTGATCGTCGAGGCGGTGCGCACCCCCGTCGGCAAGCGCAACGGCGGACTGTCGGACATGCACGCGGCGGATCTGTCCGCCATAGTCCTCAACGCGCTGGCCGAACGGGCCGGCATCGACCCCGAGATCGTCGACGACGTGGTGTGGGGCTGCGTGTCGCAGGTGGGGGATCAGTCAAGCAATATCGGGCGCTACTCGGTTCTTGCCGCGGGCTGGCCCGAGCACATTCCGGGAACGACGATCAACCGCGCCTGCGGGTCGAGCCAGCAGGCGCTGGACTTCGCCGTCCAAGGTGTGATGTCGGGGCAGCAGGACGTCGTGGTGGCCGGCGGCGTCGAGGTGATGAGCAGGGTGCCGTTGGGTGCGGCCAGGGCCACCGGCCAGCCGTACGGCCCGAAAGTCCTTGCCCGGTATGGCGATTTCTCGTTCAACCAAGGGATCTCGGCCGAGATGATCGCTCAGAAGTGGGGCTTCTCGCGAACCCGCCTCGACGAGTATTCGGCGCGCTCACACGAACTCGCGGCAGTCGCGCAGGACAGCGGCGCGTTCGAGACGCAGATGATGCCGGTCTTCACCGACGGCGAGCCGGTGGTGGCCGACGAGGGGATCAGGCGGGGGACCACCGTCGAGAAGCTCGCCGGCCTGAAGCCGGCGTTCAAGGAGGACGGCGTCATCCACGCGGGCAACTCGTCGCAGATTTCAGACGGCGCGGCGGCCTTGCTGGTGATGACCGCCGAGCGCGCCATCACGCTGGGCCTGACGCCGATCGCGCGGTACCGTGCCGGTGCGGTCACCGGCGCCGATCCGGTGTTGATGCTGACCGGCCCGATCCCGGCGACCGAGAAGGTGTTGCACAAGGCCGGTGTGCGGTTGGACGAGGTCGGCGTCTTCGAGGTCAACGAGGCGTTCGCGCCGGTGCCGCTGGCGTGGCTCGCCGAAACCGGCGCCGACGAGGCGAAGCTCAATCCACTCGGCGGGGCGATCGCGCTGGGCCATCCACTGGGCGCCTCAGGCGCGGTTCTGATGACTCGCATGGTCAATCACATGCGCGACAACGGGATTCGCTACGGCCTGCAGACAATGTGCGAGGGCGGCGGTACGGCCAACGCCACCTTGGTCGAACTCATCTCATAAGGAGCGTCATGCGTCGCGATCTGTTCACCGAAGACCACGAGGCGTTCCGCGAGCTCGCCCGCAACTTCGTCGAGAAAGAAGTTGTGCCGCACTATCCCGAATGGGAGAAAGGCGGCCGCATGCCCCGCGAAGTGTTCAAGCAGATGGGCGAGCTCGGCATGCTCGGCATGGCCATCCCCGAGGAGTACGGCGGCGCCGGGATGTCCGATTACCGCTACAACGTCGTGATGCAGGAAGAGGCTGCCCGCGCGCTGGTCACGCTGTCGACGGTGCGCACACAGCTCGAGGTCATCCTGCCCTACTTCCTGCACTACGCGAACGCCGAACAACGCGAGCGCTGGTTCCCCGGTCTGGCCGCGGGCACACTGCTCACGGCCGTCGCCATGACCGAGCCAGGCACTGGCTCCGACTTGGCCGGCATGCGGACCACCGCCGTGCGCGACGGCGACGACTGGGTGATCAACGGCGCCAAGACATTCATCACCGGTGGTATGCAGGCCGACCTGGTCATCGTCGTCGCCCGCACATCCACCGACCCCGACAACCGGCGAAAGGGGCTGAGCCTCTTCGTCGTTGAGGACGGCATGGCCGGATTCACCCGCGGCCGCGAGCTGGAGAAGATGGGCTGCAAGGTGCAGGACACCGCCGAGCTGTCGTTCGTCGACGTGCGGGTGCCCGCCGCCAACCTGTTGGGGGAGGAGGGCGAGGCCTTTGGCTACCTTGGCCACAACCTGCCGCAGGAGCGCTTGACGGTGGCCGTCGGATCGGTCTCGCAGGCGCGTTCGGCGATCGCCGCGGCGATCGATTACACCAAGGACCGCAAGGCATTTGGCACGCCCGTCGCGTCGTTTCAGAACACCAAGTTCGAGCTCGCGGCGTGCTCGACGGAGGTGGAGGCGGGCCAGGCGATGCTGGACCGCGCGGTCGCCCTGCACATCGAGGGTGAACTGTCGGCGGCCGACGCCGCCCGTGTCAAGTTGTTCTGCACGGAGATGCAGCAGCGCGTGATCGACCGCTGCCTGCAACTGTTCGGCGGATACGGCTACATGATGGAGTATCCGATCGCCCGGCTGTACACCGACGCACGGGTGGCTCGCATCTACGCCGGAACCAGCGAAGTGATGAAGGTGATCATCGCCAAGTCGCTGGGCTTGTAGGTCATCGCGAAAGTAGGGAATATGACGGGTTTTGCATCAGATCCGTCATATTCCCTACTCTCAGCGCGGCCTCGCCGGCCTGCCCGATCCCGTTACGCGCCGGTCTTCACGGCCTCTGCTTTCGCCAGATCCGGGATGGTCTGCGTATCACCATCGAGAGTCGACGTGATGAACCCCGTCACCGACTGGGTGGGCAGCAAGGTGACCACAGCGTTGGCGTCCAACGCGCCCCTGTTGGCTCCGGTGGCGTCGGTGACATCGACGTCGGCGAGGTACGCCACGCTGAGTTGGGACGGTCCGTAGATCGCCGATTCGGTGCCGTTGAGGATCAATCCGTCCTCATTGACGTAATTGGTGTACTGCACAGTGCGGGTCGTTTGGAACGTCGTCGGGTTGATGACCTCGCTGACCACCGCGGTGCCACCGCCCACGCCGTTGTAGGTTCCGGTCGGCGGCAGCGGTGTCGTCTTGGCGACGTAGGTTTCCAGGTCCGGAAACGCCGACGGGTTGAACACTGTCGTCGTGTCTCCGACCGGCCCCACGCTGGTCGTGTATTTCAGGTTGGCGATGACGATTTGTGATTCCGTCGGCGCGATTCCGTGCTCGTCGCCGTTACCGGACTCCCAGAAGGGGACCGCGGTGCCATCGGCATTCCAGCTGGGCATGCTTCGGGAAATCCAGCCGTCACCTTCGTCCACCCTGGGGGTGGTGGGGTCGTCCTGAACGAAGAGCGGGATGCCGTTCTCGCGGTTGAGGTCGTCTTCGCCGATGGCGTTCCGATGGCGGTGGGACTCATCCTGATCGATCGATCAAATGATAAGGTGGCGCATGTCTACCACGGTCCGAAATATGCGGTCAACCCCCTCCCGGCTGGGAATCTGAATGGCAGCGCCACGGAAGGCGAAGGTCGACGACGGCGGAACCCGACGCCGGCTGCTGGAAACAACCGCCCAGATCATGCACGACGAGGGGTATGCCGCTGCCACGTCACGCCGAGTGGCCGCAAGGGCCGGTGTCAGACAGCCGCTGGTCCACTATTACTTCCCGACGATGGACGACTTGTTTCTTGCGGTGCTGCGCGAGGGCGCGGACGTCGCCCTGGATCAGATGCGCGCCGCGCTCACCGATGACGACCCGCTGCGCGCGCTATGGGCCCTTAACAGCGACCCTCGTCGGACCGTCCTCAACACCGAATTCATGGCACTGGCCAACCATCGCAAGGCAATTGGATCGGAACTCAAGGCATACGCCGAGCGCGTGCGCGATATGGAAACCGCCGCGGTCACCCTCGTGCTGCGAGCTCACGGCGTCGACTTGAACACCCATCCGCCGATCGTGATCTCGATGCTGATCGCACAAATCGCACGTTGCCTTTGCAACGAGCATGCGGTGGGCGTCACCCTTGGACACGACGAGATGCGCCGCTTCGTCGAACGGCAGATCGATGAGTTGAGTAAGCCCTCCGTCATCCCGCGCGGCTAATCCCGCCGAGTCGCGTCTACGGCCAGCAGGGCTCCACCCCGTCGACCGCCTTGCGCTGGCGACTCTGGTGCCGACAGCGCGGGCGCCTAACATCGAGCGAACTGATCGATCGATCAATAAGAACCTCTGCCTCGAGCGGCGGTGTGACCGACGCGGTGAGGCATCGCCCACGTTCGGTGACGGTTGGCCGCGCCGCGAATCGCCGTCTGACCTGCGGTGAGACACGTGTCAAGAAAATAGTTCACTGAGACCCTTGTCACAGCGGCCCAACCTACCTACTGTGTGTTCACTAGGTTGGTTGAACGAAGGAGTTCAGTGTCCGCGGTGGAGTCTCCGAGGCCCTATGCCGCGCTTCTCGCCAAGGGTGAGGACCGCAGGCAGCGGATCCTGGCTGTGGCCGAGCGGCTGCTGGCGCGCAACGGGTGGCGCAGCACGTCGCTGGCACAGATCGCCAAGGAGGCCGGTGTGACCCCGGCCGGACTCCTGCATCACTTCGAATCCAAGGAGCAGCTGCTCAACGCGGTGCTCGATGCCCGCGATGCCGACGACGACGCCCACGCCGATTACCGCTCAGGTGACCTGATCACCGAGCTGAGCCGGGTGCCCGAGCGGTTCTACCGGGCACCCGAGCTGATCGGCACGTTCACGGTGCTGCTCGTGGAGAACATCGCCCCTGATGCTCCACTGCACGACCGCCTGCACAAGCGGTATCGCGACGCAATCGACATCATCACGAGCATCATCGAGCGGGGTCAGCGGGACGGCCTGTACCGCACAGATTTCGAAGCGGCCGACAAGGCCGTGGAGATACTCGCCTTTATCAACGGAATGGAGACCCTATGGTTGCTCGATCCTTCACTCCAGCTGGCGGAGGTATTCAAGGGGTACGCGGAGTCGTTGGGCCGGGAATTGGCGCCCCGGAGCGCGACATGAGGTACCGGCTCGACGTCGTTGCACCTACCGTCCTTGACGCGGTGCAGTTCGCTGGCGGCTGGGTGTACGACAGGGTGATGGCCGGATGGGATGTCACCGCATTGATCGGAGAGCCCGACGATGTCCGGCCCTTGGAGATCCTCGGAGCCGAGGTCCTCGATCTGGACTCGGTGCTGGGTGCGTGGGAGGACCGGCCTCATCCGCAGACGGTTGCCGTCGCCGTGGATCTCTTCGATCGCGATTCGCGGGTACTGCAGCACGTCCGCAACGCGCTCGACCAGGGCGCCACCGAAGTCACGCTATGGGGCGAGCGTCTACCGACGGAGCTGGACCACACCGTCGATTCCGTGCAGCACCACTTGAGTGCGGCCGCAAGGGCATTCAAGGCCAAGGCGCTCGCGGCGGCCAACGATCCCGGGGCCACCGCGGTCGGAAGTACCGAGACATTTCGCTGCGGAATGATGGCCTCGGTCGCCGCGGACCTGATCCCCGCGAGTTAGTTTCGGCGAAACTGTATTCCAGCAGCGAAAGTTCGAGTGAAGGCCTGCTGGAACGCAGTGTCGGCGCGCTAAGTCAGGTCGATCAGGATCTTGCCGATCGCGCGTCCGTCGGCGACACGTTTTAGCGCCTCGACGGTTTCGGCGAGCGGGTACACCGCGCCAATATGCGGAAGGACCCGGCCGCTCACGAGGTGATCGCGAAGTTCTTCCTCATTGCGGGAAAATTCGTCGGCTGGGACGTCCTGGAACTGGAAGCCGAGCAGGTGGATGCCCTTCACGAGCACCAGGTTGAGCGGGATGCGCGGAATGACGCCGGAGGCAAACCCGACTGTGACGAACCGTCCGCCTCGCCGCAGTGAACGCAATGCCGGTTCCGACAGCTCGCCCCCTACCGGGTCGATGACCGCGTCAGCCCCGTCGGGCAACGCCTCCCGTAGTGCACCGCGCAGGTCAGTCGAACGGTGGTTGACGACCCGGCGCGCACCGTAACCAGTTGCCACCTCGAGCTTTTCGGCAGACGAAGCTGTAGCCGTGACTGAAGCGCCCAGCACCGCACCGAGTTGAACGGCAGCCAAGCCCACACCGCCGCCGGCGCCGAGCACGATCAACTCGTCGCCAGGCTGGACCCGGGCCATCGAGCGCAGGGTGTGATAAGCGGTGCGATACGCCACACCGAACGCCGCCGCTGTCCGCTCGTTCACTCCGTCGGGGATACGCGCAAGTCCCGCAGCCGGCACCGCAACCTCCTGTGCGAACGCGCCGTACATCCCGGCGCCCGTAACCCGGTCACCGACGGCGAAACCCTCTGCGCCCTTTGCTGTCTCGATGATCTCGCCGGCGAATTCACTGCCCGGTATGAACGGGGGCGGCACGCTGATCTGGTACTTGTTGGCGATAAGCAGCACGTCGGGGAAGTTCACCGCCGCCGCGCCGACCCGGACTCGGACCTGCCCCGCCGCCACCGCCGGTGACGGATGTTCCTCGATACGGACCACTTCCGGCGGCCCGTAGGTCGGGCAAACCGCGGCGCGCATGTCAGCGATAGTCGGTGGACTCGGCGAGGTCGGCGGCAGAGCGCATCAGTTCCGGCACGATCGGACCGAACGCCAACAGCTTCTCGTCGTCACCCGCGCGCTGGAAGCCCTGCTCCAGCACGATGGCCAGCTTCCATTTCGCCAGGACGAGGTAATAGTCCAGGTCGTCGACCTGGCGGCCCGACACCTTTGCGTAATGGTCGACCACCTCTGCGCGGGAAGGCATTCCGCGCATATCCACGTACCCCAACTCGCTGGCTTCGGGCGCGGTTGTGTCGTCTGGCCAGCTCTGCACCATCCACGCCAGATCAAGTTTGGGGTCGCCGACTGTGCCCATCTCCCAGTCGACGATCGCCGCCAGCTGCGCAGGCGCGCCGTGGCGGTACATGACGTTGGCGAATTGGTAGTCGCCGTGCATCAGGCCGGGGATGAAATCCAGCGGTCGGTGCGCACGCAGCCACTCCGTCGCCACCTCGAGGCCGTCGAGCTCGCGACCTTTGATGCGCTCGAAAAAGCCTGTCCAGCGGTCGACTTGGCGCTCGTGGAAGCCATCCGGCCGCCCGAGATCGTGCAGACCTCTTTGCCGCCAGTCGACCTTGGATAGCAGCGCGATGCCCTCCGCCAATTGATACGACAAGCCTGCGCGCGCGGTGAGGTCACTGTGGAACGGTTCAGGCCACTGCCGTTGATTCAGCTCCATCGGCGACCAGCCGTCGACGAAGCCCATCAAATAGAACGGACGCCCGAGAACCGAGGGATCCGAGCACACGCCGACCGCGGCGGTGTGGGGGACCTCGGTGCCGTCGAGCGCCTCGATGATCCGCCACTCCCGCAGGATGCCCTTGTCGCGGTCTGGCGGGGCTCCTGGCGGTGGCATCCGGATGACGCAGCGTTCTTCGCCGCGGCGAAGCTCATAGATGACATTCTGCGTCCCGCCGGACAGGAACCTGGCTTCCAGCGACTCGCCCTTACCGGGCAGCGCGGCGGCGTCCATCCAATCGGCAAGCCGCGCGGTATCTATCCGCGGGGCCTCCGCCCGCGCGGTGGCAATCTCGCTCACAGATTCCCCACTTCATTCTCTATGGCGGTCTCCAGAAATCTGGCGTACTTCGCCTTGGCCGCTTCGCGCTTCCCGGGAATCCATTCGGTGGGCCATGTACCTTCGGTGGGCTGGTAGTCCCGTAGCACCTGGCGCGCCACGGTGGTCTTGTGCACCTCGGTCGGACCGTCGGCCAATCCCATCACCGCGGCACCGGTCACCATCCCCAGGAACGGCATCTCGTTGGTGACGCCGAGTGCACCGTGCACTTGCATTGCCCGCCAAGCGATGTCGTGCAGCACCGTGGGCATCACGACTTTCACCGCGGCGATGTCCTTGCGGACCTTCTTGTAGTCGTTGTACTTGTCGATCTCCCACGCTGCGTAGAGCACCATCAGGCGGAACTGGAGCAACTGGGCATAAGAGTCGGCGATGTAGCCCTGCACGAACTGCTTGTCCGACAGGCGGCTGCCCTGAGTTTCGCGGCTCAGCGCGCGTTCGCACATCATGTCCAATGCCTTGCGCGACAGCCCGATGGTGCGCATGGCGTGATGAATCCGGCCGCCGCCCAGGCGTGTCTGGGCGATGACGAACGCCTGCCCTTCGCCGCCGAGCAGTGCCTCGGCGGGCACCCGCACGTTGTCGTAGTGGATCAGCGCGTGGCTGCCCTCGTTGTCCCGCTCGCCGTACAGACCGACATTGCGGACGATCTTGACGCCTGGAGTGTTCGTCGGCACCAGGAACATCGACATGCCCTGGTAGGCGCTCACCTCGGGGTTGGTCACGACCATGACGATCAGGAAAGATGCGGTTGCGGCGTTGGAGGAGAAGAACTTCCAGCCGTTGATCACCCAGTCGTCGCCGTCGCGCACCGCCGTGGTCTTGAACAAGGTGGGATCCGCGCCGGCGTGCGGTTCGGTCATCGAATAGCAGGAGAACAGCTCACCGTCGAGTAGCGGCCGAAGATACTTCTGCTTCTGGTCTTCGGTGCCGTAATGCGCGATGATCTCAGCGTTGCCGGTATCGGGCGCCTGGCATCCGAACACGATCGGCGCCCACTGCGACCGGCCAAGGATTTCGTTGAGCAGCGCCAGCTTGAGCTGGCCGTAACCCTGTCCGCCGAGATCGGGTCCCAGATGCGTTGCCCACAGGCCCTGCCGTCGGACCTCTTTCTTCAGCGGGTCGATCGCTTCGCGCCGCTTGCCGTCAAGCGGGACGAACTGTTGATGCGGGAATGCCAGGTCGAGTGGCTCGACCTCCTCGCGGACGAACTCGTCGGCCCAATCAAGCACCTTCTGGTACTCGGGATCGGTTTCGAAATCCCACGACATTGGGGGGCTCCTATCAGTTAAATGTGACGACGACCTTGTCGGCTGCGCCGGGAGTGGAGGCGGTCTTCAGGGCTTTGTCGACGTCGTCGAACGGGATCGTGTGGCTCACGATCACCGCATATTTTTCCCAGTTGGCGATCAGGTCTTTGGTGACTTCGAAGATTTCGTTCGGGTAGCCCATCGAGCCGCAGATCGTGATCTCGTTGCTCATCAAGTTGAGAAAATCGACCGACACCGGCTGTTTATGCACCGCGACGACTCCGAGTCGCGCGCCTGACTTGGCAGCCACCAACGTGGTCTCGATCACCGCGGGTGCTCCGGCGGCGTCGAAGTAAATGTCGGTGCCGACCTTTCCGCCGAACATCGACTCGCCTTCTCCATGTAGCTCGAGGAGCCGCTTCGCAACGTCTTCTTCGGCAGAATTGATCACCGCGTCGGCACCGACTTTGAGGGCCTTGTCGAGACGCGCCGGGATCAGGTCGGCGACCACGACGTGGCTCACGCCAAGCGATTTGAACGCGATGGTGGCGCCCAGCCCGATCGGGCCCGCGCCGAAGATCACGACCTTGTCGGACGGCTTCGGTTGGCAACGGTTGACACCATGGCGGGCGACGGCCATCGGTTCGTTGAGGGCGGCCACCGCGAACGGGATGTGGTCGGGCACCACCTCGAGGCTGGTACCTCGCACCGCGTTCTCGATCAAGAGGAATTCGGACAGCGCGCCACTTGCAGCGCCGTTGCCGATGATGCCGCTGGGTGCCGCCATCGGGTTGATCACGACGTGGTCGCCGACCGCGATGTCGGTGATGTCGCCGCCGACCTCGACGACCTCTCCCGCCGGCTCGTGGCCCAGCGGCATGCCGCCCTCATGGCCGGGCATACCGCCCATCGAGATGAAAAGTGTGTCTGTACCGCAGATTCCGCACGCACGGATTTTGACGAGTACATCCGCGGGCCCGACGGCCGGCTTTGGCGCGTCGATCACCCGCGTCTCACCGGGTGCCATCACCACCGACACCTTCATGTGCATGCTCCTTACGCGGGAAGTTGGTTGAAGCCGGCAATCAGCGCAGCGATGTCGCGCGTGACAACCTCGGCGAACGAGTGGTCGCCGAAACCGCCTCCGGCCCAGTGCCGTACGCCTTCGCTCACGTGCATCTGAGCCAGGCGGGACAGGTGGGGGAGATCGATGTGAGCCGCCAGCTTGCCGTCCTGCTGCGCCTTGGCGAATAGGTCGCCGAACATGTCGGCGTCCGAGTCGTATGACCGCTCGCCGGCGAGGATGCGGTGCTCCTGTCGGTAGCCCTCCAGGATCGTTTCGACGATCAACTCGCGGGGGTTGCGTGCCATCGACCGTTCGAGGCTGCGCAGTGCGTCGGCGATCACCGACTCCACCTCGTAATCGCCTTTCAACCGCGCCCGCACGGCTCTCTGCGCGGCCCGCGTTGAGATCAGGCCGACCTCGAAGAGGATGTCCTCCTTGGCCGGGAAATAGAAGTAGAACAGCGCCCGAGATACCCCGGCCGCTCGGCAGATGTCGGCCACCGTCGTCTTGGCGTAGCCGTTCGTGCGCCACAACGCCATCGCGGCCTGTACCAGGCTGCGCTTGGTCTCATGTGACCGCGCGCGCTGGTATGACACACGACGCTGACTACCGTCAGCAACGATTGAAGCGTCAATCCCAGGCACGATCGCACTGTAGCAGCGGTGTTGCCCCTTGCATATAGTTGACGCTTGTCTAACTATCTAAGGATGGATTCCTCACTGCATGGCAGGCGGACGTGTGTGATCCCAGGTTGCGTGTCCATGTCCCAGTTTTTCTGTCCAGCGTTTGTCCAATTGGGCTGAAAAACTGGGACGTCGGCGGCTATCGCTGCGGGGGTTCGAAGACGCGGCCTTTGGTGCATACTCCCTGCCGACTTCGTTAACCCAATTCCCAGCAGTGGGCTGTACTTCTGTGGTGTGCACCGAGGATGAGCTGCCCGGCCACGAGTGGGCCAAGCGGACAGCTCACGACAGACTCACCGTTCCTCTCTCGACTGTCAGCTCTAGCTGACCAGCCGCTGGGGATAGTTGAGGACTGGCCAGGGTTCGATTATGAAATGCGCTGTAGCGCAAGATAACTCGCTACCTCTGAATGGTAGCGGTGCGTGCTCGACAGGTGCGAGTTGTTCCGGAGGGCGCCGGGGAGCGGTGTTTGCCTCGCTCGCTGACGGTCCAGCGCCGCATGACAACCGTTGTGTTGGTGCACGGCGCGTGGCGCTGGGAGCGGTTAACTCGCCTTCTACAGCAACTTACCCGCCGTTGCCACGGTGGTGGATGCCGAATGCGATTGGAACGGTGCGGGTCCCGTGACTCCGATCATCGAGGTCCACGGGGCGTCACTGCGCCAGTCGTTTTCGCGGTCCTGGATGTGTGCAGGCTTGCCCACGTTGCGGACC
>NZ_DASSCY010000107.1:0-3317 GCF_035697385.1 Mycobacterium sp. | reverse complement strand
CGCGGCATCCGGCAGGTCGGCGAGGGCCTTGGCACCCTGGACCGCGAGGTGTTCGAAGCCGTCGCGGAATCGCCGAGTCCCCTGCTCGACGCGACGATGCCGCGCCTGACCCGGGCCGCGGACCATTCGAAGCTGTGGCTGGTCATTGCCGCCGTATTGGCCGCGTCGGGCCATCGGGCCTCGAGGCGCGGCGCGTTCCGCGGCGTCGTGACACTGGGCGCGACCAGCCTGTTCACCAACCAGGTCGCCAAGCGGGTCTGGAAGCGCCCGCGGCCGAACCGCCTCACGGTGCCGCTGGCCAGGCGGGGCCACCGAACCCCCACGTCGAATTCGCTGCCGTCGGGCCACTCCGCGAGCGCGGCCGCGTTTGCCGTCGGCGTCGGGCTCGAGAACCCCCCGCTGGGTCTGGGGCTGGCGCTACTTGGCGGCCTCGTCGGCCTGTCCCGCGTCGCCACCGGGGCGCACTATCCCGGTGACGTGTTCGCGGGGTTCGGCATCGGGGCAGCGGTCGCGGTGGTGGGCGCGCGGATTGTGCCGCCAACCGTGCCGACGAAGATTCCGACCGCGGACCCGCTGCGCCTCGACACCCCGGCAAGGCCGGACGGCGCTGGCGTCGTGTTGGTGATCAACCCGGCCTCCGGTGGCGGGACGGGGGCCCGCGTAGTCGACGAGGTGCGCGACGCCCTGCCTGCGGCCGAGATAGTCGAGCTCGCCGATGACGACGAGCTCGAAGCGGTGCTCCGCGCGGCAGCAGGCCGAGCAGAAGTGCTAGCCGTTGGGGGCGGGGACGGCTCCGTGGCGTGTGCCGCGGGCATCGCGATCGAGACCGGGGTTCCGCTGGCCGTCTTCCCCGGCGGCACGTTCAACCACTTCGCGAAGGACATCGACTGCGACAGTGTGGCCAAGACGGTCGAGGCCATCCGGAAAGGCAGTGCCGCGTGCGTCGACGTGGTGTGCCTCAACGACGGCCACATGGTGGTCAACACGGCGAGCATCGGCGCCTACCCGCAGTTCGTCCAGACGCGAGAGAGGCTCGAGCACAGGATCGGTAAACCGCTGGCGGGACTGTACGCGATGGTTCACACGCTGCGGCGCGAAGAGCCGGTGAAGATCTCCTACGACAACAAGACGCTGCAGACGTCGTTGTTCTTCTTGGGCAATTCGACTTATCTGCCATCAGGTTTCGCCCCGTCACACCGAACGCGGATGGACGACGGCTTGATGGACATCCGCATTCTTGAGACTGGCCGGCGGTTGAGCAGGCTGCGCATACTTGTCTCGCTCGTGCTGGGACGACTGGTTCGCAGCCCGCTCTATCACGAGATGCGGGTGCCCGAGTTCAAGTTCACGGCGGTTGACGGTCCGACGGTGCTGGCGCTCGACGGTGAGGTCGGGACAGAGTGCACGGAAGCAACTTTCAGCGTGCGGTATCGGGTGCTACCGGTATTTCGTCCGCTTCCGTGACGGGCCGCGCCGGCGGAACCATCAGCAGGCACGCGACGAAATACGCGTAGCCCAACGCCCATCCGGCCAGCACGTCGGACGGATGGTGGACGTTGAGCACGACGCGGCCGATGCCGATTGTTATGACCACGAGGGTGCCGAGCACCATGAGCCATGCACGAAGCGGGCGGCGGGTTACCGGTAGTGCGACAGTCAGCATGGCGAGCACGCCGACCATGACGCCGACGGCATGACCGGAGGGAAACGCGGTCGATAGCGCCCACACCAGAGCGGTTGACGGCCGCGGGCGGTCGGCGACCTGCTTGGCGATTTCGATGACGAGTCCGCTGAGTTCGACGCTGATCACCAGGAAGAGGGCGACGCGCAGATTGCGCCGCACCAACGCGACGACGATGACCACCAGGGCAGCGATGCGGAAGGCGGTCGGGCCGAGGACGGTGCAGAAGACGTCCCACGCAGTCACCCATCCCGGGCGGGAGACGGCATAGCGATACATCGCGTCCAAGGCCGACGAGTCGATGGTGTTCAGCCAGTTCCACTGCAACGCATAGCCGATCCACATCAGCGCGTAGATCGCGACGGCAACCGCTGCCGACCCGAGCAGCCAGGTCTTGCGCGATTTCATCTCACAAGCTGTACCACCTGGCTGCCGCTGCGGTTAAGGTGACTGCCCATGGCCGGATTTCTCCGCAAACTGCTCCGCATCGGCAAACTGCCGAACGACATGCGCGCCCAGGTGGAATCCGAGGGGGTCATCTATCTCGGCGAATACCTTGGCGTCGTACTGCGCTTCACGGGTCACGTTCCGGGGCGCAGGTCGGTCGGCCTCATCCGCGGTTACGGCGGCTCGCTCGCCTTGACCAACCAGCGAGTGCTCGGCACCGTGTCCGTGCTGCCAGGCACAGGGGGACGGGCGGTTGATCAGCCCTGGAACGCTTCTGATGCGGGCGCAGTCAGAGGCACACTGTCGGAGTCCGGCTTGCTGCTGGAGATATCCGATCTCGCACAAGTGGATCCGGAGTTCTCGGGGCAACTGTCGCTGAACTACAAGACGCAACTCTCACCTGAGGTCTTGTCCCGCCTGCCTGCACGGACGCTGGCCTTCGACGTTCCGCGGAAGTTCGTCTATAGCGTCCTGGGGATTCCCCGCAGCTGAGCTACGGTGCCTTTATGGCCGTGTTCTTGCGAAAACTGCTCCGCATCGGCAAGCTGCCCGACGAGCTGCGCGCCGAAGTCGAAGCCGAGGGCGTTCTGTACCTCGCCGAGTATGTGCCGGTGACGCGCCGGTTCAGCGGGAAGATTCCAGGGAAGCGCTCGGCGGGGCATATCGCCAGTTATGTCGGATCGTTGGTGCTGACCAATCAGCGGGTGCTCGGCACACTGTCAACCGTGCCAAAGTTGGCGGGCCGCACCATCGATCAGCGCTGGGACGCACAGCAAGCCGGCAACGTGTCGGCCGAGCTTTCGGAGAGCGGCCTGCTGTTGAACGTCGACATCAACGCGGTGGACACGCGGTTCTCCGGTGAACTGTCGCTGCATTACAAAGACGCGATTCCGGCGGATGTTCTGATGCGCTTGCCCCGCCGGTCGCTGGCCTTCGACGTGCCGCCGGAATATGTGTTCCGCGCGGTCGGCGTCCCGTATCACCCCTAGAACCACGAGAACGCTTGGCAGACAGCGTCAGAACGGTGGTGGTTTGTTGCGTTGGGTGGTGTGGTTGTTGTTGAGTTGGCGTTCGGTTTGGATGGCGCGTTGGCGGTTTTGGGTGCGGGTGTGTGTGCGTCGGGGCATCGCCAGTCCGCGGCCGGGCTCAGCGGGGGTTGTCGCGGTGGGGGTGGTGATGGGTGCGGTGG
>NZ_DASSCY010000106.1:0-2985 GCF_035697385.1 Mycobacterium sp. | reverse complement strand
CACATCGCGGACCGCAGGCTCGCGACCGCCCTGCGCGTCGGCGCATGCGGCCACAGCATCGCGCAGACCCACAGGCGGTGGACCGGGCGGCGCTTCAGCGCGACCAGCGCAACCAGCCGCTGACAGGCCGGCGGCAGCTCGACAGGCCGGTCGCCCTGATAAACGGCGAACTTACCCAGCAGGTTCAGCGAGAACTGTTCGGTCACGCCTCGATCGTCGAACTGGCGGCACGTGCAGGCACGCGTAGTCCACTACCTGTTTCTGCCCATGACGCCCGCGCTTTAGGACGACATGTGGCGCCCGTTGTCGCGAAAGAACGCCGTTGCCCGGCGGATCGAGTCGTGTATCGGCTTTGGCTGCCAGCCCAGTTCGCGCTCGGCCTTCCCGTGATCCAGCCTCGGCCAGACGTGCATCAATCGCACGCTCTTCGTCGTCAGCTGGAAGTCGCGCCGGAACACGATGCGCACGATGTCGCCGACGAACCCCAGCACGTACATGGCCCACAGCGGTACCCCGAAGCGGGGTGGTTTGACACCGCTGGCTTCGGCTGCCGTCTCGTATAGCTCTCGTACGCTCATGAACCGCTCGGAAATGATGTAGCGCTCGCCGTTTCGGCCCTTCTCCGCGGCGAGAAGCAGTGCGTTGGCGGCGTCCTCGATACCGACCACCTCTCCGGTCCAATCCTTGACGTAGAACGGCATTTTGCCGAGCGCTGCCAGCGCGAGTTGCCGTCCGTGCGGCGTCGGCTGCCAGTCGCGGGGTCCGTAGGTGTTCGAGATGCACAGCGCCACCGCGGGCAACCCGCGCTCCTCGGCGTAGCTGCGCACCAGGTTCTCCGCCTCGACCCGCGAGCGGATGTACGCCCCGCCCTTGTCGGCCCAATTGAACGCGTCCTCTTCGGTCGCGGGTCGCGGGTCATCGGGTATCCCGATGGTGCCGATGGTGCTGGTGAACACGAATCGCCGAAGGTCGGCGCCCAACGCCGCGTCCAGCACATGGCGCAAGCCCTCGACGTTCGTCCGGAATAGCGGCGCCGGGTCACGCAACCATGCGCGGGTGTCGACGACGCAGTAGAAGACGTCCTCGACCCCCGCCATCGCGGCGCGCACGGCGTCGTCGTCGAAGATGTCCCCGTAGTGGTATTCGACGTCGAGGTCTTCAATGGCCTTCGTGGAGCTTGTTCGGCGGATCAACACCCGCACGTCGTCGCCGCGCTCCACCAGTTGGCGTGTGACATGGGAGCCGACAAAGCCGCTCGCGCCGACCACCAACTTCTTCGCACCCGTCATGGGGTGAAATGTAGCGGTGAACCGGAGAAGGTGGGCCAATGAGTGACGTTGAACCGCAGCCGCTGCAAAGGGTTGTTGCGCATCGCGTTCGCCGGATGTCCGGCCGTGATCCGCATGAAGAGCACCGGGTGGCCACCCCGCTGGAACTGCTGTTCGACCTGACGTTCGTCGTCGCGTTCGGCATCGCGGCCAACGAGTTCGCGCACATGCTCGCCGAGAACCATGTCTGGGCGGGCCTCACCGCGTTCGCATTCGCCGTATTTGCGATCTGGTGGGCCTGGATGAACTTCAGCTGGTTCGCGTCGGCCTACGACACCGACGACTGGATCTATCGCTTGCTGACCATGCTGCAGATGGTCGGCGTCATCATCCTCGCGCTCGGCTTGCCCGAAATGTTCGCGTCGGTCGAGCACGGTGACCACGTCGACAACAGCGTCATGGTGGCCGGCTACGTCGTGATGCGAATTGCGTTGGTGGCCCAGTGGTTACGAGCGTCGAGGCAAGATCCCGAGCGACGTCCGGCAACGCTGACGTACGCGGCGAATGTCACGATCGCTCAGATCGGCTGGATCGCCGCGATCTTCCTGCATACGTCGCTCCCGGTGACCTTCGTGATCGTTGCGCTGCTGGTGGCGTTGGAGCTGACGGGGCCGTGGCTGGCCGAGACGCGTAAGAGCGGCACTCCGTGGCACGCCCACCACATCGCCGAACGCTACGGGCTGTTCGCCATCATCGCGCTCGGCGAGGGAGTGGTCGGCACGGTCGCTTCGCTCTCGGCGGCTATCAGCGCACAGGGCTGGACGGTGGATACCGTCCTCGTGGCCGTCGCCGGAACCGGCCTGACGTTCGGCATGTGGTGGATGTACTTCATGGTGCCTGCCGCAGACCTCCTCCACGTGCACCGCGAGCGCTCCTTCCGGTACGGCTACGTGCACTTGATCGTGTTCGGCTCGATCGTCGCCACCGGCGCCGGATTACATGTCGCCGCCTACTACATCGAGCACCATTCCAAGCTCGGCTCTGTCGGCACTGTGTTGGCGGTGGCCGTACCCGTCGCGGTGTACATCCTCGGCGTGTACCTGATCTACATGCTGTTGGTGCGCGCGTGGGACGCCTTCCACGCGCTGCTGGTAGCACTGACGACGGTCGTGCTGATCGCGGCGGTATTGCTAGCCCTCGGCGGCGTTTCGATGGCCGTGTGCCTGCTGGTCGTCACACTCGCGCCGGCGGTCAGCGTTGTCGGTTATGAACTGCTCGGCCACCGTCATGCGGCCGAAGCCATCGCGAAGAGTCTGGACGCCGGTGGCCCCGTTGCTTAGCGCGTTTAGCAGCATCGCGTTCGGGTACGCCTGCTCTTAGCGGCCGTACGGAGTTGCGCACGGGGTGCGCGGGGGTCAGGAAAGCGGCACGCGCGCAACGAGATGCGCGGCTTCGGCGGTTGCCCATGTGCTTATTCGAATTAAGGAGTACCACGATGCCGAAGACGACGAAGGGCGGAGGGGCCAAAAAGAGCGAGTTGCCGAGCACACTGCAGAAGTCTCCCGCAAAGGCGCAGCGGACGTTCGCCAAAACGCATGACTCGGCAGCCGAACAGTACGGCGAAGGCGAGCGCGCGCACCGGACGGCGTTTGCCTCGCTGAAGCACAGCTTCGAGAAGCGCGGCGACCACTGGGAAGCGAAGAAGCGCAAGGGCCCG
>NZ_DASSCY010000105.1:0-10420 GCF_035697385.1 Mycobacterium sp. | reverse complement strand
CGAAATCGGAGGTGCGACGGTCCAGTAGTCCGGTATCCAGCCGGCCCGCAACGACATCGGGATCCGTCAGCAGGAAGCGCAGGAACTCGATGTTGGTGGTGATACCGAGAACGGCGGTGTCGGCCAGCGCCCGGTCGAGGGCACGTAGTGCAGCGGGCCTGTCGTCGGCATGCGCGATGACCTTGGCCAGCATCGGGTCGTACTCGCTGCCGATCACCGTGCCACGCGACAGTCCGGAATCCACCCGCACTCCCCTGCCCTGCGGTTCGGCGAGGCCGAGGACTTCACCGCCGGTGGGCAGGAAGCCGCGCGCCGGATCCTCGGCGTACACGCGCGCTTCGATGGCGTGTCCGCTCATGGCGATATCGGCCTGCGTGAGCGGCAGCTTCTCCCCCGCTGCGATCCGTACCTGCAGCTCGACGAGGTCGACGCCGGTGACCATCTCGGTCACCGGGTGCTCGACCTGCAGTCGGGTGTTCATCTCCATGAAGAAGAACTCGTCGGGACGGTCCGCGGAGACGATGAACTCCACGGTGCCTGCGCCGGTGTAGTCCACACTGCGGGCCGTGTCGCAGGCCGCCGCGCCGATGCGGGCCCTGGTCGATTCGTCGAGCAATGGCGACGGCGCCTCTTCGATGACTTTCTGATGGCGGCGCTGCAGACTGCATTCGCGTTCGCCGAGGTGCACGACGTTGCCGTAGCCATCGGCGAGCACCTGCACTTCAATGTGGCGGGGGTTCAACACAAATCGTTCGAGGAACAAGGTGTCATCGCCGAACGCAGCACCGGCCTCCCTGCGAGCGCCGGCCAGCGCCGCCGGTAACTCCGACGGCTCATGCACCACCCGCATGCCCTTGCCGCCGCCACCGGCCGACGGCTTGACCAGGACCGGGTACCCGACCTCGTCGGCTCCGGCGATCAGATCCGCGTCGGTGAGACCCGGTCGCGAGACCCCAGGCACAACCGGCACGTCGAACGCCGACACCGCCGCCTTCGCTGCGATCTTGTCGCCCATCGTCTCGATCGCGCCGACCGGCGGTCCGATGAAGACGATGCCGGCCGCCTCGAGACCGGCGGCGAATTTCGCGTTCTCCGAGAGGAATCCGTATCCGGGATGGACCGCCTGCGCCCCGGTGCGCTGTGCCGCTGCCACGACCGCGTCGATGTCGAGGTAACTGCGCCGGGCCGCCGCAGGTCCGATGCGCACCGCGACATCGGCCTCGGCTACATGACGCGCGCCGGCGTCGGCGTCGCTGAACACCGCCACCGAGCGTATGCCCATCGTCCGCAGCGTGCGGATGACCCGCACGGCGATCTCGCCGCGGTTGGCAACCAAAACGGTATCGAAACCCATAGAAGACTTTGACGGCATGGCAATCACATCCGGAAGACGCCGTAGGAGATGGACTCGAGCGGCGCTTGACCGACAATCGAAAGCGCCAGTCCCAGAACTGTTCTGGTGTCGGCGGGATCGATGACCCCGTCGTCCCAGAGTCGCGCCGTCGAATAGTACGGGTTGCCCTGGCTTTCGTACTGTTCCCGGATCGGCGCCTTGAACTGCTCCTCCTGCTCGGCGGTCATGTCACCGCGAACGGTGGCCAGCACCGAGGCGGCCTGTTCGCCGCCCATCACCGAGATTCGCGCGTTCGGCCACATCCACAGGAAGCGCGGTGAGTACGCTCGCCCGCACATGGAGTAATTCCCCGCGCCATAGGAACCGCCGATGACCACGGTGAGCTTCGGCACCCGCGCGCAGGCGACGGCGGTGACCATCTTCGCACCGTGCTTGGCAATGCCGCCGGCCTCGTAGTCGCGGCCGACCATGAAGCCGGCGATGTTCTGCAGAAACAGCAGCGGAACCTGGCGCTTGTCGCACAGCTCGATGAAATGGGCGCCCTTCTGGGCGGATTCACTGAACAACACGCCGTTATTCGCCACGATGCCGACCGGGTGCCCGTGAATTCGGGCGAAGCCGGTCACCAGCGTGCTGCCGTAATCGGCCTTGAATTCAGCGAACTCGCCACCGTCGACGATGCGGCTGACCACCTCGTGGACGTCGTACGGCACGCGCGGGTCAACCGGCACGACGTCGTATAGCTCGGTCTGGTCGGCAACGGGATCAACCGTCGGCGATACGTCCCACGGCGGCCGCAAGCGTGGCCCGAGCGTGTCGACGATGCGGCGGACGATCCGCAGCGCATCGCGGTCGTCGTGCGCCAAATGATCTGTGACGCCCGAGATTTTGGAATGGAGGTCGCCACCACCAAGATCTTCCGCGGTGACGACTTCGCCTGTAGCGGCTTTCACCAGCGGCGGTCCGCCGAGGAAGATGGTGCCCTGATTGCGCACGATCACGGCTTCGTCGCTCATCGCAGGCACGTATGCACCGCCCGCGGTGCAGGAGCCGAGTACGGCGGCGATTTGGGGAATGCCTTCGGCGCTGAGGTTGGCCTGGTTATAGAAGATCCGGCCGAAGTGGTCGTGGTCGGGGAACACCTCGTCCTGGCGCGGCAGGAACGCGCCGCCGGAATCCACCAGATAGATGCACGGCAGCCGGTTCTGCCCGGCGATCTCCTGGGCGCGCAGGTGCTTCTTGACGGTGATCGGGTAGTACGTGCCGCCCTTCACTGTGGCGTCGTTGGCGACGATCACGCATTCGCGTCCCGAGACCCGGCCGATGCCCGCAATCATTCCCGCGCCCGGACATTCGTCGTCGTACATGCCGTCGGCGGCCAGCGGCGCGAGCTCCAGGAAGGGGCTGCCGGGGTCGAGTAGGCCGTCGACACGATCACGGGGCAGCAGCTTGCCGCGGCTGACATGCCGCTCGCGTGCACGTTCAGGACCGCCGAGTGCGGCGGCGGCGAGCTTCGCGCGAAGCTGACTCACCAGCTCGAGGTGCGCCTCGCGGTGGGTTACCGGCGGTGCCGTCATCCAGACCCGTTCGTTTGAGTTAATCGTGACTAACTCATGGTATGTTAGTCACGATTAACCGAAATGTCCACCATCTGGAGGGAGGCGCCGATGTCGAGCACCGTTCCGGCGCCAATGCCCGCCAGCACGCGGCGCAGCCGGGCCAAGTCGGACCGCCGCTCTGCGCTGATCGCCGCGGCCGAGCGGCTGGTCGCCGAGCGCGGATTCCTCGCGGTGCGGCTCGAGGACATCGGCGCCGCCGCGGGGGTCAGCGGCCCCGCGATATACCGGCACTTCCCCAACAAAGAGGCACTATTGGTCGAGCTGCTCGTCGGGATCAGTACCCGCCTACTGGCCGGCGCCGCCGACGTCGTCGCGCAAGCAGACGAGCCCGCCGATGCGCTCGACGGCCTGATCGACTTCCACTTGGACTTCGCGCTTGGCGAACCGGACTTGATCCGGATTCAGGACCGCGATCTCGGCTATCTCCCGCCGACCGCGAAGCGCCAGGTTCGCAAGGCGCAACGGCAATACGTCGAGATCTGGGTCGACGTCCTCCGGCAACTCAACGACTCGCTCAACGAAAGCGACGCCAGGTTGATGGCGCACGCGACGTTCGGATTGTTGAATTCGACACCACATTCGGTGCAGCCCAACGCAACAAGAGCGGCCGAGGCCAGCTCGCGCGCCGTCCTACGAGCAATGACGGTCGCCGCGCTGACCTCGGCCGGATACGGGGCTAGGCGTTAATACCAGACTTTTCGGCCGCCGACTGCGCGACCCGTGGCACCCAGGATCCAGAAGACGGCACCGATGACGATCAGAACGATGCCGATGTAGGTCAGGATCGATATGCCGAATATCAGCCCAAGAATGAGCAAGATGGCACCCAGGACGATCATTGGTTACTCCATTCTCGTGAATTAATAAGTGCCAGTGGGCTACTGGCTGGGCTCCGGAACATTGCACTCGGTCACCTTTGGATTGACACCCGCGTAGTTGAGCGGTCCGGCGACCACGGTCAATGCGATGCTGCCCGCTGTGGCGCAATTGGATTCGCCGCCCGTGAAGTAGTCACGTTGATAGGCGGCTACCACGCCGATCAGTAGCCAGACGAGCACAATGACACCGAGGATTCCGCCACCTCTCATGCTGCGCCTCCATTCGTTTGGCGCCCTAACAGGCGCGCAGCGATGTTTACCCGGCAGACAATTTCCCCAAACGTGGCTACAGCGACGATTCGGTCACGATGTCCGCGTTCGCGTCGAACGCCGCGATCAGCCACTCGGACATGGCCTTGACCAGCACCGCGCGATTCTCGCGCTTGTCGATCTCGTGCCCGTCGTCATCGAACATCAGCATTTCGACCCTGTGGTTGCGGGATCGCAATTCCTCAAACATTTGCTGTGATTCGCTGGGCGGAACATTGGTGTCGTTGGCTCCGTGCACAAGCAGCAGCGGAGCCCTCAGTGCGTGCGCTCGCTGTAGCGGCGACAACTGCTCCAGCAGTTCGCGATCGCTGACCGGGTGACCGTATTTGGGATACGCCGCGGCAGCGATCCACGGTTCGGTGTTGCGGTACCACGCGTTCAGATCGCTCATGCCGCAGATGCTGATGCCCGCGGCGAACAGTTCGGGATGAAAACTGAGCGCCGCCTGTGTCAGATAGCCGCCGTAGGACCACCCGCAGCAGGCGATGCGGTCAGCCGGCGCAAGATCGTTGTCCACCAGAAACCGCACCGCGTCGGCGACGTCATCGATCGCGGCGAACCTGCGTTCCTTGTCGTCGGCATGCATGAACGAGCGGCCAAATCCCCCCGAGCCCCGCACATTCGGGAGGAAGACGCTGATGCCGGCCTCCAGCAGCGGTGGAAAGAACTCGTTGTATCCCGGGCGTCCCTGACCTTCCGGCCCGCCGTGCAAGAACAGCATCGCGCCGATCTGTTCGGTATCCGCGCGCGGGCGAAACAGCCATCCGGTGAACTGCAGCCCGTCGCGGGCGGTGACCGTTTCCAGCGTCGGGTCCGAGGCGACCGGCCCGGTGCTGGGTTCGCGGTCGACGGGTTCCCATTCGCGAGTCCGGGGGTCGACCAGTTCGACCGTCGGTGGCGTCGATGGACCTTCGACGGTCATCGCCAACATCGATCCGCCCGCGCTGATACTGAGTTCGCTTGCAACCATGCCTGGCAGCGGAATTGGCTCGTGCAACGTATAGTCGGCAAGTTCGAGGATCTGTAACTCGCTCGCGCCGTGAAGGTTCCACAGCAGCGCCACCGTCGAGAGGTCGTCGCTGACGGTGAACTCGTCGAGTTCGTAGCCTTCGCGCTCGGCGATCACTTGATACGACACGCCGTCGGGGGTGGTGGTGACTTCCAGCAGCCGCGCGTGCTCTGCCCCGTTCTCGCTGCGGATCAGCGCACGCACAAAACCTTCGGCGCTACTGAGTCCGTACATCTTGGCCGGGTGGTATAGCTCGTAGGTTTCCCCTTCGACGCCTGCCCGCAGTCGGCGCGGATGGTGGTCGTCGAGAATGATCCCCATATCGGTTGTCGAGCCGGGATCATATGGCAGCAAGGCGATTTCGGTCAGGCCGTGCAGCATGATCAGGTCGCGATAGCCGCGCGGCCCGACCCGCACCAGGGCTGCGCCCGCCCATGAGTCGACCAGCCGGCCGCTCGAGCGGCGGTCCAGCACGACGGTCGTGCCGTCGGCCGGATTGATCAGGCATGAGCTGCCGACGCCGTCCTCGCCGGTGAGGATGGCCGCCACCTGGGTGCCGTCCCAAGCGATCAGCTCGGCGGTGCCTTCCAGGGCGCTGTCAGGCCAAGAGTCGATCCTGCGCGCGTCTCTGTCGTCGGGATCGGTTGTCACTACCCAGATCTGGTTGCGGGTTCCGCCTTCAGGGGCAACCTGGCACGCCAGCCAATGGCCGTCGGCGGAGTGCAGGACTCGGGTGACGGCGCCTTCGACGGGGAGTTCGACGTCACGCGACGAACTGGCCCGCCAGCCGCGCAGAAATCGCTGCACCGCCCGCGGGTAACCGCCGTCGTCGACGAGGTGCGCGAACGCCGTCGCGTCAGGCGACATCGACGCGCCGTAGACCCGGCGTACCTGCTCTGCCACGAAACTAACCTTGCATACTCTCGAACGACATGGCCGCCAGCCCCCGTGCGATCGTCACGGCGTGCACACGTTCGACCGGGTCAGCGCCCGCTGGGATCGACGGCTTCGTCATAGCTGGCCGTGGCAGCTGGGCCGGATTCGCGGTCGGGTGGGTGTCCCAAAGGCACTGGGGGGTCATCAATTACGTCTACCGTCGCATCTGGCCGGGCGCCAGCGGTTTCCGCGATGAGTTGGTCGACGACATCCGTGAGGTGTCCGCGGCGTCGTAACGCGCGGCGCTGACGGGCAGCCGATGTGCCTGCGGTGAGTGCCTGGCGGGTGAGCTCGGTGATCATGTGCCAGTCCCCTGCCGCCTCCAGCTGCGGACGCAGCGAGCGCACGAGTTCGGTGAGGACGTCGCCTGCGGGCCGGCTGACTGGACCGTGAACGTCGACCAGCTCACCCTCCAGACCGGACCTGGCCGCCCGCCACAAGGCGGCCCGGCCCAGCGGCGGCGACACCTCGACCGCGGGCACACCTGCGCGGAGCCCCTGGACCTCGCGATCGACCAGAGCCCGGAACAGCCCGGCGATCAGCACGATGGTGTCCATCGAGGGGCAGCTGTCGCACACCCGCAGTTCCAGCGTGGGCGCTGCGACGGCCGGACGGACGTCGAAATACACCATCCCGGCGTCCGCGATCACTCCGCTTGCCACCAGGTCGGCCACGAGTTCGTCGTATTCAGCGGCCGAGGACACGGGCGCGGCCAGTCCCGTCGTCGGCCAGCGCTGCCACACCAAGGTGCGCACGCTGGAATAGCCGGTGTCGGAGCCGTCGGACCAGAACGGCGAACTGGCCGACAGCGCCAGCAGGGTCGGCACGTACGCAGATACCCGGCTGGCCACCACGACCGACTCGTCGCGGTCCGCAACGCCGACGTGCACCTGCGTGCCGCAGATCAGCTGTTCGCGTGCCAGCAGCTGGTAGTCAACGAGCATCTGCCGGTACCGAGCAGTTTCCGTGACATGCATTTCAGCGGGCACCGACAGCGGCATCGCGCCGGCGGCCACCACACCCATGCCCAGCCTGGCCGCGGCGTCGACGAGCTCCTTGCGGTGCCTTTGCAGGTCGGCGCGCAGCCCGTCGAGGGTGTCGACAACGCAACTGTTCATTTCGACCACGCAGCGCTGCAACTCGGCGACATAGCTGTCGGAAAGCATTCCCAGCAGCTCCGGCGCGCGAGCCGTCAGCCGCCTGGTCTTCAGGTCGACGAGGTGAAATTCCTCCTCGACACCCATTGTTCGCGGCATGACGCCTCGATTCGCCACGAGAATTGACGCGCAATTACCTCAGGGTTAACCGCAGTTGTCGGTGGTAAACGCCGAAGCTAGCTCTTTCGCCGATGCAGGCCGCCGCGACGATCAAGCCTTTCGACGAGCTGCACAGGTACCCTGCAGCCATGAGGTGGGCATGACCGATTCACCACGCCGTGACGGGACCGAGCCTCCCCAACCGCCTGGCGACAGCTACCCGGGATACACCGACCCCGCGTATGCGAGCCAAGCGCCGTACGGCTCGGCTTACCAGCCCCCCGCCACGCCGAATCCCACCGAGCAGCTGCCTGCGTACTCGCCGTATGGCTACGACCCGCGAGCGACCGGCCAGTACGGTGCCCCATACCCGCCCGGCGGAGACGCCCAGCAGCCGCCTCCGCCGGAGGAGCCGAATTCGCCTCGTTGGCTTTGGGTGTTGGCTGCAATCGCGGTCCTGGCCGTGGTGGGACTGGTTATTGCGTTGGTGATCGTCAACAGCTCCAGACAGCAAACCGTCGTCGCCCCGCTGCCTTCACCGCCGGAGCCGAGTTTCACGACGCCGAGAACGTCTTCGCCACCCACGACCTCACGCACGCCCACGGTTCCGGTGCTGCCGCTGCCGACGTTGCCGACAACCACCGCGCCCACCGAGCCGACAGCGCCGGGCGAGACGGAGACCGTGGTGTACGACGTGTCCGGTGACGGCCGGGCCATCAACATCACCTATGTCGACACCGGCGGCGTGCTGCAGACGGAGTTCAATGTGATGCTGCCGTGGAGCAAGGAGGTCGAGCTGCCTGCACCGGCCGAGGGCTCCGCCAGTATCAGCATCATCAACGTCGGCCGCGAGGTGACCTGTTCGATCACGATCAATGGCGTCCCGGTCCAGCAACAAACCGGCTCGGCGCTAACCTTTTGCACCACAACGGGTTAACGCGCCGTCTGCTGTCGCGGCACCTTCACTGCGAGCATCGCCACCAGTCCGGCCGCGAGGACCAAACACAGGCCCCCCATCCCGGCACGGTCGGTGCCGAACCACGCGATGAACGTGGCGAACAGCGTCGGCGCAAGGAACGAAACGGCCCGGCCCGTCGTCGTGTACAGGCCGAACGCAACGCCCTCTTTGCCCTCGGCGGACATACGTAGCATCAGCGTCCGCGCCGCCGACTGCGCGGGGCCGACGAAAAGGGTGAGCATCAGGCCCAGGGTCCAGAACACCAGCTGCCCGGACAGCGTCATCATCGTGAGCCCAACGGCGATCATCGCCGCCAGTGAGCCGACGATGACCGTCTTGGAGCCGAGCCGGTCATCGAGCAGTCCGCCGATCATTGCGCCGATGGCGGCGATCACGCTGGCGGCCATGCCGAACAGCAGGACGTTCGCCCCGCTGATGCCGTAGACGCTGACGCCGAGTACCCCGCCGAACGCGAAGATGCCCGCGAGACCGTCGCGGAACACGGCGCTGGCTAGCAGGTAGTAGACGATGTTGCGGTCGCGACGCCATTCGCCGACGACTTCTGACCACAGCTTGCGGTAGGCGCTGAAGAGGCCGATGGGCTGCCCTCGCTCGCCCGGTTCCGGTGTCTGCGTTGGCACCGCGATGAGCACCGGAAGCGCGAACAACGCGAACCACACCGCGGTCAGCAGCATCGCCGCCCTGATGTTCTGGCCGTCCTCGACCGCGATGCCCAACAGGCCGCGGCTGTCGCCGTCGCCGGACATGAAGCCGAGATAAACGAGCAGCAGGAGCACGACCGTGCCGCAATACCCCATCCCCCAACCGAATCCGGAGACCCGGCCAGAAGTCTGCGGAGTGGACAGCTGCCGCAGCATCGCGTTGTAAGGGACGGTGGCCAGTTCGGTGCAGGCGGCCGTGGCGGCCAACAAGACCAGGCCGATCCAGAAGTATCGATGATCGTCGCGGACCACCGCCATCGCCGCTGTCAGCACGACCGAGAGACCGGTGAGCGCGGCAAGTACCCGGCGCCGGCGCCATGGCGCGTCCACCCAGATCCCGGTCACGGGTGCGAGCACCGCGACCACGACGCCCGCGGCGGCCAGCGCCCACCCGAGCCAGCTCGTCGGGCTGGTGTCGCCCGGCAGACCCGCCCCGACGGTGTTGGTCAGGTAGATCGGGAAAACGAAGGTGGCGACGATCGCGCTGACCCCGGTTGAGCCGCAGTCCCACAAAGCCCACGCGAGCACCTGCGACCGGCCCGCCGTGCGCACGGACTGCATGCCTGAATCGGGTGGCTCGCTCATGGTCCGCCCACGATATAGTCCGGCCCATGTCAGTACCCGCTCCCAGCGCAGACGCCCGTGCTGTCGTCACCGGCGCCTCGCAGAACATCGGCGAAGCGCTGGCCACCGAGCTTGCCGCCCGCGGACACAACCTGATCGTCACCGCCCGCCGAGAGGACGTGCTGAGAACGCTGGCGGACAGGCTCACCCAGCAGTACGGGGTGACGGTCGAGGTGCGCCCCGTCGATCTCGCCGACCCGGCCGAACGCACCAAGCTCTGCGACGAGCTGGCCTCCCGCAACATCTCGATCCTGTGCGCGAATGCGGGCACCGCAACGTTCGGTCCGGTCGCCGTCCTGGATCCCGCCGATGAGAAGGCTCAGGTACAGCTGAATGTGCTTGGCGTGCACGATCTTGCGCTTGCGGTGCTGCCCGGGATGGTCGAGCGCAAGGCCGGCGGCATCCTGATCTCCGGTTCGGCCGCCGGTAATTCGCCGATCCCCAACAACGCCACCTATGCGGCCACCAAAGCGTTCGTCAACACGTTCAGCGAGTCGTTACGCGGCGAACTCAAGCGCGCCGGTGTGCACGTCACGCTGTTGGCGCCAGGGCCGGTGCGCGAAACGCTGCCTGAGGAACACGAACAGTCGCTCGTCGAGAAGCTCATACCGGACTTCCTGTGGATCTCCACCGAGTACACCGCGAAGCTGTCGCTGGATGCGTTGGAGCGCAACAAGATGCGCGTGGTGCCGGGGGTGACGTCCAAGGCGATGTCGGTGGCCGCCGGCTACGCCCCACGCGCGATCGTCACCCCGATCGTCGGCGCGGTCTACAAAAAACTCGGCGGCGGCTAG
>NZ_DASSCY010000104.1:0-16823 GCF_035697385.1 Mycobacterium sp. | reverse complement strand
GCGATGCCATGACTGCGCACAGGTCCTCGGGCCAGCGCATTTGACCCAATTTCGAGTTAGGCGGGCAATTCTCATCCCGCGAGTACCGTGGATCGCACCGACATAACCCGCGAAACCGCCCATGACTGCGGTCTTTCGAATGAAAACACGCAATATCGATTCCGCGCCGGTCGGCGCATTCACACGGCTCCGCACCGTGGCCGCAATCGCCACGGTGGCAGCAGCGCTTGTGCAATGCACCTCTGCGCCGCCCGCGCCCCCTGAGCCGTCGCCCGCGCCGCCGCCCACCCGGCAATCAACGGCTGCGCCGACGAGCACTCCGCCGCCACCTCCGCCCGCCCCACAAACCGTTCACTCCGTCACCGCAGGCGACCTCGGCGCGAGCTGGCGGCCGGGCTGTCCCATTGGGCCGCAGCAGCTGCGGCGGGTCGACGTCGACTACCTCGGCTTCGATGGTCGACCCCACCGTGGCGAGCTGATCGTGCACGAGGAGCTGGTGGCCGACGTCGAAGCGATCTTCACCGACCTGCGTCGACTGGGCTATCCGATCGAGAGGATGCGCACGGTCGACCACTATCCGAATGCCGACGACGAGGCGTCCATGCGGGACAACAACACCTCCGCCTTCAATTGCCGGATCATTCCCGGCACCGGGAGGTGGTCGCAGCATGCCTACGGCCGGGCCATTGATCTCAACCCGCTTCTCAATCCGTATGTCGGGCGCACCGGTGCGTTTCAGCCCGGCAACGCCGGCCCGTATCTTGACCGCAGCCGACATGATCCCGGCCTTCTGCACGACGGTGATCCCGCCGTTCGCGCGTTCACCGATCGTGGGTGGGCGTGGGGTGGCTACTGGCGAACGGTCAAGGACTACCAGCACTTTGAGCGCCCCTGAATTGTCGCCGCGCGAAACTCGAACATTCACATCAGGTGCAGCGCGGGCTCCCGGTCGGGCACCACGAACGTCGCGCCGGTGCGCACCGGAGCATCACGGCGCGAGACGAACGGCATCTCGCGGAAGTCGGCTCGCATCTCGTCGGCGGTCAAACGCGCGCGGACGTAGCCGCGGCGATCGCTGAAGTACCTCAGGTGCGGATTCTCGTCCAGCACCGCCGCGCGGCCCGCATCCGATCCGTCCCCGCCCGAGCTGATCGACGTGGTGACCAACTCCGTCGCGACCACCGGCGACGTCGGATCGTCGAACCTCTCCCGCACCTCGGCAGCCCAGTGCGAATGGACGTCACCGGTCAGCACCAGCGCGTTGCGCACCGGCGAGTCGACCAGCCCGCGAACGATGCGGTCGCGGTTGGCCGCATACCCGTCCCACGCGTCCGGGTTGAAGCCGCGACCCCGACCCGGCGTCAGCTCCACCTGTGAGAAGAACACCTGCTGTCCCAGCACATCCCACCGCGCCCGCGACTGCTGAAACCCGTTGAGCAGCCAGCGTTCCTGCGCTGCGCCCGTCAGCGACCGCGACGGCTCAGTACGCGAGGCGCACGAAGAGATTTCGTCACCACACGGTTGGTCGTCGCGGTACTGCCTAGTGTCGAGCATGTGGAACGTTGCCAGTGATCCCCACTGCACTCGCCGATAAAGCTGCATGTCGATGCCCCGCGGCGCAGCAGTACGGCGCAGCGGCATGTTCTCGTAGTAGGCCTGCAGCGCCGCCGCCCGTCGATCCCGAAACACGCGCGACGGTTTCGCGGCGACCTCGTCGGCCCAGTTGTCGGCGAGCTCGTGATCGTCGAACACCGCCAGCCACGGCGCCGCCGCATGCGCGGCCTGCAAGTCCGGGTCGGTCTTGTACTGCGCGTAACGCTGCCGATAGTTCGCCAGCGTCACCGTTTCCGACCCGACATGCTGACGCACCCCGCCTGCCCGAGCGCCGTACTCGTATTGGTAATCACCAAGGTGCACAACGAGATCCGGATGCTCCTCCGCGAGCCGCCGGTATGCGGTGAACCAGCCCTGCTCGTAGTTGGAGCACGACGCCACACACATCGTCATCGCCGCCAACGACCCGGCCCCCGGCGCAGTGCGGGTACGCCCGGCCGGTGAGACGTAGCCGGCGGTGCGGAACCGATAGAAGTAGTCGCGGCCTGGCCGCAGACCGCTCAACTCAACGTGCACGCTGTGCGCCGACTCCGGAACCGCAACCGTCACACCGCGCTGTTCGACGCGCGTGAACCGCTCGTCGCCGGCCACTTCCCACTCCACGTCGACCGCGCGTGCCGGCATGCCGCCGAGACCGTCGTCGGCCAGAGGGTTTGGCGCCAGCCGCGTCCAGATCACCACCCCATCGGGCGCTGGATCGCCGGATGCCACGCCAAGCGTGAACGGGTCGGCCCCCGGGGTGAGCCGCCCGGATGTGAAACCCGCCACCGGCAGCGCAGCGAGCACCAGCGCGCCCTTGAGCAGCGCACGACGGCTCGAACGCACAGACACGGCCGAGTGTCGAAGGGCCGTCTGTCCCGCCGGTGACGACAGGCCATACGGTGTCCGCCTGCAGCCAGGCCATTACGCAAACAGCCTGTATACGCAGCCTTTCGGCGTGGTGTCGCGCTCGGTTGCCAAACACCCGGACATACGACTCAAGACCGCCACTTCTCGGCGAGCCGCTGACCTTCGCGGGTCCGATCCGCGATGATGCGGAAATGCGAGTTGACGGGCGGGAGATCACCGTTTCTGGCAGCTTGCTGCAACCGCTGACCCGAAGGACCAACGACATCCTGCGCGTGGCGCTCGCGGCGCTGTTCCTGGCGGTCGTGATCACCAGCTCGCTGATCACCAGAAACGAGTGGGTCGCCCTTGAGCGGTCCGTCTCGGAGATCGTCGGGGTGCTCACCCCCACCCAGTCCAATCTGGTGTACCTCGCCTACGGCATCGCGATCGTGGCTTTGCCATTCGTGATCCTGGTCAGCCTGGTCGTCGGCCGGCAATGGAAGCTGCTCGGCGCGTACGCGGCCGCGGGCATCATCGCCCTTCTCGCCCTTTCGATCACCGGCGACGGCATCGCGGCACCCCAATGGCATTTCGACTTGTCGGAACGGGCCGACACGATCCCGTCGCAGTTCGTCGACGACCCGCGGTGGATCGCGATGCTGGCGGCCGTGCTCACCGTGTCCGGGCCATGGCTGCCCGCTCGCTGGCGGCGCTGGTGGTGGGCGCTGCTGCTGGCGTTCGTGCCCATCCACCTGTTCATCAGCGCGATCGTTCCCGCGCGGTCGTTGGTGGGCCTGGCCGTCGGCTGGTTCGTCGGTGCGCTGGTGGTTCTGGTCGTCGGCACCCCCGGCCTCGAAGTGCCGCTCGACGGTGCCGTACGGGCGATGGCCAAACGCGGATTCGTCGTGTCCGCCATGACCGTGCTGCGCCCGGCAGGCGCCGGCCCGCTGGTTCTATCGGCGGCATCGCAGGATTCGAAATCGGTCATGGAGATGTACGGCCCGCATCAGCGCAGCGGCGGTGCGCTGCGTCAGATCTGGCGCAAGCTGCGGCTGCGCGACCGTGAGACCGCGCCCCTGCACGCCTCGATGCGCCGCGCTGTCGAGCATCGTGCGCTGATGGCCATCGCCATCGGTGACATCGGCGTGGCCAACACGTCGATACTGACCGTCGCCGCGCTCGACCGCGGATGGACGCTGTACGCGCACACCCCCGCCAACGGGTCCCCGATCCACGAACGCAAGGAGATGATTCCCGTTGCGCGCGTGTGGGAATCGCTGCACGCCCTGCACGAATGTCAGGTCTGCCACGGCGACCTTCGCCGTCAGATGATCACCGTCGCGGACGGCGTCGTGCTCTTCGGCGGGTTCGACAACGCCGAGTACGGCGCCACCGATGCTCAGCTCCGATCCGACATTGCCCAGCTCCTTGTGACGACCACCGACCTGTACGACGCGAAGTCCGCAGTGGGCGCGGCGATCGATACGTTCGGCAATGCCACTGTGCTGAGCGCGTCGCGCCGACTCACCAAATCCGCTGTGCCGGCACGCATCCGCGGATCGGTGAGCGACCCCGACACTGTCATCTCCGGCGCACGCGACGAAGTCAAACGCCAGACCGGCGCCGAGGAGATTCGAGCCGAGACCATCGCCCGGTTCACCCGCAGCCAGATCATTCAGCTCGTGCTGCTGGGTGCGCTCGTCTACGTCGCATATCCGTTCATCGCCGCAGTGCCGACGTTCCTCACCGAGCTGCGGACCGCCAACTGGTGGTGGGCACTACTGGGTTTGGCGGTCTCGACCCTGACGTATGTGGGGGCGGCAACGGCCTTGTGGGCGTGCGCCGACGGGTTGGTCGGCTTGCGGAGCCTGGCGCTCATGCAGGTGGCCAACAAGTTCGCGGCGACCACCACCCCCGCCGGTGTGGGCGGCCTCGCGCTCAGCGCGCGGTTCCTGCAGAAGGGTGGGCTGAACCCGTTGCGCGCCACCACCGCTGTTGCGCTGCAGCAGTCGGTGCAGGTGATCACTCACCTCTCTCTGCTGATCTTCTTCAGCACCGCGGTGGGCGCATCGGCGGACCTGTCCCGCTTCGTCCCCGACGCCACCGTGTTGTATCTGATCGCCGGCGTAGCACTGGGTTTGGTCGGTGCGTTCCTCTTGGTCCCCAAGCTGCGGCGCTGGCTGGGCACCGCGGTGCGGCCGAAGGTCAAGGAGGTGACGGACGATCTGATCGAACTGGCCCGCGAACCGAAACGGCTGGCGTTGATTGTGCTTGGTTGTGCCGCAACGACTCTCGGCGCCGCCTTCGCCTTGTGGGCCAGCGTCGAGGCCTTCGGCGGGGACACGTCGTTCGTCACCGTAACCGTGGTGACGATGGTCGGCGGCACCCTGGCGTCCGCGGCGCCCACCCCCGGTGGCGTCGGCGCCGTCGAAGCGGCGTTGATCGGTGGCCTTGCGGCGTTTGGCATGCCCGCCGCGATCGCCGTGCCGTCGGTGTTGCTTTATCGCGTGTTGACGTGCTGGCTGCCGGTGTTCGTCGGCTGGCAGGTCATGCGGTGGATGACGAAGAACGAGAAAATCTAGGCTCGACCCCGGTGCGGAGCAAGTCCCACGCGAGACGACGCGCTTCGGCAGCCCTGGTCTGCATGAGCTGCTGTGCGGCGGGGACCGGATTGGGTTCCGGTGCGCGCCCGTCGATTACGGCAACGTGCACATCCTCGGCGACGCGAATCGCCATCAGCGCAGCCTCGTTGATGCGGTCAAGTGCGTCGTGCAGGCGGTCGTCCTCCATGAGCAGATGCGCGTTGTCGAGTTCGAGCGAAAAGTCCTTCACCACTTGGCTGATCTGCTCGAAGATCGGGTTCATCGCCTTCTCGCGTTCGTCGCGTTCCTCGTTGTGCAGGATGCGCGCGCCCTGGTCCCACAGCGTCGCCAACATGCGAGTGTGCGCGCTGACGGCACGCGACACCTCGATCATCGCCTGCTTCTGCAGTTGCCGAACGAGGTGGCCGCGTTCCACCGCGGCGAGTTCCTGTTGGGCCGCCAGCTCGGCGCGGTGTAGTTGTTTCTGGGCTTCGAGCTCGGCATGGTGCATGGACTGCCTCAGAGCCAACTCTCGCGCCGAGCGCTCCTCAGCGGCCCGCAGCTCCTCGCGCAGTCGTTCGTCGGCCGCGGCGGCCTCCTGCGTCGCCGCGCGCTGGATGGTGACGGTCTGCCACATCGCGACCATGACGACCACGAGCACGACGGCGCCGAAGAACCACTCCGCCTTGCTTCCGATCTCGCCGGGACTGAGGACGATGAACCAGACGATGGCCGCACCACCTGCGACAGCACAGGCCAGCCAGCCGACTGCGCGCCAGCCGTCGATTGGGACCCGCCGGCGCGGGCCGCGGGGGTTCAGCGACACCACCGGAGGGTACGGCTTGTACCCATGGCTAGTCTCAACCGGTATTCCTCTTGGAACTGTCCGCTAGAGAATTGAGGGCCCATGGCCGAACACGCGTCACGCGAAGGTGATTCGTCGATCATCGTCAGTCTCTCCGAGGCGGCGATGCACATGTACACGGCCGCCATCGATGCTTTGCCCTTCGTCGAGGACAAGAAGTTCCACAAACGCGCGGATGTCGTTCTGTCGGGCATGCGGAAATTGCGCGCTGCGCTGACGGATGCGGCAAGCACCGGCAGGCCCTCACCCGGGGTGATTGTGGCGCTCAGCAATGTCCGGCGGCGCTACGACGCCCTGATGGAACACGCCGCCACCGCACCAGGGACGAGTTTGGGAATCCAGCTGTACGTGACGCGCGTGCACGCCAAGCTGTCCGCCCATGAGGTTGCCAACGGCGCGGGGCTGACCGCCGATCTCCTTGACCGCCTCGAGGCAGGCGAAGCGCCCAGCGACGAGGAAGCGGCGAGAATCAGGGAGGCAATCGCTGCCCTCGGCGGCGTGCCCGGCACCGAGCACCTTTCGCACCAAGAGCAATTCGAGCCCGTACCCGAAGAGAACGCAGAGCCACACGTCAACGGGTGGGACGAATCTCTTGTGGAGAACGCTGGTTAAGCCGCAGCTGGCTGATCCCGCTCGCGAGTTTGTCCGCCACCTTGTTAGCTCAGCAAGCATTCCCTTTGTGCTTCAACCACACTGGCGCTTGGACGCACCCCGCTACGCTGCGCCAACCCGCCAAACCCCTACTCAAAGCGGACATGGTACGGGGTATTCTCGTGGAATCGTGTCGAGGAAACTGCACGCTGGTCAATTACCCGATTCCTAGCTCCAGGGGACGGCAAAGTGGCAGAAACAACGAGGACAGAGACGAGCGCGCCGCAGGCCCAGTCCAAGTGGCTGTCTAAGTCGGCGGCGCAAACGCGCGGTTCGGACGCCAAAGAAGTCCAGTTCCACTACGACATCTCGAACGACTTCTTCAAGCTGTGGCAGGACCCGACCCAGACATACAGCTGCGCCTACTTCGAGCGCGATGACATGACGCTCGAACAAGCACAGATGGCAAAGGTCGACCTTTCGCTCGGCAAGCTGGGCCTAAAACCCGGGATGACGCTGCTCGACATCGGCTGCGGGTGGGGTTCCACGATCATGCGTGCGGTCGAGAAGTACGACGTCAACGTCATCGGCCTCACGCTGTCGCAGAACCAGAAGCAGCACATCGAGGATTACTGGTTTGCCAACTCCGACAGCAAGCGCCACATGGAAGTTCGGCTGCAGCCGTGGGAAGAGTTCGACGGCCAGGTCGACCGGATCGTGTCGATCGGCGCGTTCGAGCACTTCGGCTTCAACAAGTACGACGACTACTTCAAGAAGACCTTCAACTGGATGCCCGACGACGGGGTGATGCTGCTACACACGATCATCATTCCGAGCGACGAGGAAGTTAAGGCGAAGAAGCTGCCGCTGAAAATGTCGACGGTGCGTTTCATCAAGTTCATCATGGACGAGATCTACCCCGGTGGTCGTCTGCCGCTGGCCGCGCAGGTCACCGAGCACGCCGTCAAGGCCGGCTACACCATCACTCGCGAGCAGCATCTCCAGCCGCACTACGTCCGCACCCTGGACACCTGGGCGGCCAATCTCGAGGCCAAGAAGGCCGAGGCCATCGAGATCACGAATGAGGAGATCTACGAGCGGTTCCTGAAGTACCTGAAGGGCTGCGCCGACCTGTTCCGCGACGGCTACACCGACGTTTGTCAGTTCACATGCGTAAAAGGCGCTGCTTAGCCCGATTAAGTAAAGTGCGTTATAGACATTTTAAGGTGTAACGCACCTTGAAGGAGGACACGGAGATGGCGGACAGCGGGTCGGGGGGCTCGACGGCGATGCGACCGGCGTACGAGGACATTCAGGCCCATTACGACATCTCAAACGAGTTCTTCGGGTTGTTCCAGGATCCGACGCGGACCTACAGCTGCGCGTTCTACGAGCGTGACGACATGACGCTTGAAGAGGCGCAGTACGCCAAGATCGACCTCGCGCTCGGCAAGCTGGATTTGCAACCGGGGATGACACTGCTCGACGTCGGCTGCGGCTGGGGTTCGGTGATGAAACGCGCCGTCGAGCGCTACGACGTCAACGTCATCGGCCTGACCTTGAGCAAGAACCAACGCGCCTACGGCCAGGAGCTTCTGGACGGCATCGACTCGAACCGGTCCCGCCAGGTATTCCTGCGCGGCTGGGAGGAGTACGACAAGCCCGTCGACCGCATCATCAGCATCGAGGCGTTCGAGGCATTCCCGAAAACGCGGTACAAGGCCTTCTTCGAGATGTGTTACGGCGTCATGCCCGGCGATGGCCGGATGGTCCTGCAGACGATCATGGGTCATCCGCTGAAGCGCTGGCCGGAGATGGGCATCCCGATCACGATGACCGACCTGAAGTTCATGCGGTTCATCGCCAAGGAGATTTTCCCTGGCGGATCGGTGCCGTGCGACGAAGACGTCGTCGAATACTCAGGCGGGGCGGGATTCTCGGTCGAGGCGACCGACAAACTGAGCCCGCACTACGTCCGGACCCTCGACACGTGGGCGGAGGCCCTGCAGGCGCACCGCGACGAGGCGATCGCCGTCACGTCGGAGCAGATCTACGACCGCTACATGCGGTACCTGACGGGGTGTTCCGACTTCTTCCAACGCGGCATCTGCGAGGTCGGGCAGTTCACCCTCGTCAAGAGGTAATCAGTACGCGCCGAACACCAATGCGACGTTGTGCCCGCCGAGTCCGAACGAATTGCTGAGCGCGTAGCGGTACTCGCCGCGGCGGGGTCCACCGGCCACGACATCGAGATCGATCTGGGGGTCGAGTTCCTTCAGATTGAGGGTCGGCGGGACGACGCCGTCGCGAAGGGCCTGCACCGTCAGCACCGCCTCCACCGCTCCGGCCGCGCCCAGTGAGTGGCCCAGGGCCGCCTTAGGTGCATAGACCGCGGGTTTGTGATCGCCGAAGGCCCTGCGAATTGCATGGGCCTCGGCCAGGTCACCAAAGTCGGTTCCGGTGGCGTGGGCGTTGATGTGGTCGATGTCGGACGCCGTCAAGCCCGCCAACTCGATGGCGCGGGAGATGGCGTCGCCGGCGCGCTCCCCTTCGGGGTCCGGCTTGACGATGTCGTAGCTGTCAGACGTGATGCCCGCCCCCATCACTCGAGCCAGGATGTCGGCGCCGCGGGCCTTGGCGTGTTGCTCGCTCTCCAGGAGCAGAAGCGCGCCGCCTTCACCGAACACCATGCCGTCGCGATCCTTGTCGAACGGCCGGCAAGCCCCGGCAGGGTCGTCGTTGTTGGTCGACAAGAAACCCTGCTGTATGAAGGCCGCGACGGGCACCGCCTCGATCCCGGTCTCCACGCCGCCACAGATCGCGATGTCGACCTCGCCGAGGGCGATGTGCCGCCAAGCCTCTGCGATGGCCGCGGCGCCGGAGGCGTCGGCCATCACCGGGGAGATGATCCCGCCCTTCGCGCGACGTTCCAACCCGACGGCGGCGGCCGGCGCGTTAGGCATCGACATCTGCACTGCCAGCGGCGACACCGCCTTCAAGCCCTTCACCCGCCACTCGTCGTACTGGCGGAGGAATTCCTCGGTGCTGCCAAGCGCAAGCCCGATCGATACCAGCAGCCGTGTGGTGTCGATCTCGGGCGATCCTCCTTGGGTCCACAGCCGCCGGCCCAGCAACGTGGACATCTGCTGCATGTAGGACAGCCGCCGCTTCTCGACGCGGTTCAGCTGGTCTTCGAAGGTTTCTCGGAGCTGACCTCCGATGTTCACCGGCGAATCGAAATCCACGATGAACGGCTGGTCGAGCACGCGGATGCCGCTTTGGCCCTCCAACAACTGCTGCCAGGTGTCTTCGGCATCAGGCGAAAGAGAAGTCGTTGATGCGACGGCGGTGACGACGACGTCGTCGAATCCCTCCCCGGTGGTCAACACAGCCATCCCCACTGCCCCTCGGAAGTCCTGCTCTCCAGCTGATTATCTTGCGGCCCCGCTAATTCCATTAAAGCGGTTCGGGGGCCGCAGGGTCGACATCTGGGCACAGCTCTTCGCTGGGTGGCTCGAACGTTCGTGCGTAGCCCGCCTCGCGGGGCGGCGATCCGGCGGCGGACTCTGGCGATCAGCGCGGATCGAAACGCGATTAGTCATACGGTGAGCGACATGACAGAACAGTCACCTGCGGTCACGATCGTCCATGCGCCGGAGGCGATCTTCCGTGCCGTCAACCCGCTCGTCCGATTCCTACTACGCACCCCTCTCGCAGGGCCGCTGCGCAAGCACATGATGGTGGTGAGCTTCAACGGACGAAAGACAGGACGGCGATACTCAATTCCCTTGAGCGCCCACCAGGTCGACGACGATCTGTACGCCATCACCAGCGCGCCATGGAAGTTCAACTTCCGCGACGGCGCCACTGCCGAGGTCCTTCACGAGGGCAAGAAGACGACCATGCGCGGCGAGCTCATCCAGGACCGCGCGATCGTGGCCGATGTCTCCCGGCGCTGCGCCGAGTCGTATGGCGTCAAGCGCGCACAAACCATGATGGGGCTGAAATTCCGCGATGGGCGGATCCCTACCGTTGACGAGTTCGCCGAGGCGGTCGATCGCGACCACCTGGCAGCCATCCGGTTGACTCCCCCTGGTTAGCCTCCACCGCGATATCGAAATACCGCCAGCGGCGGCCTTACCCGGCGGATAGGAAACCCTCCCCCTGTAGCAGTGGAATCTGGCGTCCCGGCGATTACGGAACTACGGCCTGATCACGACCATTGATCCCATGACCACAACCGCCTTCACCAAGTTGGTGCCCACCGCTGTCGCAGCGGCGGCGATCGGACTCGGCGCCTTGATGACCGTCGGCGCACCCTCCGCGCATGCGAGCGAAAAGTCCGACTGCGAAAGCAAGGGTGGGACGTTCACGGAGACGCAGGTCACGTGGAACGGCAAGACCGGAACGACCTACCGCTGCTGCGTCAAGGACGCCGCGACGAACACCACCAGCTGCACGAGCACGACGGTGACCAAGAACAGTTGGAATCCCGGAAACGTTCGCCCTGGGGTCATCGACAGCGCTGAAACTTTCGAGCCAGTAGTGCCGAATCAACGCGTACCCCTCGAAGTGTTGAACACCGACGCCCAAATCCAGCCTGCCCCGTAAGGCGTCGTCCCAGAAGCGTTCTGAGCCATCAAAGGAGTCCGACAATGTTTGAGGCTAGGGGTTACACCCCCGAGGACGATGCGATCGATTGGCGCGCCCTGGCGGACCAAATCTTCCCAGAGGACGAACTGCGGCCGACGCCGGCGGTCTGCGTGTTCATCAGGGTCTAGATGTCAATGATGTCTCGGGACATCTGTCAACGATGTCCCGAGACATCACGCGTGGCAGGTGCAGGATTCGAACCTGCGTAGGCGTAAGCCGACGGATTTACAGTCCGCTCCCATTGGCCGCTCGGGCAACCTGCCTGGATGCTGCACCACCCGGAGTGACCCGGTTTGGTGCGACTAGCAGGGTACAACGAGGATGGGCCTAAGACGAAAACGCACCAGACCAACCCAGGAGGGACGGATCCAATGGCGGATTCATCATTCGATGTTGTCAGCAAGGTCGACCGCCAAGAGGTCGACAACGCCCTGAACCAGGCCGCCAAGGAGCTGGCCACCCGATTCGACTTCCGCGGCACCGACACCGGCATCGCCTGGCAGGGCGAGGAGACCATCGTCATCACCAGCTCCACCGAGGAGCGCGCCAAGGCCGCCATCGACGTCTTCAAGGAAAAACTCATCCGCCGCGACATCTCGATGAAGGCCTTCGACGCAGGCGAGCCGCAGGCCAGCGGCAAAACCTACAAGGTCAGCGGCACCATCAAGCAGGGCATCTCCAGCGAGGACGCCAAAAAGATCACCAAGCTGATCCGCGACGAGGGCCCCAAGGGCGTCAAGGCCCAGATTCAGGGCGACGAAGTGCGCGTCAGCTCCAAGAAGCGCGACGACCTACAGGCCATCATCGCCATGCTGAAGAATGCCGACCTCGACGTCGCATTGCAGTTCGTCAACTACCGCTAGGGCCTTTGGGGCAGTGTCATCGTGGCCGACAGACCGCTGAGCAGCAGGTCTAGGCCGCGGTCCAGTTCAGCGGCACCGTCGTAGGAGGCCAGGTCCGACGCCAACGCGCGCACCTGGGGGAACTCGGTGACCGCGAGGCGGTGGAGGCCCAAGCGCAGAACGTCGTCGGTCTCCTCGGGCCGCTCGATGACCTCCTGCAACTCCGTGAGGATGTGGCCGTGCAGATAGCCGAAGACCATCCGGTAGATGTGCAGTGCATCGACCCCGCTGAAGCCGGCAGAGGTGAGCAGCGCCAGCACGTTCTCCAACGGCCGCAGCATCCCAGGCGGCCGCTGGCCCAGCGGTGTGGCCAGCGGCCGAGTCACCAACAGCGGCACCACGTTTGGGTGCTCGAGAGCCAGGCGGCGAAAGTCGTGGGCCACGATACGCAACTGGCTCGCCCAATCCTGATCCGCGATGTCCACCTGCAGTTGGCCAAGGACGATCTCAGCGACCCCGTCGAGCAATGCGGCCTTGTTCGGGATGTGGCGATACAGCACGGTGGGATCCCGGCCGACCTCCTCACTGAGGCGTCGCATCGATAGTCCGTCGATCCCGTGTTGATCGACGATCCTCAGCGCGCACCGCAGGATCACCGATCGGGTGACCGGGGTGTCGCCTCTGGCTACGGGCGCGGTCGGCTTCGTCATCGCGGCAGCACTTCCCCTTTGAATCGGATCGGACCTGTATGTTAACGCCGTCCGTCAACAGCGTTGACAGATGGCCTGAGCAAGCGTCTACTGGACGTGTACCACCAGATGAGAGGCGTTTGATGCTTGTCATCGTCGGACTGATTGTCTTGCTCCTCGTCGGTCTCGTCGCGATTGTCGGCGTTCTGACAAATGCTGGGGCGGGCCACCCGCCGATTGAAAATTTCGTCGTGTTCGGTTATCACCCCACGGGGTCTACCGGCACGCTGTTCCTCTTAGGGATCATGGTCGGCGTGGTGGCATCGCTCGGGTTCGCCGCGTTGATCACCGGCGCGCGGCGCAGCGCCAGCCGAGCCGCCGACACGCGACGCGTCGCCGCCCGCATCCGACGCGAAACGGCATTTATCAACCGGGACCACGACACCCGGTTCGAGCACCAACAACGAGCCGACATCGCCCCAAACGTCACCCCCGCCGAGGGCGTGCCGACCCACCAACTTAAGAGGCCGACATCGCTGCCAACACAATCGTTTTGATCGTTGTCACCGCAATAGCGGCATTGGTGCTTGCCGGCATGATCGCGGGAGTGACGTACAAGACGCGCGCCATGCAAAGTCGCGTCAACCGTGAGACGTCCCGCGATCAGGTGGACGCGTCATGCCTGCGCCGTCAGCAAGCACTCGCCGACGAGTACGCCTTGAGGGCCCACGCTGCCCAAATCGAGATTGACATCAAGACAATTAGGGCTGGACGCTCGCAACAGCAGGCGACTATCCCTCGTGGCGAGGCAACCGCCTCCAGCCAGCAACTGAACAAGCAAAGGACGGCCAAACCAGTTGGATTCAGCACACTCTAAATCCGATTTGTCCATCGCCAGAGGCACTGATCTGCAACAACTTTCACTCGGTGTCTTTGCCCACTCGCGCAAAGCCAACGAGCGCCGCCTGCCGATTCACCCGGCACATCTCGCCAAGATCGACCGCCACATCCGGCAGCGGATCTTCCTCGAGCACGGCTACGGCACCGAATTCGGCGCCACTGACGACGCCTTGGCCGACCTCGTCGGCGGCATCAGGACCCGTGAACAACTCATCGCCGACTGCGACGTCATTCTATTGCCCAAGGTGCAAGCCGAAGATCTCACGGAACTCACTGTGGGACAGGTTGTCTGGGGCTGGCCGCATTGTGTGCAGGACGCGGCCCTGACCCAGGTCGCAATCGATCGGCGGTTGACGCTGATCGCCTTCGAGGCGATGAATCACTGGCAAGCCGACGGTGGGTTCGGGCTACACGTCTTCCACAAGAACAACGAACTCGCGGGCTACTGCTCCGTCCTGCACGCCATGCAACTGGCTGGGATCACGGGCAGCTACGGCCGTCGGTTGCGTGCCGCGGTCATCGGATTCGGTGCAACCGCCCGTGGCGCGGTTACCGCCCTGAACGCCCACGGTGTTGACGACGTGCGGGTGCTGACCAACCGCGATGTCGCCGCCGTCGGTTCGCCGATTCACTCCACTCAGATCATTCAGATGGGAAACACCGATGACCGCGTCTGGGCGGACTCACCGGACGGGGCGGTCCCAGTGGCCAGCTTCCTCGCGGACAACGACCTGGTTGTCAATTGCGTTCTCCAAGACCCCACTGCTCCACTGGTTTTCGTCACGGAGGACGAACTGGCGAGCTTCACTCCGGGAAGCCTGATCGTCGACGTCTCCTGCGACACCGGTATGGGTTTCAGTTGGGCGCACCCCACCTCGTTCAGCCAGCCGGTCGTCGAGGTGGCAAACGGCGTGCAGTACTACGCCGTCGACCACAGCCCGTCCTATCTCTGGAATTCGGCGACGTGGGAGATCAGCGAGGCCTTGTTGCCGCACCTCGATACGGTTCTGTCCGGCGCGGCGGCGTGGGATTCGACACCGACGATTTCGCGAGCCATCGAGATTCGCGATGGCGCCGTTCAGAATCCCAGCATCCTGTCGTTTCAGCGGCGCGAGGATGCGTACCCGCACTCTGTGCGCGCCGAGCAATTTGGCGGCCGTCAGTCGTACGCGTAGCCGGTCGGAATGGGGTCAGCGCAGGACCACCATGCAAAGTGCCAACGACGAATAAGGAGTTTGACCGCCGAAAGGTGCACCGGTCGCTGCGGCCGAATAACTCGCGGCACTAGCCGATCGACACCAGCTCGTCGACAGCATCCGTTGGCAGGTCACCGTCGACGACAGCTGTCACCCACAGTTTGTGCAGCGCGATCTCGCCTTTGTGGTTGTCCAGGAACGCCGTGTCGGCAGCGTCGCGTCCAGTGGCTATGCGCACCAACGTTTGTCGCGGTGCCAGCAGCGTGCCGTCGACCACGCGCCACTGTCCCTCGACGAATGCCTCCGCGACCGCGTGGAAGTCCATCGGATAGAGGCCCGGCGCGTATACCGACACGGCGCGGGCCGGCACGTTGACCGCCCGTAGCAGCGCCACCACGAGGTGCGCGTAGTCGCGGCACACACCGGCGCCCGCGAGCAACGTGTCCACCGCCCCATCAATAGGATCACTAGATCCCGGCACGTAGTTCAGCCGGGTCCCCACCCACGAGGACACCTTCTCCAACAGCGTGGTCGAATCGACGTAGTTGCCGAATTCCGTTGCGGCGAAACCGTAGAACTTGTCGGCTTCCGCGTAGCGGCTTGGGCGCAGGTACATGGACAGGTCATATTCACTCACCGGCGCAGGGTCGGTCCGACCGAGGATGGTCGCGGTGTAGTCGACCTTGAGGTAGCCAACGGGAACATCCATCTTGTGGATCCGGTTGCCGTGGGTACCGCTGATCTCCAATGCCTGGATGGGCTTTCCGTCGAGTACAAACGACAGCGACTCGAACACCTCGGTATTGGGATGCGGCGCGACGGCGATCTGGAATTCCAGCGTCGTGGGTGCGATGATCTCGACCTCGAGCTCTGCGCCAACGTCGCGTTTCATAGCGCCGATGATATGGCTTCAGCGGCCAAGATGACTCGGCGTCCGCGGTGACCCCTCGGCACCGCCTGGCACCGAATCACCTTGTCCGTTGTTTGCCTCCGCTTGCGTCACGGTTCTCTCACATTCAAGTAGGCGATCTCGGGCCATGTTGAGGTGCTTCGACGGCGGATCGAGGTGCGCCGCCGACGGTTGTTCATAGGTTCACGTGCCGACTTCTGGTGCTCAATCTGGCGGATCAGCTCGCCCTTGGCCTCAGACAGTGCGTGCGTGATGTCCTGGTTCTCGGCAACCGCCACCACTTGCGGGAATCCCGGAAGGCTCGTGCGCAATGTCACCCGCTGTTCCTTGCCGCCGCGATCCTGCAGAGAGACTTCCACAGCCACGTCGCGCGGATTCCACCTCCCAAGATGCGGCGCGAGCGTGGACAACGCCGCCACCACGTGCGGACGTTCCTTCGCCGCGAAACCCGCACCCACGTGGATTGTGTTCTCGTCGAATTGAATTCGTTGTTCGTCGTCAGACTTCTTCATCGTGGTCGCTCTCCTTTGGATACGCGTCGTGATTGCGTTGTCGCGCGGTTGCGTGGCCTGAACCCGATTCCGGGAGATGGGACCGGTACGCATCGACTCCGACGGCGGTTTCCGGGCTAGACCTCAAGTAAACGCGCTGGTAGACGTATTGTCAACGCTGTTGACTTACACCGTTGGCAAGCGGCAGCCTATGGCCTCAACGCGTGGAGGAGCGCTGGCAACGGCACCATCGCGACGCCGACAGAGGCGTCCGCGATGCCATATGGGAGCACGAGGGTCTCGGCGTGCACGAGTGCGCCGCATGAGTAGACGACGTTGGGCACATAGCCATCCCGCTCGTCGGTGGCCGGACTGAGCAGCGGTTGCCGTAGCCGACCGAGAACCCGCGTCGGGTCATCGAGATCGAGCAGGATCGCCCCGATGCGGTAGGTGCGCATCGGACCGACCCCGTGGGTGAGCACCAGCCATCCGGCGTCAGTTTCGATGGGCGGCCCGCAGTTGCCGAGTTGTAACGCCTCCCAGGCTTCGGTCGGTTCCTGGCAGGGATGCGCGCTCGGCCATACCGCCAGGTGATCCGAGAAGGCGATCGTGTTGGATTCGCGGTCGGATCGCGACATGGCCGCAAAACGACCGTGAACGCG
>NZ_DASSCY010000103.1:0-42880 GCF_035697385.1 Mycobacterium sp. | reverse complement strand
GACGTACAACGTGTCGGAGTAGTCCGGGTTCTTCACGCCGGTCGACGCCCACAGCGGACGCTGCACGCGTGCGCCGTCGGCTGCAAGGGCTTCGTACCGTGAGCCGCCGACGAACACTTCCTCGTAGGCCGCGTAGGCCAGTCGCGCGTTGGCGACGCCGGCCTGACCGCGCAGCGCCAACGCGTCGTCGCCGCCGATCTTCTCCAGCCGCTTGTCGATCTCGGTGTCCACCCGGGACACGAAAAACGATGCGACCGAATGGATTTTCGAGATGTCGTGGCCAGCCGCCTTGGCCGCCTCCAGGCCTGCCAGGTAGGCGTCCATCACGGCGCGGTGGCGCTCGACCGAGAAGATCAGCGTCACGTTGACCGAAATGCCTTCGGCGATAACGGCGGTGATCGCCGGCAATCCTGCCAAGGTGGCGGGGATCTTGATCAGCAGGTTGGGCCGGTCGACGATCTTCCACAGCTCGATGGCCTGAAGGATCGTCTTGTCGGTGTCGTGGGCCAGGCGCGGGTCGACCTCGATGGACACCCGGCCGTCGACGCCGTCGGAGCGCTCGTACTGTTTGGCCAGCACGTCGCATGCGTTACGCACGTCGTCGGTGGTGACAGTGCGGATGGTGGCGTCCACATCGGCGCCGCGCTCTGCGAGTTCGGCGACCTGCGCGTCGTAGGCCGTTCCCTTCGACAACGCGGCCTGGAAGATCGACGGGTTGGTGGTGACGCCGACGACGGACTTGGTGTCGATCAGCTCCTGCAGGTTGCCGGTCTGCAGTCGGTCCCGAGACAGGTCGTCCAGCCATACGGACACACCCGCCGCGGACAGTGCCGCGAGATTCGGATTCTGAGCCATGGTGTTGCCTTTCGGTTTCAGTTCAGTTGTCTAGTGATCGTTCCGCGGCGGCCACCACTGCCTCTGGGGTGAACCCGAACTCGCGGAACAACGTCTTGTCGTCGGCGGATTCGCCGTAGTGCTCGATCGAGACGATCTCGCCGGTGTCGCCGACCAGCTTGTACCAACTCTGCGCGACTGCCGCCTCGACGGCGACCCGGGCAGACACCGCAGGCGGCAGCACACTGTCGCGGTACTCGACGGGCTGGGACTCGAACCACTCCACGCACGGCATCGACACCACCGAGGCGGTGATTCCCTTGTCCGCCAATATCTTCTGCGCCGCGACGGCGAGCTGCAGCTCAGATCCCGTGCCGATCAGAACCACGTCGGGGTTCTCCGCAGGCGTGCCGCCCAGGACGTAACCGCCCTTGGCGACGCCCTCGGCGTCGGTGCCTTCCAGGACCGGAATGCCTTGGCGGGTCAGGATGAAGCCGACCGGCCCGCTGCCGCTGCCGCGCGCGATGATGCTGCGCCAGGCGTAGGCCGTCTCGTTGGGGTCACCCGGCCGCACCACTGACAGGTTCGGGATCGCCCGCAGAGCCGCGAGATGTTCGATCGGCTGATGAGTGGGGCCGTCCTCACCCAGGCCGATCGAATCGTGGGTCCAGATGTAAATGGTGTCGATGTCCATCAACGACGCCAGCCGGACCGCGGGGCGCATGTAATCGGAGAACTGCAGGAACGTTCCACCGAACGCGCGAGTTGGCCCGTGCAGGACGATGCCGGACAGGATCGATCCCATGGCGTGCTCGCGGATGCCGAAGTGCAACACCCGGCCGTACCAGTCGGCCGTGAAGTCGGAGGTCGAAATCGACGGTGGCCCGAACGACTTCACGCCCTTGATGGTGGTGTTGTTGCTGCCGGCCAGGTCGGCCGAGCCGCCCCAGAGTTCGGGCAGCTTCGGCGCGACGTCGTTGAGCACCTGACCGAATGCGGCACGGGTTGCCACCGACTTGGAGCCGGGCTCCCAGTGGGTCAGATCGGCGTCCCAGCCGTCGGGGAGCTCCTGGGCCACTAGCCGGTCGAGCAGCTTCTTGCGCTCGGGTTCGCGCTCCGCCCAGGCGTCGAACGCCGGCTGCCATTTCTCGTGGGCTTCCTTGCCGCGGACCACCAGCTTGCGGGTGTGCTCGATGACTTCGTCACGCACCTCGAACGTCTTGTCCGGGTCGAAGCCGAGCACCCTCTTGGTGGCGGCGACCTCTTCCTCGCCGAGTGCGGAGCCATGCACACCACCTGTGTTCATCTTGGTGGGTGCCGGATAGCCGATGATCGTCCGCACCGCGATGAACGACGGCTTGTCGGTGACAGCCCGTGCGGCCTCGATGGCTTCTTCTATTCCGACGACGTTCTCGCCACCTTCGACCTCCTGCACATGCCAGCCGTAGGCGCGGTAGCGTGCCGAAACATCCTCGGAGAGCGCGATGTTCGTGTCGTGCTCGATCGAGATCTGGTTCTGGTCGTAGAACACGATCAGATTGCCGAGTTGCTGGGTGCCGGCGAGCGACGACGCCTCGCTGGTGACGCCCTCCTCCATGTCTCCGTCGGAGGCGATGACGTAGATGTAATGGTCGAACGGGCTCTCACCTGCCGGCGCGTCGGGATCGAACAGGCCGCGCTCGTAACGCGATGCCATCGCCATGCCGACGGCTGAGGCCAGCCCCTGACCCAAAGGTCCGGTGGTGATCTCCACGCCTTTGGTGTGGCGGAACTCCGGATGCCCGGGCGTCTTGGACTTCCACGTCCGCAGCGACTCGATGTCGCTGAGTTCCAGGCCGAAGCCACCGAGGTAGAGCTGGATGTACAGCGTCAGGCTGGAATGCCCGCAGGAAAGGACGAAGCGGTCGCGGCCCAGCCAGTGGACGTCGCTGGGGTCGTGGCGCATCTGGCGCTGGAAGAGCGTGTACGCCAGCGGCGCCAGGCTCATCGCTGTGCCGGGATGGCCGTTGCCGACCTTCTGCACTGCGTCGGCCGCCAGCACCCGGACCGTGTCGACGGCGACCGAGTCCAACTCGGTCCAGTCGTCCGGGTGATTCGGACGGGTGAGGGCAGAAATGTCTTCGAGTGTGGTCACAGGGCGCACTCCTTGATCTCGGCAATCCGCTTACCCACCCTAGTGCGGGACGGTGGGCCGCTGCAGGCGCAGTCGCCCACGATTGACCCGCCGTTTACCCGAATCCACCCTGCGGTGACGGCAACGCATTCGCGCGGTCTACCATCGTCTGTAGTAGAAGTCGGCGGCAGCGCCATTTTTGAGGAGTCAACTGCGTGAGCATTCGCGAAGGCGTTGCGGCGCCGAGCCGAATTCGCACCGCGCTCCTGGGTTATCTCTCCCTGACCAAGCCTCGCGTGATCGAGCTGCTGCTGGTCACGACGATTCCGGCGATGCTGCTGGCCGACCGTGGGACTGTCGATCCGCTGCTGATACTCAACACGCTGTTCGGCGGCCTGCTGGCGGCTGCTGGCGCCAACACCCTGAACTGTGTGGCCGACGCCGACATCGACAAGGTGATGAAGCGCACCGAGCGGCGCCCGTTGGCCCGGGCCACGGTGCCGCGAAGTCACGCGCTGGTGTTCGGGCTCGCGCTGTCCGTCGGCTCGTTCTTCTGGTTGTGGTGGACGACGAACCTGCTGTCGGCGCACCTTGCGGGCGCGACGATCGCGTTTTACGTGCTGGTGTACACCCTGCTGCTCAAGCGTCGTACCTCCCAGAACGTGGTCTGGGGTGGGGCGGCAGGCTGCATGCCGGTGATGATCGGCTGGTCCGCGGTCACCGGAACCATCGAGTGGCCCGCCCTTGCGATGTTCGCGATCATCTTCTTCTGGACGCCTCCGCACACCTGGGCGCTGGCCATGCGCTACAAGGAGGACTACCGCGCGGCCGGGGTGCCGATGCTGCCGACGGTGGCCACCGAGCGGCAGGTCACCAAGCAGATCCTGATCTACACCTGGCTGACGGTGGCGGCCACGCTGGCGCTGGCGCTGGCGACGGGCTGGCTGTATGCGGCCGTCGCACTGCTGGCAGGCGGCTGGTTCCTGGTGATGGCCCACCAGCTGAACGCCGGCGTTCGCCGCGGTGAGCCGGTCAAGCCGCTGCGATTGTTCCTGCAGTCCAACAACTACCTGGCCGTGGTGTTCTGCGCGCTGGCGATCGACTCGGCGCTGGCGCTGCCCACGCTGTTAGGGCACTAGCACCGCAACCCGCCGTCGCGACGTATGGGCGCCTCATTGTCGCACCGTTCGCATGCCTCTCATGAGTTACATGCCGGAAGCATGTGTGTTTGTGCGTGCCTTCGAGCGACAACTGAGCGACAGCGTTCGGCCGTCATCCGTGTTGCTCGAAAGTCGCTTCGAGGCGGGCGCTCTGAGGAGCGGTCGGAATCGTGACTGGTGTGGCAACCGAGGCACAAGTCGCCTAGGGCACTAGAACGACGGACCCGACGGTCTTGCGGCCCTGCAGGTCGCGGTGGGCCTGCTCGGCGTCCTCAAGACGGTAACGCTCGCTGATGGTGATGGTGAGTGTGCCGTCGGCGATCGCATTCAGCAGTTCCCCAGCACGCCAGGCGAACTCGTCTGCCGTTCGGGTGTAGTGCAACAGCGTCGGCCGCGTCAGAAACAGCGAACCGGCGGCGTTGAGCCGCTGCGGGTCGAACGGCGGGACAGGTCCACTGGACGCGCCGAACAGCGCCAGGGTGCCGCGGATCCGCAGGCTGGCCAGGCTGGCGTCGAAGGTCGCCGCTCCGACACCGTCGTACACCGCCGCGACACCACCGTCGGTGAGGTTTTTGATCTTGGCGCCGAACTCCTCGGGGTCCTCCGGATAGTCGAGCACCTCGACCGCGCCCGCTTTGCGCGACAGTTCTGCCTTGTCCGGCGTCGACACGGTGGTGATCACCCGGACGGCCTGGCTGGTGGCCCACTGCGTCAGGATCAGGCCGACCCCTCCTGCGCCGGCGTGCACCAGCACGGCGTCGCCCTGTTGCACCGGATACACCGACTTGATGAGATAGTGCGCGGTCATGCCCTTGAGCAGGGACGCCGCCGCCGCGTCGGGGCTCACCCCCTCGGGCACATAGGCCACGAAATCGGCTGGGGCGATGCAGTATTCAGCATAGGCACCTACGGCCTGGGACGTGACAACGCGATCGCCGACGCTCAGCGCCGCGACGTCGTCGCCGACGGCCTCGACGGTCCCGCAGACCTCCGTGCCGACGATGAACGGCAGCTCGCGCGGATACTGCCCTGACCGGAAATAGGTGTCGATGAAGTTGACGCCGATGGCCTCGGCCTTGATCAGCACCTCACCGGCGCCGGGGGAGGGCTGGGGCGTGTCGACGTGGGTCAGAACTTCGGGTCCGCCGGTCTCGGCGACTTCGATGGCCTTCATGCTGACTATCATCCATGCGTCATGAAACTTGCCAGGCCCGACGTGTTCCATCCCCGCATCGTGCTCGCGGGCTGCCCGGCCTTGCCCGAGGGCGACGGCGACGACGCCGAACTGGTGGACGCCCTGCGCAAGCGCGGCCTGCACGCCCGCTGGCTGTCATGGGACGACCCCGCGGCGCTCGATGCCGACCTGGTGATCCTTCGCGCCGCGTGGGACTACATCGACCGCCTCGACGAGTTCCTCGCGTGGACGGCCCGTGTGCCTCATCTGCTGAACGCTCCGGCGGTGGTGGCGTGGAACACCGACAAGCGGTATCTGGCCGACCTTGCCGCGGCCGGCGTTCCGACGGTGCCCAGCCGGTTCTTCTCGCCGGGCGAAAAGCTGCGGCTGCCGAAAGGTGAAGTCGTCGTGAAACCGGCTGTCGGCGCCGGATCCGTTGGCGCCCTGCGGTTTAGCGACGTCGACGCGGCCCGCGAGCACGCCACGGTGCTGCAGGACCAAGGCCGCACCGTGCTCGTGCAGCCGTACGACCCGCGAGTTGAAGACGGCGAAACGGCGCTGGTGTTTCTGCACGGCCAGCAATCGCATGCGTTCACGAAGGCGCCGATTCTGCCGCCGCCCGGTCAGCGGCCGGTCTTCGACGAGTCGGGAACCTACGCGGAGGAATCGCTCACGCCGGCCGAGCCGGACTTCGAGCTGTGGGACGTTGGTCATGCGGCGCTGGCCGCCGCGGCCGCACACCTTGGCATCGGCGCCGACGAGTTCCTGTACGCCCGCGTCGACGTGCTCGGCGGCGCAGGCGATGTGCAGCTGCTGGAGTTGGAGCTCGTCGAACCGTCGCTGGGGTGGCAGCAGCTGGATTCCGCCGCGCGCGGCCGTCAGCAGCGCGAGTTCGCGTTAGGTGTTGAGGCCGCCCTCGAGCGGCTCGGGCTCGGCCCGCTCTCGCATCGACGCCCATAGCGCGGCCGTCGCCGCGGTGCACGCGGCAGCGCCGGCGACGTGGATCGCCACCAGTGCGGCGGGCACGCCCGTGAAGAACTGGATGGTGCCGACGAGCCCCTGCGCGCACACCAGCACCAGCAGCACGGCCAGCCGGATCATCACCGGCCGCGGGGCGCGTACGGCCAGCAGTGCGAAGGCGAGCGCCACGAGCAGCGATAGGTAGGCCACCAGCAGCGAAGAGTGCGTGTGCACCAGGGTGGTGATCTCCACCTGAAGCCTCGGGATCGTCCGGTCGACGCTCTTGTCGCCGGCATGGGGTCCGGCACCGGTCACCAGCGTGCCCGTCACCAGCACCGCCGCCAGCGCGACACCGCTGAGAAACGTCAACTGCCGCAACGGCTTCGGAATCCTGCGCACCGGAACACCGCTGTCGGGCTCGCCGATCTTTACGTAGAGCAGTACGGACAGCCACACCATGGTCATCGATGCCAGCAGGTGGATCGCCACCGTCCACCACAGCAGGCCGGTCAGCACCGTGATGCCGCCGATCACCGCCTGCACCACCGTCGACGCCGGCATCAGCCAGGCGTAGATCAACACTTCGCGGCGGCGACGGGCACGGGTGACGGCCAGCACCGCGAGGGCGGCCGTCAGCACCACGAGGAAGGTGATCATCCGGTTGCCGAACTCGACCACCTGGTGCACGACGGGCACCTCGGCCACCGGAACGGGGGTGAAGCTGCCAGGGAAGCATTGCGGCCACGTCGGGCAACCCAGGCCAGAGGCGGTGACGCGGACGATCGCGCCGGTGACCGCGATGCCGCCCTGAGTCAGGATGACCAGGAACGCGATGACGCGCTGAGCCCGCAGGCTCGGCAAGGGCAGCAGGTCGACCAGTCGCAGGAAATATCGTCCGACGGGCACGGCCTCGATCGTAGAGCACTCCAACTACACGCCGTAGTAGCGGGCGTCCGGCTAGTGGGACTCCAGAACCTCGATCGCCGCACGCAGCGGCTCAGGGGATGTCGACATCTCGCCGAAAAACGGATGCGCGAACTGTGTGAGGAGGTACACGATGACGGCGACGAGGGCGCCCGTCGCGGCGGCCGTCACGTAGTGCATGCGGACCTGCGTCTCGCCAAGGATGACTGCGAAGCCCAGGACCAGCCCGCTGGTCAGGAAGATCACTGCCCACAACGTCCACGGTGGGCCGGTGTTCGTGCGTGCCATGAGCAGCCGATCGGTGCGCGATGTACTCATCTGCTTGAGCGAATCAAGCGAGCGCGAGAGAGCGCTTCGCTGCTTGTCGTCGGACGGCTGAACGCTCTGATAAGTCGTGTAGAGCCGCCCCAAAGCGGCCTCGGCCTCGGGTGTCGCATGTCCGCGTGCGGCCTGTGGCCACTCGGCAACGGCCGCCTGTTCGTATTCCAGAAGGCTTTGCCGCATCCGGTCGCCATCGGCCTTCGCGAACACGTCAAGCTCCCTGACCAATTGCACCGCGGAAGATCCTTCCGTCCGCACGACGTCGTCTGCCGCGCCGATCTGGCCCCAGAGCACGACGATGATGAACCCGGTCAGAAAGCCGTAGACCGGACCGACGACGGAGAATCCGACCTTCGCGATCTCGTTCTGCGTACCCTCGGCCAGTCCGGAAAACCGGCGCCGAACAAAGGCGAGGATCGCCACTGTGCCGCCGGCAATACCGACGACGAGCACGATGAGGAACAACCAGGATGGCACGTGGCTGACGATCCACTGACTCATAAGTGAGCCTTCACGTTTCGATGCCGGCCACTTGCGCGGTGGGCTTACCGCGAATCGCGACGAGTCCGCCACCGATGACGAGTGCCATCCCAAGGAATACGAACAGTGTCGGCGGATGGTCCCACACAGCCCAGTCGATCAATGCCGTGAAGGCGATGGTCGTATAGACGAACGGGCCGAGCTTGACCGACGACGCGTAGCGATACGCCAGCACGATGAACACCTGAGAGAAAAGCTGCGCAAATCCCACGCCGATCAGATAGATCCACGCGCGTGCCTGCAACGGTTGCCACTGAATGACCGCGAACGGAACGACCATCACGGTGGACAGCAGGAAGTAGTAGAAGAGAATCCTGAACATCGGCTCGGTCGCCCCCAGCCACCGGACCGACATCAGCGCAACGGCGAGTAGAAGCGCACCTGCGAGCGCGAACAGCGCGCCGACTGTGAAGTGCTGATGGTGGGGCTGGAGCACAAGCACCACGCCGACGAAGCCGAGCCCCGCGCCGGCCCACGTTGCCATCGATGCCTTTTGGCGAGACAGCAGCCAGGCGATCACCGGCATCCACAATGGAGCACTGAATGTCAGCAGGATCGCGTTGGTCAGCGGCATCATCGTCATCGCGAGGAAAAGTGCGTACCAGCAAGCGGTTCCAGCTGCCGCGCGCACGATGTGGAGGCCGATCTTGTCCGTCCGCACCGACGCGAAACCGCCGCGGACGGCGATCGGACCGATGAACAGAAGGGCGATGAGATTCTGGAACAACACGACGACACCGGTCGACGTGTATTGGCCCGCGGCTTTTCCGAAAGCGCTCACCAGCGCGACGCACAGAAACGACAGAGTGGTGAATGTGCCGCCCAGCACCAGGTTCTCTTGTCGGTGACCGACGCCGGCGCTTGGCATCTGCAACATCGTATTGACGTCGCCGATATTTCACTGGCAAACGTCGAAAATGTCAGGTAAAGCGAAACCAGCGCAGCGCGCAAAGCGCGGCGACCGCGCCCCATACCGCGAGCACGGCCAGCCCGAACCAGTCCACTGACAGCGTCATCGCTCGCGACAGGGCCTCGGTCAGGGCGCCCGACGGCGTCAGGCGCGCCACCCACTCGACGCCGTGCGGCACCATCCCGGCCTCCAACGTCAGCGCGCCGAGGCCCGCGAAGACGAACCACAGCAGGTTGGCGACCGCCAGCACGATTTCGGCGCGCAGCGTGCCGCCCAGTAACAGGCCCAGCGCGGCGAAGCCCGCAGTGCCGAGCGCGATGATCGCCGCGCCCAACACCAGCCCGAGGATATGGGGTCGCCACCCCAGTGCAAAACCGATGGCGCCCAACAACATCGACTGCAGAAACACGACGGCCACCACCGCCAACGACTTGCCGGCGATGATGCCCCACACCGGAAGCGCGGTCGCACCAAGGCGTTTGAGCGCGCCGTAGCGACGGTCGAACGCCACCGCGATGGCCTGCCCGGTGAACGCCGTCGAGATCACCGCCAGCGCCATGATGGCCGGTACGAACGTCGCCGCCCGGTCGGGGCCGAACGAGCCCAGCGGAAGCAGGGTCAATCCGACCAGCAGGGTGATCGGGATGAACATGGTCAGCAGCAGCTGTTCGCCGTTGCGCAGCAACAGCTTGAGCTCAAGGCCGAACTGCGCGGTCAACATCTTCGGCACGCTCGCTGGGCGGGGGTCGGGTGTAAACGTCCCCGGCGCAAAACGATTGGTCATCCTCTTAGCTCCCGGCCCGTCAACTCCAGGAACACGTCCTCGAGGCTGCGCTGCTCCACCCGCATATCGGTGGCCAGCACATTGAGCCGGGCGCACCACGCCGTCACGGTGGCCAGCACCTGCGGATCGATGTGACCCTCGACGAGGTATTCGCCCGGCGCCGTCTCGGTCGCCTTGTAGCTTTCCGGCAGCGCCGACACCAACAGCGACAGGTCGAGCATCCGCGGAGCTCGGAACCGCAGCTGATTCTCCGCTCCGCTGCGCATCAGCTCCGCCGGCGTGCCTGCCGCGACCGCGATGCCGTGGTCGATGATCACGATGCGGTCGGCCAATTCCTCGGCCTCGGTCAGCTGGTGGGTGGTCAACACCACCGTGACGCCGTCGCGGCGCAACCCATCGATCAATTCCCACACCACGATTCGCGCGTGCGCGTCCATGCCTGCCGTCGGCTCGTCGAGGAACACCAACTCGGGGCGGCCCACCACCGCGCACGCCAGCGCCAGCCGCTGTTGCTGTCCGCCGGAAAGGCGACGGTACGTCGTGCGCGCCGCCTCGGTCAGCCCGAGCGTGTCCAGCAGCCACTGCGGGTCCAGCGGGTTGGCGGCATATGCGGCAACGAGGTTGAGCATCTCTTCGGCCCGCGCCGCCGGATACGCGCCGCCGCCCTGCAGCATCACACCGATACGCTCGCGTACGAGTGCGTTCTGGGCGAACGGGTCAAGGCCGAGTATTTCGATGCTCCCGGCGTCGGGCTTGATGAAGCCCTCGCACATCTCCACCGTCGTGGTCTTGCCCGCACCGTTGGGGCCCAGCAGCGCGAGCACCTCGGCGGCCTGCACATCGAGGTCGAGATCCGACACGGCGGTCGTCGACCCGTACCGCTTGATGACCCCGCGCAGCTGCACGGGGGCGGGTGCGCGGGAGGTCACGGGGATTCAGCGTAGGCGTCGGGTTTGGCGGGCTGCTGCGGCGGTCGTGGCGATTCGGTCGCAGCGGGCGCCGGCTCTGGGCCAAAGTCGGCATCGGGCAGTCTTCGCCACGGCAGCCGGTAGTAGGTGAGCGCGACCAGCAGCACCACGATCAGCGCGCTCGCCGCGGTTGCGAGGACGATCTGGAACAGCGCGAAGCGGTCTCCGTTCGCCGTTGGCCCGAAGATCCCTATGACGAGCGTGACGACGATCACGACAGTGCGAAACCGCGGCCGGCTGGCCCATGCCGCCAGCGGGATGATCGCCCACAGCAGATACCAGGGCTGCACGACGGGGAAGAGCAACACGGTGGCCCCCAGCGCGACGCCGAGCCCGCCGACCGGATGCAGGCGTCCGCGCAACACGGCGAGCAGCAGCCAAGTGACGACGACCGCGATCAGGAACACGCCGATCCCACGAGTCAGGCCCAGTACCGCGGTCGTGTGATCGCCGAGCCCGAGCAGGATGCCGACCTGACCTGTTCCCAGCGCCAGCAACGTCGGCGGGGACATCCAGCTGCGCACCACGTTCGCGGTGCCCAGCGTGAAGATCCATCCGAAGCCCAGGCCGCTGGCCCAGCCGATCACCGCCATCACCGCCACTGACACGGCGGTCAGCGATCCCCCGGCGATCAGGAACGCCTTGAACGTGCCGCCCCAACGGCAGGCCAGCGCCATCGCCACGAAGCCCAACGCCAGCAGTGAAGGAAGCTTTACCTGGGACGACAATGAGATCAGCACGGCGCCCAAGACCAGCATGGCCATCGGATACCAGCGCGCCCATCGCTCGCGACCATGTGGCCAGGTCAGCGGCCGGGGCAGCAGCGGCCCCGCGGCGTCGACACCACGCAGCGCGAACTCGGTCCCCGCCAGCATCAGACCGAGCATCAGCGCTTCGTTGTGGATGCCTGCTACCAGGTGCATGAACAGCAGCGGGTTCGCCGGCCCCAGCCACAGGGCGCTGACTTCCGCGACACCACATCGCCGGGCCAGCCGAGGCGTGGCCCACACGATCAGCCCGATACCGGCCAGCACGACCAGGCGATGGAACAGCACGGCCTCGACGATGTTCTCGCCGGTGATGCCCGAGATCCCGCGGCCCATCCAAAGGAACAGCGGCCCGTACGGCGCGGGTGTTTCTCGCCACAGGTTGGGCACCGACAGCGTGAACACATGGTCGAGGCCCAGTCCGGTGGCAGGCCCGACCCGGTACGGATCGAGCCCCTGCAGTGAGATCTCACTTTGGGCCAGATAGGAGTAGACGTCTCTGCTGTACATCGGCGGGGCGAACAGCAGCGGCAACGCCCACAACAGCAGCGTGCGATCCAGCTGGCTGCGCGTCATCCGCCTGCTGCCGAGCGCGAATCGGCCCAGCATCAACCAGGCCAGCGCCATCATCACTGCGCCGGTGGTGGTCATGGTCAGCGATACGGTCTGGATCCGAGACGGCAGGTTGAGCAGCCGCACCCCGAACGTCGGATCCTGAACGACCGGCCGGGCGCCGGCACCGAGCGCGCCGATGGCCATCACTACCGTGCCGGTGGCCCCGAACAGCCGCGTTCGGCGGAGAGCAACGAGCTGGCCATCGTTGAGCGGCGAACCGACCGTGCGTTCGTCGGCATGCCATCGGGCAATCGACGAGCTGAGGGACCGGAGCCGGGCGGCCATCACAGCAGCGTAGCCGCCGGCCCTATGGCGCCTGTCACGCTAAGGGTGCCCTTGCTTTACCGGGTTTCGGAATTCCGACACAATGGTGTTGTGAAATTCCGTCCCGACGCTGATCGCCACACGCGTGGCGCGATCGTCCAGCTCTTGCTGGAGGCGGGACCCATCACAGCAGGCGAGATCGGTGAGCGGCTCGGCATTTCTGCCGCGGGCGTTCGCAGGCATTTGGATGCCCTGATGGATGCAGGCGATGCGCAGTCCAGCGCCGCGGCGGCGTGGCAGCACAGTGGCCGCGGCCGGCCTGCCAAGCGCTACCGGCTGACCGCCGCGGGCCGCGGCAAGCTGGGCCACACCTATGACGACCTTGCCGTGGCCGCGATGCGGCAGCTGCGGGAGATCGGCGGCGACGACGCGGTGCGGACCTTCGCCCGGGGCCGCATCGACAGCATCCTCGCGGGAGTAACCGGCGGGCCCGATGACGTTGAAAGCACTGCCGATAGGGTGGCCGAGGCGCTGACCAAGGCCGGATATGCGACCACCACGACGCCGGTGACCGGCCCGATCCACGGGATTCAGCTCTGTCAGCATCACTGCCCGGTGTCGCACGTCGCAGAGGAGTTCCCGGAGCTGTGCGAGACCGAGCGAGAAGCGTTCGCCGAGATCCTCGGTACCCACGTGCAGCGGCTGGCCACGATTGTCAACGGCGACTGCGCCTGCACCACCCACGTGCCGCTCATTGAACAGCGCACGGACAAGCCAACAACCCTTCGGCGCACAGCCCGCGTCGAAGCCGCCACGACCACACAAGGAGCGTCGACATGACGACCACCCCCGAGGTTCACAAGCTAGGCGAACCGCTCAGCCAGGACGAGGCCATCGCCTCGCTGAGCCGGTACGGCTACGGCTGGGTGGACTCCGATGTCGCAGGCGCCAGCGCGCAGCGAGGGCTGTCCGAGGCGGTGGTGCGCGACATCTCGGCCAAGAAGAGCGAGCCGGAGTGGATGCTCGAAACCCGGTTGCGCGCGCTGCGGACGTTCGACAAGAAGCCGATGCCGAACTGGGGTTCTAACCTCGAGGGCATCCACTTCGACAACATCAAGTACTTCGTGCGCTCCAGCGAGAAGCAGGCAGCGACATGGGACGACCTGCCCGAGGACATCAAGAACACCTACGACAAGCTGGGCATCCCCGAGGCTGAGAAGCAGCGCCTGGTGTCCGGCGTCGCCGCGCAGTACGAGTCCGAGGTCGTCTACCACTCCATCCGTGAGGACCTGGAGGCGCTTGGCGTCATCTTCCTCGACACCGACACCGCGCTGAAGGAACACCCGGACATCTTCAAGCAGGACTTCGGCACCGTGATCCCGGCGGGGGACAACACGTTCTCCGCGCTGAACACCGCGGTGTGGTCGGGTGGTTCGTTCATCTACGTCCCGCCGGGTGTGCACGTCGACATTCCGCTGCAGGCCTACTTCCGGATCAACACCGAGAACATGGGGCAGTTCGAGCGGACGCTGATCATCGTCGACGAAGGCGCCTACGTGCACTACGTCGAGGGCTGCACCGCGCCGATATACAAGAGCGACTCGCTGCACTCGGCGGTCGTCGAGATCATCGTGAAGCCCGGTGGCCGTTGCCGTTACACGACGATCCAGAACTGGTCGAACAACGTCTACAACCTGGTCACCAAGCGGGCGCGCGCCGAGGCCGGCGCCACCATGGAGTGGGTCGACGGCAACATCGGGTCCAAGGTCACGATGAAGTACCCGGCCGTGTGGATGACCGGCGAGCACGCCAAGGGCGAGGTGCTTTCAGTGGCGTTCGCCGGCGAGGGCCAGCACCAGGACACGGGCGCCAAGATGCTGCACCTGGCACCGAACACGTCGAGCAACATCGTCTCCAAGTCGGTGGCCCGCGGCGGTGGCCGCGCGTCCTACCGCGGCCTGGTTCAGGTCAACAAGGGCGCGCACGGATCGCGCTCCAGCGTGAAATGCGATGCGCTGCTTGTCGATACGATCAGCCGCAGCGATACCTACCCATACGTCGACATCCGCGAGGACGACGTCACGATGGGTCACGAGGCCACCGTGTCCAAGGTCAGCGAGGACCAGCTCTTTTATCTGATGAGCCGCGGTATGACCGAGGACGAAGCGATGGCGATGGTGGTGCGCGGCTTCGTCGAGCCCATTGCCAAGGAACTGCCCATGGAGTACGCACTTGAGCTCAACCGGCTGATCGAGCTGCAAATGGAAGGCGCGGTGGGCTAGTGGCGCAGGATTTGACCACGACGCTGGAAGGCCGCACCAAGGGCGAACTGTTCACCTCCTTCGACGTCGACGCCTTCGAGGTGCCGCACGGTCGTGACGAGATCTGGCGGTTCACTCCACTGCGGCGGCTGCGCGGTCTGCACGACGGCTCCGCGCCTGCCAATGGCACCGCGACGATCGATGTGGAAACACTGGACGGTGTGCGGGTCGACCAGGTGTCGCGTGACGACTCGCGTCTGGGTGAGGCCGGCGCACCCGCCGACCGCATTGCCGCACAAGCCTATTCGTCGTTCGAGACCGCGACCTTGATCGAGATCCCGAAGCAGACGGCTCTGCGGGATCAGATCCAGGTCACGGTGACCGGGCCCGGCGAGGGCAAGGTCGCCTACGGGCATCTGCAGGTGCGGGTCGGTGAGCTGGCCGAGGCCGTCGTCGTCATCGACCACCGAGGCAGCGGAACCTACGCCGACAACGTCGAATTCGTCGTCAGCGATGCGGCCCGCCTGACGGTCGTCTCGATCGCCGACTGGGCCGACGACACCGTGCACGTCAGCAGCCATCACGCCACGCTGGGCAAGGATGCCGTTCTGCGCCACGTCGCGGTCACCCTCGGCGGCGACCTGGTCCGCCTGACGGCACGGGTCCGGTTCTGTGCGCCGGGCGGCGACGCCGAGCTGCTCGGACTGTACTTCGCCGACGACGGCCAGCATCTCGAATCACGCCTGCTGGTCGACCATGCTCAGCCGAACTGTCGCTCGCACGTGACGTACAAGGGTGCGCTGCAAGGCGATCCGGATTCGAACAAGCCCGACGCACACACCGTCTGGGTGGGCGACGTGTTGATCCGTGCGGCCGCAACGGGCACGGATACCTTTGAAACCAACCGCAATCTCGTGCTCACCGACGGCGCCCGCGCCGACTCGGTGCCCAACCTTGAAATCGAGACCGGCGAGATCGTCGGCGCCGGACACGCCAGCGCCACCGGACGTTTCGACGACGAGCAACTTTTCTACCTGCAGGCTCGCGGCATCCCGGAAGACCAGGCCCGGCGCCTCGTCGTCCGCGGCTTCTTCGGCGAGCTCATTCAGAAGATCGCGGTGCCTGCGGTGCGCGAGCGCCTCACAGACGCCATCGAACACGAACTAGAGATAACGGAATCGAGAACAGCCACCTCATGACCACACTGGAAATCAAGGATCTGCACGTCAGCGTCGTCTCCAAGGAGGACGGGACCGACATCCCGATCCTCAAAGGCGTGGATCTCACCGTGAATTCGGGGGAGACCCACGCCCTGATGGGTCCGAACGGGTCAGGAAAGTCGACGCTGTCGTACGCGGTTGCGGGCCATCCGAAATACACGGTGACGTCGGGTTCAATCACGCTGGACGGGCAGGACGTCCTCGAGATGAGCATCGACGAGCGCGCACGTGCCGGACTGTTCCTGGCGATGCAGTACCCCGTCGAGGTACCGGGAGTGTCGATGTCGAACTTCCTGCGCACCGCCGCCACCGCCGTGCGCGGCGAGGCGCCCAAGCTGCGGCACTGGGTCAAAGAGGTCAAGGGCGCGATGGAGGGCCTCGACATCGACCCGTCGTTCTCCGAACGCAGTGTCAACGAAGGCTTCTCCGGCGGCGAGAAGAAGCGCCACGAGATCCTTCAACTCGAATTGCTCAAGCCCAAGATCGCGATTCTCGACGAGACCGACTCCGGTCTGGACGTCGACGCGCTGCGGGTGGTCAGCGAAGGCGTCAACCGCTACGCCGCAGAGGCGCATGGCGGGTTGCTGTTGATCACGCACTACACGCGCATCCTGCGCTACATCCAGCCGCAGTTCGTGCACGTGTTCGTCAGCGGTCGCATTGTCGAGTCGGGTGGTCCTGAGTTGGCCGACGAGCTCGACGCCAACGGATACGAGCGCTTCACCCAGGCGGTCGGAGCCTGACATGACCGCCGCGCAGACGCTTGACCTCACCAAGATCAGGGCTGATTTCCCGATCTTGAAGCGGGTGATGCGTGGCGGAAATCAGCTGGCGTACTTGGATTCCGGTGCAACGTCTCAGCGTCCACTGGAGGTGCTTGACGCCGAACGCGAATTCCTGCTGACGTCCAACGGGGCGGTGCACCGCGGTGCGCACCAGCTGATGGAGGAGTCCACCGACGCCTACGAGCAGGGGCGGGCCGATGTCGCCGCGTTCGTCGGCGCGGCACCTGATGAGCTGGTGTTCACCAAGAACGCCACCGAGGCGATCAACCTCGTGTCGTACGTGTTGGGTGACAACCGGTTTGAGCATGCCGTCGGTCCGGGCGATGTGATCGTCACGACCGAACTCGAGCACCACGCGAACCTGATTCCGTGGCAGGAGCTGGCCCGCCGCACGGGAGCCACCTTGAAGTGGTACGGCGTGACCGACGATGGACGCATCGACCTGGATTCGCTACAGCTCGACGACCGCGTGAAAGTCGTTGTGTTCAGCCATCATTCCAACGTGACAGGAGCTGTCGCGCCGGTTGCAGAGCTCGTCGACCGCGCGAAGGCCGTCGGTGCGCTGACGCTGCTGGACGCGTGCCAATCCGTGCCGCATCAGCCCGTCGACTTCCACGGGCTCGGCGTCGACTATGCGGCGTTTTCCGGTCACAAGATGCTGGGCCCCAATGGTATTGGCGTGATGTACGGCCGCGGTGAACTGCTCAACGCGATGCCGCCCTTCATCACCGGCGGCTCGATGATCGAGACCGTGACGATGGAGGCCACCACCTATGCGCCTGCGCCTCAGCGGTTCGAGGCAGGCACCCCGATGACCTCACAGGTGGTCGGGCTGGCGGCGGCCGCACGGTATCTGCGGGAGCTGGGCATGGACGCCGTCGAGGCGCACGAGGCCGAGTTGGTTGCCGCAGCACTTGACGGGCTGTCCGGCATCGAGGGTGTCCGCATCATCGGCCCGGCATCGCTCGAGAACCGCGGCTCACCGGTGTCGTTCGTGCTCGACGGAGTGCACGCCCACGACGTTGGGCAGGTCCTCGACGACGACGGTGTCGCGGTGCGCGTGGGACACCACTGCGCGTGGCCGTTGCACCGCCGGTTCGGCATTGCGGCGACTGCGCGGGCGTCGTTCGCCGTGTACAACACGCTCGACGAGGTGGACCGACTTGTGGCTGGCGTGCGGCGTGCCGTCGACTTCTTCGGTAGGAACTGACCGTGCGACTGGACCAGCTCTATCAGGAAGTGATCCTCGATCACTACAAGCACCCGCACCACCGCGGCCTGCGGGAGCCATACGACGCCGAGTCCTATCAGGTGAATCCGACGTGCGGCGACGAGGTCAGGTTGCGAGTGGCGCTGTCGGATGACGGCGATACGGTCACCGATATCTCCTACGACGGGCAGGGCTGCTCGATCAGCCAGGCGTCGACCTCGGTGCTCACCGATCAGGTGATCGGCCAGAGCATCGGCGACGCGATGAAGACGGTCGCGGCGTTCAGCGAGATGATTTCGTCGCGCGGCACCGTTGAAGGCGACGAAGATGTATTGGGCGACGGCGTCGCGTTCGCCGGCGTCGCGAAGTACCCGGCGCGGGTGAAATGCGCGCTGCTGGGATGGATGGCTTTCAAGGACGCGTTGGCGCACGCCAGTGAGGAGACAGACGATGAGCGAAACAGCCGCGCAGGGTGACGAGCTGCTAGCCGACCTCGAGGAGGCCATGCGCGACGTCGTCGACCCGGAGCTCGGGATCAATGTCGTCGACTTGGGCCTGGTATACGGGCTGAACGTCGAGAAGGGCGACACTGGGCAGGTGGCGCTGATCGACATGACGCTGACGTCGGCGGCCTGCCCCTTGACCGATGTCATCGAGGATCAGTCGCGCACCGCGTTGGTCGGCAGCGGCCTGGTGAACGAGATCAAGATCAACTGGGTGTGGAACCCGCCGTGGGGTCCCGACAAGATCACCGAGGACGGCCGCGAACAGCTACGCGCGCTGGGCTTTACGGTCTAGGTCTAGGACGTACCATTCCGGCCGCCGATGATGAGGTCCTTGATCTCGGTGAGCTGCTCATCGACAGAGCGGAAACGGGCACCTGTTTCTTGACGGAAGTCGGCCATCTCGACTCGGAAATCAGCCAGGCCGGTTTCGACCTCGGAAAGGCGTGTCTCAACCCCGTTTAGCCGAAGCGAATGCTCGCGTTGATTCGCACCCAACGCGTTGACGGCCGCCAACACCGCCCGATAGTCGGCGTGTGACGCTTCAAGGGCCGCTACCCGCGCCTCGAGATCCTCTAGCGTCGCCACGTCACCTACATTAGGGCAACGCAGGCGCTGCGGGCGTGGTGAGTGCGAGGCCCTGTGGATAACTGCGTTGGCTGGCGCCCTCGCAGTTTGCCCACCTCAGAGCGACACTGACGTCACAATTGCACTGTGGTCACGGTGCCGGCTTTCGCATGGCGAGGCGGTTCCTTTCGTAGGGCATTGACTGTTGGCGGAGCGCTCGGCATCAGCTTGGGTGCGTTGGCGTGGATCGATTCCGGGTTCTTGCTCGGCGGCGTCATCGCGCTCGTCATCACCGGTGTGTTCTACGGCATCTGGATGCATCGCCGGATGGCGCGCTATTGGCCTGGAGCCAAGGACCTCACCGGTGAGGAACGTGTGACCGTTGCCCGCACCGCCCGCCGCGGCGAACGGATCGCGGACGCGCGGCTGGCCCAGGCCGTTATCGACTACAGCAACGGTCTGCACGCGGCCGCCGACAAGGCACGCCCATTTCGCTGGGTAATACCGCTTGTGCTCGTCGTGGCTATCGGGACGGCGGTGTGGGACGCGGTGTATGGCTCGTGGGGCAATGCCGTGGTGTCGGGTATCTACCTCGTGCTGCTGCCGCTCGAACTGTTCTGGTGGCCGAGGAGGCAGGCCCAGCTTGTGGCCAATGCCGACCGCGCTGCGGAAATGGCTCGCCAAATCCAAACCTCTGACTAAGGTCAGACATATGACCGCGGAGATGGTCGCGCAGGTCCGGCGGTTCAACCGCACCGTCACGCAGCGGATCGGCGTGCTCAATGAGAACTTCCTGGCCAGCGACCGTTCACTCGGTCAGAACCGGCTTCTGTGGGAGATCGGCGTCGACGGCTGCGACATTCGCTCCTTGCGCGCGCATCTCGACCTCGACTCGGGATACCTCAGCCGGTTGCTGCGGGCGCTTGAGGCCGGCGGACTGATCGCCATCGAGCAGAGCGCGGCCGACGGCCGGGTCCGCACCGCACGGCTCACCGACGCCGGTCGCCGTGAACTCGCCAGTTTGGACCGCCGCTCCGACGATGCCGCCGCGGCGATGCTCCGGCCGCTCAACGCCCGCCAGCGCGATCGACTGGTCACCGCAATGGCGGAGGTGGAACGGCTGTTGATCGCCTCGACGGTCGAGGTGCGCGAGTGCGATCCCCGCCACCCCGACGCCCGGTTCTGCCTGCAGACCTACTACTCCGAACTCTCGGTACGCTTCCGTGAGGGATACGACCCTGCCGTCAGTCCCGTCGAGGACACCGAAATGACTTCTCCCGCAGGGCTTTTGCTCATCGCATCATTGCACGGCGAGCCCGTCGGCTGCGGTGCGCTGATCTTCTATCCCGACGACGTGGGCCTGGTGAAGCGCATGTGGGTGGCTCCTTCGGTGCGCGGGCTCGGCCTCGGCCGCCGTCTGCTCGCCGAATTGGAGGACCGCGCCCGCTCCCATGGCGTGCAACTGATGCGGCTGGAGACCAAGGACGAGCTCGCCGAAGCCGTCCAGATGTACCGATCGTCCGGCTATCGCGAGGTCACCCCGTTCAACGACGAGCCCTACGCCGACCATTGGTTCGAGAAGCCGTTGTGACGCTCCGAGGAGCTACGGCTGGCCGCGCCGCACCTGCTCCGGCGCCGGCAGCTGCCAGTGCCGGCCCTGCTCGGCGTCGAATTGCCGCGGCGTGTAGCGGAGCAACCCACCGCCCGGGTAGGGGGTGTACTCCCCGAACCAGACCGAGCCGTCGACGGCGTACAGGTCGACCCTGATGAAGTCCCAGCCCGAACCGAGGGTCCTGGCAATCTCCAGCATGGTGTCCAGCTCCGCCGGCCGCGGCTCGTCGGCGACCGGGCGGATGCGCCAACGCACGGGCAGCCGGTTCCAGTCCGCGTCGAGGAAGGTGGCGGTCTGATCGTCGAACCGGCCCCGGTTCACCTGAATCAGCTCCACCCGGCCGTCGAAGACGAAGAATTTGTAGTCGGCCGGCGGGCTGCCATCCCGGGTCGGGATACGTTCCTCGAGCAGCAGCAGGGGCCGGGCCTCACCATAGCCCCACTCACCCAGTTCCAGCGGGGTGCGCTTCCACCAGTCCCGCGTCTGCTCCAGCAGGGCCGCGACATCGGTCTGTGGGTCCGGCCCGAGCACCACGTGACCACTGCTGTGGTTGGGTTTCAGCACCCATGGCGGTAGTCCGGCAAGGTCCGGGGCGTCGCGCAGATCGGTGCCGTACCAGTAGGTCTCCGGGATCCTTAGATCCGCCCCCAGGTACGCCGCCCGGGCCATCGCCTTCATGCGCATCTTGTCGCAGGCGGCGACGATCCGGTCCCGCCTGTCGTAGAGGATCCGCCAGTTGACCTTTTCGTTGAAGGTCCGCGGCTGACGGAAGTTGCCTGGCTTGTGGATCATCGTCAGGTGGAAGGCGTGGCGGACCAGTGGCACCGGTAGCACACCGAGCAGCCGTCGGTGCGCCGCAAGCAACATCGAAGGGGCGGTCTTGTTCATCAGCAACGGCATCGGATCCTCAGTTCATCGACGCTGGCGGTGTTGCGCTACCTATTGGTCAAATAGCGTGCTAATCCATGCTTGCGCAATAGATGACGCACGGACTCATGCTGTTGCCGTCGGCGTTTCCTGCCGCGGACGTCAATGTAGTGATGAACGACCTTGATGCTGGGATCAAACTGCCTTTTGATCCCCCTGATCTCGAGTCGTATTGCCAAGTCCTGCGCGCCGTGATTTCGCATTAGCGGATCGTAGCCACCGATCGCCTTATAGACCGAGGAATAGATGAGCATATTTCCTTCGTGTAGCCAGTACGCCTCCGCCGGAGCCGGAGGTTCAAGCACATTGGGCCAATATTTCATTGCCGGCACGTTAACGCGCCGTACGGCATTTGCGATCTGCGGCCTTTTCCTGACCCGGTCGATTAATGGCGGAATGCTTGTGAGATGAGTCTTTAGTGCGAATGCCGGACCATAATTGTATGGTTCCTGACTGCCATCTACCCGGCACACCAACCCACCGACCGCGCCCACCCCTTGGTCGGCATAGCGCGCGACCACTTCCCTGGCTACCGAGGCGGTGTCGGCGGTCTCCAGGTCCATGTCGGCGTCGATGAAATGGATCAGTTCGTCGTCGCCGACGTGGTCGATTATCTGGTTGCGGTTGGCGGTGCAACCTTGGTTTTCAGGACTTCTCACTAATTTGACTTCCCCTGCAAATTCGCTGATTACGTCGACGCTTTCGTCAGTGGATCCATCGTCGAGCACATAAATGCGGTCGTAACCTTGACCCAGCAGCTGGGGAAGCAGCCTGCGGAGATGACTGCCCATATTGAAGTTAGGGATTGCAGCGATTACGGGCAATTGTTTATACATTGTGGTTGATAGTCCTCTCCTGGCCTGACGCGGCAGCATAAAAGGCGGTATCGTGGGAATTACGCGGTAATCGACCGCGGCCCAGCGCATATACCTGCCAGCCCGCATTGGTCCAATAATCGCGGTCGATCGCATTTCGTGCGTCGAGCAAGCGCGGCGCCCTGACGATCAATCGCAACTGTGCAGGATCGATCCTGCAGTACTCGTCCCATTCGGTCGCCAACGCGATCAAATCCACGTTCCGGCAGGCTTCGTCGGCAGACTCGCAGTACGTGAGCGTCGGGAACATCGCTTTCGCGTTCACGATCGCCCGCGGATCGTGGACTCGGACGTCGGCGCCTTTCAGATGCATTGCCGCGGCGACGTTTAACGCCGGGGAGTCACGGACGTCGTCGCTGTTCGGTTTGAACGCGGCGCCCAGAACGGCAATGCTCCTACCGAGAAATTCGCCGCCCAAAAGCGCGCTGGCCACTGAGACGGTCTTTTCGCGCCGACGGATATTGATCTTGTCGACTTCGTGCAGAAATCTAAGGGAGTCCGACGCGTCGAGCTCGCCTGCCCGTGCGCTGAACGCCCGGATGTCCTTCGGTAGGCAGCCGCCGCCAAATCCCAAGCCGGCGTGGAGGAATCGATGACCTATGCGATCGTCGTAACCCAGCGCGCGGCCTAGTGTCACGACATCGGCGTCGACGAGCTCGCACACCTCGGCCATCGCGTTGATGAACGAGATCTTGGTCGCCAGGAAGGAATTCGCTGCCACCTTGACCATCTCCGCCGTTGGCAGATCTGTCGTCAGATGCGGCGTTCCCTCGTCGATGAGGCTGCCGTACACCTCGAGCAGCAGCTTTTCCGCGTACTCGGAAGTCACGCCGAATATCAGGCGATCCGGGTGAAACGTGCCCTCGATCGCCTTTCCCTCGCGAAGGAACTCTGGATTCCATGCCAGCTCAAGTGCGTGTTGCGACGACATCGTAGCCAACTCGCTGGCCAGCCGCTGAGCCGTACCCACCGGCACAGTTGACTTGCCGACGATCAAGCCGGGGCAGTCGCTGTGGGCGGCAATGGATTTCACGGCGCTGTCGACATACTGGACGTCGGCCGCGTTCGAACCCGGCAGTTGCGGGGTGCCGACACAGACGAAGTGCACGGATGCCCCGGAGACGGCTTCTTCAACGTCGTGGGTGACACGGAGTCGGCCGGTGGCGAGAACGGTGGTGAGCAGGTCCTCAAAACCAGGTTCGTAGAACGGCGAGGTGCCCGCCGAGAGCATCGCGATCTTCGACGCGTCGGTGTCGTATGCGCACACCTCGTGGCCGAGATGTGCCATGCACGCGGCATGAACGGCACCCAAATAGCCCGTACCCATCACGCTTATCCGCATACAGCGTCATTCCGCTCCAACGAGCCGAGCTTGGGATCTGCGTCGGCCCCGGTTTGGGAAAAGGCATGCAGCGGAAGACGGCCGGGCAACCTTTGGTGGAATTGCCAGATCCACCCTTGCTTGCGCGCCATGCGCACCTACCTCTCGGTCGCGTTGCCCACATTCGCCGCATCGGTCCAGCGCAGCCCGTCCAGCCGCGATTCGATCCGACGCGCACGGGGCGGCGGGGCGTGTAAGTTAGCGAAGGCTAACATAATTTGCTGAATGGGTGGCGGGTAGCTGACCTCGCCGAATGTCCCAACTTGGAAGGATTTCGTGTGATGCGCGTCGTGTTCTTTGGCTTCCAGACGTGGGGGCAAAAGACCCTGCAATCTCTGATCGATCAGAACCATGACGTGGTGCTCGCCGTCACGCATTCCGCTAGCTCGCAGTCATACAAGGCAATCTGGTCGGACTCGGTAGAGGAGCTCGCGCACGACCACGGAATTCCGGTGCACGTCACCGATCGCATTGATGCCGAGACAATCGATATGGTCAAGCGCGCAGACCCCGACGTCACCGTTGTCAACAGCTGGTACACCCGGATGCCGGTCGAGCTGTACAACCTTCCGCCCCACGGCACGTTGAACTTCCACGACTCGCTGCTGCCGAAATACACCGGATTCTCGCCTGTGCTGTGGACGTTGATCAGCGGTGCGTCCGAGTTCGGCTTGACGGTGCACCGGATGGACGACGGACTAGACACCGGCGACATCTTGATTCAGCATTCGCTGCCCATCGGCCCCACCGATACCGGCACCGAGTTGGTGATCAGGGCGATGGACCTGATACCAGGTGCATTGCGAGACGCACTGACTGCTTTGGAGTCGGGAACCGCGGTATTCCGACCGCAGGACAAGGCCGAACGTACCTACTTCCACAAGCGTTCTGAGCGCGACAGTTTGATCGACTGGAGTTGGCAGGCCGAGGACCTCGAACGGTTCGTGCGCGCATTGTCCGAGCCTTATCCTCGCGCCTTCACCTTCTATCGCGGTGAGCGGATCGAAGTGCTCGAGGCGCGTGTTTCCGAACCTCATTACGGCGGTACGGCGGGCCGGGTGATCGTGCAGGAGGGCGGCGGCGCAGTCGTGTGCGGTGTGGACGCATATCGCGGGCGCAATCGCGGCCTAGTGATCACCCGCGTCCGCAGCGCGGATGGAACCGAGCACAGTGGAGACGACTTCTTCTTGTATGGCGGATACCTGACCGACAGGCCGTAGATCCACTCGACTTCGCTTGGTGAGTGCCGACTCCACGTCGAGCATTTGCATCGCGTATCGAATGACCGGTGCCGAACCGCGAATCCAATTCAGATATCGAGTCTCGCCATCCGCCTAAGGTTGACCGTGCGGCAGGAGTTGCGCGCCATGACTTCGGGCGCCGCCCGCGTAACGCTTGTGCGTGATCCGAGCACGACAGACGTGGAAGTGCGGAGAGGAGCCACGATGGCCGATGGGTTCGACGACGTCTACGTCGATACCCGCCGCCAGTTGCGCGGGGTAGCCGAGAGCCTGATCGCCGGGCCGCAATACCGAACGTCGGGCACCGTGCGGCTCGCGGTGCGCCCTGACGGCTTCACTGGTGTGGCGATCCCGCTGTCTGTGCACGGCACCGAATTGGTGTGGCCGAACGGCGCCGCGCCGCTCAAGGGGCATCTCGGCGCAATCGCGAACGAAGCAGGCGTCGAGCCAGGGCCACCCGACGGCGCCTACGACGTCGTCGATCCATTGCCAGCCGACGCCGTCCTCGACCTCGACGTGGCGGCGACCGACTGGGTACACAGAAGTCATTACGCCGGCGGACACGCGCTCAAACATCTTCTGCCCGAATGTCATCCGGTGCTCTGGCCGGAGCACTTCGACGTGGCAGCCACTGATAACGAAGTGAACTACGGCGTATCGGCCGGCGACGACGACCACCCGACGCCATACGCCTACGTCGGCCCATGGACCAAGCCCAGCGGCCCGTTCTGGAACGCTCCGTTCGGGGCGTTGTACCCGCTGAATCCGGCCCACGACGTGGACGCGCTCACCTCGCGGATCGCCGACTTCTTCGAGCGCGGCCGAAGGGAATTACATCGTGACCGATAACCTCGATTTCAGCGGCCTGAGAGCGCTTTTCATCAATTGCACGCTGAAACGCTCGCCTGAGCGCAGCAATACACAAGGTCTCGTTGATATCAGCACCGCGATCATGCGCCAGCACGGCATCGATGTCGACGTGGTACGTGCGGTCGACCACGACATCGCGACCGGGGTCTGGCCGGACATGCGCGAGCACGGCTGGGTGACTGACGATTGGCCCGCGATCTTCGAGAAGGTGCTCGCCGCCGACATTCTGGTGCTGGCGGGCCCGATCTGGTTAGGCGACAACAGCTCGGTTATGAAGCAGGTGCACGAGCGGCTCTACGGAGGTTCGCATCTGCTCAACGACGCCGGTCAATACCTTTACTACGGCCGGGTCGGCGGCTGTTTGATCACGGGCAACGAAGACGGCGTCAAGCATTGCGCACAGAACGTGCTCTACACACTGCAGCACATCGGATACACGATTCCGCCGCAGGCCGACGCCGGGTGGATCGGGGAGGCGGGCCCAGGCCCGTCGTACCTGGATCCTGGATCCGGCGGCCCGGAGAACGACTTCACAAACCGCAACACCACTTTCATGACATGGAACTTGATGCACTTGGCACGCATGCTGCGCGCTGCGGGTGGCGTTCCCGCCTACGGCAACATTCGATCCGGATGGGATGCGGGATGTCGGTACGACTTTGCCAATCCGGAATACCGTTGAGCCGATACCATCAGGTCCAGATGACCGGGACCGTGGACGAAGGGTCACTGATCGCCGCGCTGCGCGACGGCGAGGAGACGGCATTCGCCCAACTCGTCGATCAGCACACCCCGTCCATGCTGCGGGTCGCCCGCGGATACGTGCCGAGCCATGAGATCGCCGAAGAGGTGGTGCAGGAAACCTGGATCGCCTTGCTCAAGGGCATCGAGAAGTTCGAAGGCCGATCATCGCTTCGCACTTGGCTTTTCGCCGTGATGATCAACATCGCCAAGGCGCGCGGCGTGCGCGAGCGACGCGATGCGGACACGGCGATCGCGGCGTATACCGGCGGCACCGTCGACCCTGCGCGCTTCCGCGGCAGCGACGACCCGTATCCCGGCCATTGGCTGCCCGACGAGACGCCGTCACCCTTCCCGGACACCCCAGAGGGTTCGGTGCTGGGCAGCGAACTGGTCGATGTCGCGCGCCGCGAACTGGACAAGCTGCCCGAACGGCAGCGCATCGTCGTCACTCTGCGCGACATGCTCGGATTCGACTCAAGTGAGGTGTGTGAACTGCTCGACATCAGCATGGCCAACCAAAGGGTGCTGCTGCATCGCGGAAGGGCCGCGGTTCGACAGGTGCTCGAAACCTACTTAGTGGACAGCTCATGAGTACTGGACCGATGGATTGCAACGAGCTTGTCGAGCTCGTCACCGCCTACCTCGACGGCGTACTAGACCCGGATACCCGGGCCCGCTTCGACGCCCATCTGCTCGACTGCGACGGCTGCGAGAACTACCTTCGACAGTTCCGGGAGACCGTGCGCACGGTCGGAAAGATCTCCGACGACGAACTCGACCCCGCGTTCCGCAACCGCCTGCTGGACGCATTCAAAGACTTCCGCCGATGACGCCCGCCAGTTTGCGCTGATCATAGGGTGGGAACACACAGCTAGATCCCAGCGTTAGGAAATATCGTGACTACGCAAGACATCACCGCTGAACAGTTCAACGACACCATCAACGACAACGAGATCGTGCTGGTGGACTTCTGGGCATCGTGGTGTGGCCCGTGTAAGGCGTTCGCGCCGACGTTCGCCGCGTCGTCCGAACAGCATCCCGACGTCGTCTACGCGAAGGTCGACACCGAGGCCGAGCAGCAGCTCGCGGCCGCGGCCGACATTCGCTCCATTCCGACGTTGATGGCGTTCAAGAAGGGCAAGCTGGTGTTCAACCAGGCCGGCGCGCTGCCGGCGCCGGCGCTCGAGGAACTCGTCCAGCGGGTCAAGGAGTTCGACATCGACGCCGCGATCGCCGCTCAAAGCAACGGCCAGCCGGACTGACAGAGCTGGTTCATCCCCCAAGCGCTTCGCGTTGCCCCCAGGGGCAGGCGATAGCGTGCAGTCCGTGACCGAGCAAAACGACTTCGTCCTCGTCGACCGCCCGCGCCCGAACGTTGCGCTGGTGACGCTCAACCGGCCCGAGCGGATGAACTCTATGGCGTTCGACGTCATGGTTCCGCTCAAGAAGGTGCTCGAAGAGCTGACCTACGACAACTCAGTGCGGGTGATTGTGCTCACAGGCGCCGGGCGTGGGTTCTCGTCGGGCGCGGATCACAAGTCGGCAGGCTCGGTGCCGAACGTCGACGGGCTGACCCGGCCGACATTCGCGCTGCGCTCGATGCAGGTGCTCGACGACGTGATCCTGGGACTGCGGCGGATGCACCAGCCGGTCATCGCCGCGGTCAACGGTGCCGCGATCGGCGGCGGCCTGTGCCTGGCCCTGGCCTGCGACATCCGAGTGGCCGCGACCGGGGCATACTTCCGCGCTGCCGGCATCAACAACGGCCTGACCGCCAGCGAGCTGGGGCTGTCCTATCTGCTGCCGCGCGCCATCGGATCCTCACGTGCCTTCGAGCTGATGCTGACCGGCCGCGACGTCGACGCACAGGAGGCCGAACGTATCGGGCTGGTGTCACGGGCCGTGCCGGAAGAGGACCTTCTGGAGGTGTGCTACCAGATGGCCGAGGGGATGGCGGCGTTCTCCCGGCCGGGAATCGAGTTGACCAAGCGCACACTGTGGAGTGGACTGGACGCCGCTAGTCTGGAGGGGCACATGCAGGCCGAGGGCCTGGGACAACTCTTCGTGCGTCTGCTCACCGCCAACTTCGAAGAAGCGGTCGTGGCGCGCGCCGAGAAGCGGGACCCCGTCTTCAGCGACGACAAGTAGCGCCTGGGCGAGCCCGGGGAACAACAGAGGAGATGCAGCGTGATCACCGCAACGGACCTGGAGGTCCGCGCCGGGGCGCGCACGTTGCTATCCACCGACGGGGCAGCCCTGCGGGTGCAGCCGGGCGATCGCATCGGGCTGGTCGGCCGCAACGGGGCCGGTAAGACCACCACCATGCGCATCCTGGCCGGCGAAGGCGAGCCGTACGCAGGCACGATCGCGCGCAGCGGGGAGATCGGTTACCTGCCACAAGATCCCAAAGAGGGAAACCTCGATGTCTTGGCTCGCGACCGAGTGCTGTCCGCTCGCGGCCTTGACACACTGCTATCCGACCTGGAAAAGCAGCAGGCCCTGATGGCCGAAGTCGCCGACGACGTCGCACGCGATAAGGCGATCCGCCGCTACGGTCAGCTCGAGGAGCGGTTTGCCGCGCTCGGCGGGTACGCCGCCGAAAGCGAGGCCGGCCGGATCTGCGCGAGTCTTGGCCTACCCGAGCGTGTTCTGACACAGCCGCTGCGCACCCTCTCCGGCGGCCAGCGCCGCCGGGTGGAGCTGTCGCGCATCCTGTTCGCCGCGAGTGAAGGAGGAGCGGGCGCATCAGGTTCCGCGACCACGCTCTTACTCGACGAGCCCACCAACCACCTCGACGCTGACTCACTGGGCTGGCTGCGCGAGTTCCTGCGCGGCCACACGGGCGGGCTCGTGGTCATCAGCCACAACGTCGACCTGCTCGCCGACGTCGTCAACCGGGTGTGGTTCCTCGACGCGGTCCGCGGCGAGGTCGACGTCTACAACATGGGCTGGCAGAAGTACCTCGATGCGCGCGCGACTGACGAGCAGCGTCGCCGCCGCGAGCGCGCCAACGCCGAGCGCAAAGCCGCCGCGCTTCGCACCCAGGCTGCCAAGATGGGCGCCAAGGCCACCAAAGCCGTTGCCGCACAGAACATGCTGCGCCGTGCCGACCGGATGATCGCCGCACTCGACGACGAACGGGCGGCCGACAAGGTCGCCCGCATCAAATTCCCGACCCCGGCGCCGTGTGGGCGTACCCCGTTGGTGGCCAAGGGCTTGACCAAGAACTACGGATCGCTCGAGGTGTTCTCCGGTGTCGACCTGGCCATCGACCGCGGTTCTCGCGTGGTGGTGCTGGGCCTCAACGGCGCAGGCAAGACCACGCTGCTTCGGCTGCTGGCCGGGGTGGAGACGCCAGAAGCAGGCGCGCTCGAGCCCGGCCACGGCCTGAAGGTGGGGTACTTCGCCCAGGAACACGACACGCTCGACGACGGCGCGACCGTGTGGGAGAACATCCGCCATGCCGCGCCCGACACCGGCGAGCAGGATCTGCGGGGACTGTTGGGCGCGTTCATGTTCAGCGGCGCAGCGCTCGATCAGCTCGCGGGCACGCTGTCCGGTGGCGAGAAGACGCGGCTGGCATTGGCCGGTCTCGTCGCGTCGACGGCGAACGTGCTGCTACTGGACGAGCCGACCAACAACCTCGATCCCGCGTCGCGCGAGCAGGTCCTCGACGCGCTGCGCAGCTATCTCGGTGCGGTGGTGTTGGTGACCCACGACCCGGGTGCGGCCGAGGCGCTGGACCCTCAGCGAGTGGTGCTGCTGCCCGACGGCACCGAGGACTTCTGGTCCGACGATTATCGGGATCTCATCGAACTCGCCTGACATTTCACCAATCCCGCCCGCCGTGGTGTGGATGCTTCCTACGCTGGGTATGCGTCGTTGCGTCGGGGTAGAAATCGCGGGGAGGCGTCGATGAAGAAACTGAACAAGTCCCGGGACCAATTGGTGACCGAGTTGCGCAGCGCTTATGAGGGGGGCGCGAGCATCCGGACATTGGTGGCATCCACCGGGCGCTCGTATGGTTCGATCCACAGCATGTTGCGCGAGTCGGGTACGACGATGCGCAGCCGGGGCGGGCCGAACCACCGCAGCCGTCGCTAGGACTGCTGCTGGCGCAGCGATGCCTCGACGAGGTCCAGTACGGCACTGAGCTTTTCGGGATCGTCACCTGAGGCCAGCCGCGCGACCAGACCATCGAGCACCAAGTCCAGGTACGTCTGCAGCACAGCGCTCGGTACATCGTCACGCAGTCGCCCGGCCTGTTTCTGGCGACGCAGGCGCGCGGTGGTTGCCGCTGACAATTCGGCAGAGCGTTCCATCCAGCCGCGGTGAAACGCCGGATCGTTGCGCAACTTGCGGGCGATCTCGAGCCGGGTAGCTAGCCAGTCGAACTGCTCGGGGGCGGCCAGCATGTCGCGCATCACCTGGACCAGGCCCTCGCGTGATGCGACGTCGGCCATCCGCTCGGCGTCCTCGCGGGCCAGCTCGAAGAACAGCGTGTCCTTGTCCCGGAAGTGATGGAAGATGGCGCCGCGCGACAGCCCGATGGTGTGCTCGAGCCGTCGCACGGTCGCCTTGTCGTAGCCGTACTCGGCGAAACAGCGCCGGGCACCGTCAAGAATCTGGCGGCGCCGCGCCGCCAGATGGTCGTCCGTCACCCGGGGCATGGCGCCCTACGACTTGAGCATGTTGCGCAGTACGTACTGCAGGATGCCGCCGTTGCGGTAGTAGTCCGCCTCGCCGGGGGTGTCGATGCGCACCACCGCATCGAATTCAATAACGGATTCGGAACCGTCCGCTCCATTGTTCTTGGTGGCGGTGACGTGCACCGTCTTCGGTGTCTTGCCATCGTTGAGCGCCTCGATGCCGCTGATGTCGAACGTCTCGGTGCCGTCCAGTTTCAGCGACGCCGCCGACTCGCCTTCGGGGAACTGCAGCGGGATGACGCCCATGCCGATCAGGTTCGAACGGTGAATGCGCTCGAACGACTCGGTGATCACCGCACGCACGCCCAGCAGGCTGGTGCCCTTGGCCGCCCAGTCACGCGAGGAGCCGGAGCCGTACTCCTTGCCGCCGAGCACCACCAGCGGAATGTCCTGCGCCGCATAGTTTTGCGCGGCGTTGTAGATGAACGCCTGCTCACCGCCGTTGGTGAAGTCGCGGGTGTAGCCACCCGACACGTCATCGAGAAGTTGATTACGCAACCGGATGTTGGCGAACGTGCCGCGGATCATCACCTCGTGGTTGCCACGCCGCGAGCCGTAGGAGTTGTAGTCCTTCTTGTCGATTCCGTGTTCGTCGAGGTACTGCGCGGCCGGAGTGCCGGGCTTGATGCTGCCTGCGGGGGAGATGTGGTCGGTGGTCACCGAATCACCCAGCAGCGCGAGCACTCTGGCGCCGGCGATGTCGCTGACCGGTTCGGGCTCGGGTGGCATCCCCTCGAAGTACGGTGGCTTGCGCACATACGTCGAGTTGGAATCCCACTCGAACGTGTTGCCGCTGGGCGTTGGCAGGTTGCGCCACCGGTCGTCGCCCTTGAACACATCGGCGTAGTTCTTGACGAACATCTCCTGGTTGATCGCCGAGGCGATGGTGTCGGTGATGTCCTTCTGCGACGGCCAGATGTCGCGCAGGAAGACCTCGTTGCCGTCGTTGTCTTTCCCGAGGCAGTCATGCTCGAAGTCGAAATCCATGGTCCCGGCCAGCGCATAGGCGATCACCAGCGGCGGCGAGGCCAGGTAGTTCATTTTCACGTCGGGATTGATGCGGCACTCGAAATTGCGGTTGCCCGACAGCACCGCGGTCACCGACAGGTCGTTGTCGTTGATCGCCTTCGAGATCTCATCCGACAGGGGACCCGAGTTGCCGATGCATGTGGTGCAGCCATACCCGACGAGATAGAAGCCCAGCTTCTCCAGGTACGGCCACAGCCCGGCCTTGTCGTAGTAGTCGGTGACGACCTGCGACCCCGGGGCCATCGTGGTCTTCACCCACGGCTTGGAGGTCAGGCCCTTCTCCACAGCGTTTTTCGCCAGCAGCGCCGCGCCGAGCATCACCTCAGGGTTGGAGGTGTTGGTGCACGACGTGATCGCCGCGATCGCCACCGCTCCGTGATCGAGGATGAACTCGCCACGCTCGTCGGAGCGCACTTCCACCGGCTTGCTCGGCCGTCCGTTGGAGCCGACGGCCGCCGACGGCTCGACGGCGTCGGCGTCGGCGAATGACAGCACCGCCGGGTCGCTGGCCGGGAAGCTCTCCTCGACGGCCTCGTCGAGCTTGGAGTGCTCGACCGGCATGTTCTCCTCGACGTAGTTGTGAATGTCCTTGCGGAAGGCAGTTTTTGCGTCGGACAGTGCGATGCGGTCCTGTGGCCGCTTGGGTCCGGCGATCGACGGGACGACATCAGACAGGTCCAGTTCGATGTACTCGGAGAACTTCGGCTCGCGCTCGGGGTCGTGCCACATGCCCTGTTCCTTGGCGTACGCCTCGACCAGCGCGAGCTGCTCCTCGCTGCGGCCGGTCATCCGCAGATAGTCGATGGTGACCTCGTCGATCGGGAAAATGGCTGCGGTGGAGCCGAATTCGGGGCTCATATTGCCCAGCGTCGCGCGGTTGGCAAGCGGCACCTCGGCCACGCCCTCGCCGTAGAACTCGACGAACTTGCCGACCACGCCGTGCTTGCGCAGCATCTCGGTGACGGTGAGCACCACGTCGGTGGCGGTGACGCCGGTCGGGCGCTCGCCGCTCAGCTTGAAGCCGACGACGCGGGGGATCAGCATCGACACCGGCTGACCGAGCATTGCGGCCTCTGCCTCGATGCCACCGACGCCCCAGCCGAGCACGCCGAGGCCGTTTTCCATCGTGGTGTGCGAGTCGGTGCCCACACAAGTGTCGGGGTAGGCAACGCCGTCGCGCTCCATCACCACGCTGGCCAGATATTCGATGTTGACCTGGTGCACGATTCCGGTACCCGGGGGCACCACCTTGAAGTCGTTGAATGCGCCCTGGCCCCAGCGCAGGAACTGGTAGCGCTCACCGTTGCGCTCGTACTCGATCTCGACGTTGCGCTCGAATGCGTTCGCGGTTCCGAACAGGTCGGCGATCACGGAGTGGTCGATGACGAGGTCGGCGGGTGCCAGCGGGTTGACCTTGTCGGGATCGCCGCCCAACTCGCCGACGGCCTCACGCATGGTGGCCAGGTCGACGATGCAGGGCACCCCGGTGAAGTCCTGCATGATCACGCGCGCGGGAGTGAACTGGATCTCCACGCTCGGATCGGCTTCGGGATCCCAGTTGGCGATGGCCTCGATGTGGTCCTTGGTGATGTTGGCGCCGTCCTCGGTGCGCAGCAGATTCTCGGCGAGCACCTTCAGGCTGTAGGGAAGTTTCTCGGTACCGGGCACCGCGTCGAGGCGGTAGATCTCGTAACTGTTGTCCCCGACGGCCAGCGTGTCGCGGGCCCCGAAAGAGTTAAGGGATGAATTCACCGAATCTTTGCTGCTCACATCAACTCCCGGCTCGATAATCGCCGCGACGGGCTGTGTCGGCGGCGCTCCTAATCCTAACAGTACGCTTGTCCTGTGAAACACCCCAGGGCTGGTTTCACACTTCTCTGAGTCTTGTCCCTGCAGGCGCGCGCTGCCACTTGGTTACCCACTGCGCTGAGCCCCAAGTCGCTGCGCGCCTGCCCGCCGGACGTGCAGTACCGTGCTTTTCGTGACCGGACCGCACGTGATCCCGTTCCTTCCGTCGTACATTCCGCCCGAGGTGTGTACGCCCGTCGGGCAGGATCCGGCAACAACGTCGGTTGACACCTGCATGAACCTGGTGATCGCCGATATCGGTGACGACGGGGTGAGCGCGTCGCAGGACGCGCCGACGGCAGAAGTCGCGCAGGTGGTCGCCGACGCCAAACAGCAGGGCATCGATCTCAAAGTTGTCGTGCTGGCGCAGAATCCTCGGATCGATACGCCGCTTCGCGATATCGCCACCGAGGTCGGCGAGGCCTATCCGGGATCGACCGTGCTGGTGCTGAGTCCGTCGGAGTCCGGCACCTTCAGCACCACATTCGACCGGATGACTCTGGAGGCAGGTCAGGACGTCGCCGAAGGCCGCGGTCCGGTGCAGGGAACGAAGAATTTCGTCAGTGAGTTGACGACACCGCATTTTCCGTGGACGCCATTCACGATCGTGGTCGTGTTGGGTGTGGTGGCGGCAGTCGTCGCCACCCGTGTCCTGCAGGTTCGCGGCAAACGTGCCGCCGCGGCGGGTGCCGCATCCAGCTCCGCCGACTGAACCATTAATCCCCTACCTTCGGTGTTGGCCCACGCCTCGGCAAATTCAAATATCACGGCGTGATAACGCTACATTCAATTACAAACTTGTAATTTGTTACTAAAGTTTCCTTAGCGTCAGATGTGACGTACGGTGCAGTCGGAGCCTTTGTTGCAGATGTTCTTTATGTGACTCCTGTGCAATGGCATCCCGACGAATGTGCCGGCACGTTCGCGTTGAGCCATAGGAGACTTGAGTCGAATGAGACGCTCTCTTCGCGCCTCTAATTCCCGGCTGTGGTGGCGGGTCTGCGCGGTTCCGCTGACTTTTTGCATGTTTCTCGCCACGCCGGGTCTTGCCGTCGCACAGCCAGACACGCTCACGTCGTTGGTGACCGCCGTCGCAAACGTCAACCAGAAGCTTGTCGACCTCGGCGCCGCGATTCAGACGCAGCAGGAAAGCGTCAACAAGGCAATCGTCGACGTGCAGACAGCGCGCGACAACGCCGCGGCCGCACAGCTGGAAGTCGAAGCCAGCCAGCGACGCGTCGAAGAGGCCAACATCGCGATAGCTTCCGCGCAGCAGCGATTCGACACCTTCGCTGCCGCAACGTATGTCAACGGTCCGTCGGACTCGTATCTGACCGCCGGCGACCCCGGCGAAATCCTCAACGCCGCTGCCGCGGGCCAGACACTGTCGGTCAGTTCCCAACAGGTCATCACCAATCTGCAGCGGGCCCGCACCGAACAGGTGAACAAAGAGTCGGCGGCGCGGCTGGCCAAGCAGAACGCCGATCAGGCCGTCGCGGACGCGGAAAGCAGCCAGCAGACCGCGGTTTCCGCGCTGACGGAAGCACAGGAGACGTTCAAGGCGCAGCAGGCCGACCTCGAGCGGCTGACCGCTGAACGCGCCGCCGCGCAGGCCAAGCTCAATGAGGCCCGCAACTGGTCGGCGCCCGCGGGTGCTGCGCCTGCCGCACGGCCAGCGGCTGCGCCTGCCGCACAGCCCGCCCCAGCGCCGAGTGCCAACCCGGCAGGGGATTGGGACCGTGCACCCGAAGGGGTCGACCCTGCCACCGGCAACTGGGCCACGCCATGGGATCCCTTCCTGCCTGCGATACCCAGCGCTTTCGTCAGCGGCGATCCGATCGCGATCATCAACACGATCCTGGGCATCATGTCGACGTCGGCGCAGGCGACCGCTGATATGGGTCGCAGCTTCCTGCAGAAGCTAGGCCTGATCCCAACCCCCACCGGCTATACCAACGGCGCGATTCCACGCGTCTACGGCAGGGAGGCCACCGAATTCGTGATCCGGCGCGGCATGTCGCAGTTGGGTGTGCCGTACTCGTGGGGTGGCGGCAATGCTGCAGGCCCCGCCCGTGGCATCGATTCCGGTTCTGGCACAGTGGGATTCGACTGCTCAGGCTTGATGCTGTACATGTTCGCCGGCGTCGGCATCAAGCTGGACCACTACTCGGGTTCGCAGTACAACGCGGGCCGCAAGATCCCGTCGTCGCAAATGCGCCGAGGCGACATGCTCTTCTGGGGGCCCAACGCCAGCCAGCACGTCGCGATGTATCTCGGCGACGGCCAGATGCTCGAAGCTCCGTACACCGGGTCGGTGGTCAAGGTCTCGCCCGTCCGCACCAGCGGCATGACACCGTACGCGACCCGGCTCATTGAATGGTGACGAAAAGGATTATTTTGCGCCCCAGGCATTTTCGCGGCAGAACAGCCTTTGTGCTGTTGGTGTCGACGTTGGCCCTATTGTTCGGTCTCGCGACGCCGGCAGCCGCTGAACCCAATGACGGGCAGTGGGATCCGACGCTGCCCAAGCTGATCAGCTCTGGCGCGCCAGGAGATCCGCTGGCGATCGCCAACGCATCGCTTGCGGCCACGGCGCAGGCTACCCAGGCCACCATGGATCTCGGCCGAAAGTTCTTGAGCAGCATCGGCCTTGGCGGTGCACCGGCTAGTGTGGCGCCGACAGGCGCTGCCGCGGGCCGGGTGCGTGGACCTCAGGCGATCGAGTACGTGATTCGGCGTGGCGCATCCCAAATGGGTGTGCCGTACTCGTGGGGCGGCGGAAAGCCGAGCGGCCCCAGCACCGGCGTCGACTCCGGCGCCAACACCGTGGGCTTCGACTGCTCGGGCTTCACCCAGTTCGCGTATGCGGGCGTCGGCGTGCTGATCCCCAAGTACTCCGGCGACCAGTACAACACCGGCCGCAAGGTGCCGGTGTCGCAGGCCAAGCGCGGCGATCTGTTGTTCTGGGGACCGGGCGGCACGCAGCACGTCGCCATGTATCTGGGCGGCGGTCAGATGCTGGAGTCCGCCAGCAGCGCCGGGAAAGTCTCCGTCAGCCCGGTCCGGCGGGGCGGTCTGCAGCCGTATGCCGCACGCATTATCGAATCCTGAGCGGGGCCTGAGCAGAACCTGAGGCGCTCCGGTGAATGGCTCAGCATCCACGCGTTCGTCGCTGGGCAACGTCGACGGATTCCGAAGTGCCTGGAATAGTTGACGACGAGCGTGTGGCCGAGAAGTGCCGCGAACCGATCTGGGAGGACCTTTAGATGACGTCACCGAGTGGGCCGACGCAGGCTGCCGGAGGGTATTCCGGCCAGGGTCCGGCGCAGGGTTACCCTCCCGGCTCCCACGCCGCAGCGCCGAACAACGGCGGGCTCCAACAGGAGGTGCACACCCTCGAGCGCGCCATCTTCGAGGTCAAGCGGATCATCGTCGGTCAGGACCAGCTGGTTGAGCGAATGCTGGTCGGCTTGCTCGCCAAGGGCCATGTGCTGCTCGAAGGTGTGCCTGGCGTCGCCAAGACGCTGGCCGTCGAGACGTTCGCCAAGGTGGTTGGTGGCACCTTCGCCCGCATCCAGTTCACCCCCGACCTGGTGCCCACCGACATCGTCGGCACCCGCATTTACCGTCAGGGTAAAGAGGAGTTCGACATCGAACTCGGCCCCGTCGTGGTCAACTTCCTGCTCGCCGACGAAATCAACCGTGCGCCCGCCAAGGTGCAGTCGGCGCTGCTGGAGGTCATGGCCGAGCGCAAGATCTCGATCGGCGGCAAGACCTTCCCGCTGCCCGCCCCGTTCTTGGTGATGGCGACGCAGAACCCGATCGAGCAGGAGGGCGTGTACGCGCTGCCCGAAGCGCAGCGCGACCGGTTCCTGTTCAAGCTCAACATCGACTACCCAACGCCCGAGGAAGAGCGCGAGATCATCTACCGGATGGGCGTCAAGCCGCCGGAGCCCAAGCAGGTCCTCGCCCCTGGCGACCTTCTTCGTCTGCAGGACGTTGCCGCCAACAACTTCGTGCACCACGCGCTGGTCGACTACGTGGTCCGCGTCGTGACCGCGACCCGCACACCCGACAAGTTCGGCATGCCGGACGCCAAGGCGTGGATCGCATACGGCGCCTCGCCGCGTGCCTCACTCGGCATCATCGCGGCGGCCCGCGCGCTCGCGCTGGTCCGTGGCCGTGACTACGTGGTTCCGCAGGATGTCGTCGAGGTGATCCCCGACGTGTTGCGTCACCGCCTAGTGTTGACCTACGACGCGCTGGCCGACGAGATCTCGGCGGAGACCGTCATCAACCGGATCTTGCAGACCGTCGCCCTGCCGCAGGTGAATGCGATTCCGCAGCAAGGACATTCGGTGCAGCCCGTGGTGCCCGCCGCAGCGGCCGCGGCTAGCGGTCGGTGACTACTTCGCGACGCGGAGTCGATCTGCCGTCACTGAAACGCGGGGAGATCCGTGATCCCGCGTTGACGGCGGCGCTGCGCAAGCTGGAACTCACGGTGCGGCGCAAGCTCGATGGCGTGCTGCACGGCGACCACCTGGGCCTGCTGCCCGGCCCGGGATCCGAGCCGGGGGAGTCACGGATCTACCAGCCCGGCGACGATGTGCGCCGGATGGACTGGTCCGTCACCGCGCGCACCACGCATCCGCACGTCCGGCAGATGATCGCCGACCGCGAGCTGGAGACCTGGCTCGTGATCGACATGTCGGCGAGCCTGGACTTCGGCACCGCTGGCTGCGAGAAGCGTGACCTGGCGGTGGCCGCCGCGGCGGCGATCACTTTCCTCAACAGCGGGGGCGGCAACCGGATCGGCGCGATCATCGCCAACGGTGAGTCCGTGAAGCGGGTTCCTGCGCTGTCGGGTCGCATGCACGAGCAGGAGATGCTGCGCACGATTGCCACGATGCCGAAGGCGCCGACCGGGGTGCGCGGCGACCTGGCCGCCGCCATCGACGCGCTACGCAGGCCTGAGCGGCGCCGCGGTATGGCGGTGATCGTCAGCGACTTCCTCGGACCGATCAACTGGATGCGCCCGCTGCGGGCCATCGCCGGACGGCACGAGGTGCTCGGCATCGAGGTGCTGGACCCGCGTGACGTCGAACTGCCGCCGATCGGGGACGTCATTCTGCAGGACCCCGAAACCGGGGTCACCCGTGAGTTCACCATCGACGAGCAGTTGCGGTCCGACTTCGCGAAGGCCGCGGCCGCGCACCGCGCCGAGGTGGCGCGCACTCTGCGGCGTTGCGATGCGCCGCTGCTGTCGCTGCGCACCGATCGGGACTGGATCGCCGACGTGGTGCGGTTCGTGGCGACGCGTCGGCGTGGGGCGATGGCCGGGCGATGAGCGCTTGCGCGAAGAGCAGACGGCAACGATGAGCGCTTGCGCGAAGAGCGGCGACCTCGCTAGACACAACTGAAATGATAAGTAGCACATGACTTTACCGTTGCTCGGCCCGATGACGCTGTCGGGATTCGAACACGCTTGGTTCTTCCTTTTCCTCCTTGTGGTCCTCGCGGTCGTTGCTCTTTACATCGTGGTGCAGCTGGCCCGGCAGAGGCGCATGCTGCGGTTCGCCAATATGGAGCTGCTGGAGAGCGTGGCGCCCAAGCGGCCGACGCGCTGGCGCCACCTGCCTGCGATCCTGTTGGTGACCTCGCTGGTGCTGTTCACGGTCGCGATGGCGGGGCCAACCAATGACGTCCGGATTCCGCGCAACCGTGCGGTCGTGATGCTGGTGATCGACGTGTCGCAGTCGATGCGGGCGACCGACGTCTCACCGAGCAGGCTGGCCGCCGCGCAGGAAGCCGCCAAGCAGTTCGCCGACCAGCTGACGCCGGGCATCAACCTCGGGTTGATCGCCTACGCAGGCACGGCGACGGTGTTGGTATCGCCGACCACCAACCGCGAAGCGACCAAGAACGCCATCGACAAGCTGCAGCTGGCCGACCGCACCGCCACCGGTGAGGGCATCTTCACCGCCCTGCAGGCCATCGCCACCGTCGGCGCGGTGATCGGCGGCGGCGACGAGCCACCACCGGCGCGGGTCGTGCTGATGTCCGACGGTAAGGAGACCGTGCCGTCGAACCCCGATAACCCCAAGGGTGCCTATACCGCCGCCCGCACCGCCAAGGATCAGGGCGTACCGATATCCACCGTCTCCTTCGGCACCCCGTACGGCTACGTCGAGATCAACGAACAGCGCCAGCCCGTGCCGGTCGACGACGAGATGCTCAAGAAGATCGCCGACCTGTCCGGCGGCGAGGCGTACACCGCCTCCAGCCTCGAACAGCTCAAGCAAGTGTTCACCAACCTGCAGGAGCAGATCGGCTACGAGACCATCAAGGGCGACGCCAGCGTGGGCTGGCTGCGGCTCGGCGCGCTGGTGCTGGCGCTGGCCGCGTTGGCGGCGTTGCTGATCAACCGGCGCCTGCCGAACTAGGCCGGATAGTGGCGCCGAATCGCCGAAATCTGCGTGAGGGTTGTGATTTCTGGCCGACAACAGCGCTGGTGTCGATCTCGGCGCATGCAAGAGGCGATTTCGGGTCCGTCCAGTCCAGGCATTAAGTTGGCGGGCATGACCGACACTGCTCTGGCCGATACCGCTGGCCAAACAGCCGGCGGCCGGCCACCCTTCGTTTCCCGATCTGTGCTGGTGACAGGAGGAAACCGGGGCATCGGGCTGGCCATCGCCCAGCGCCTGTCCGCTGACGGACACAAGGTCGCCGTGACGCACCGCGGATCGGGCGTGCCCGAGGGGCTATTCGGCGTCGAGTGTGACGTCACCGACAACGACGCTGTCGACCGCGCCTTCAAAGAGGTTGAGGAGCACCAGGGCCCGGTCGAGGTGCTGGTGTCCAACGCCGGCATCGCCGCGGATGCGTTCCTCATGCGGATGACGGAAGAGAAATTCGAGAAGGTCATCAACGCGAACCTCACCGGGGCATTCCGGGTGGCACAGCGGGCATCGCGCAGCATGCAGAGGAAGCGGTTCGGCCGGATGATCTTCGTGGGTTCGGTCTCCGGGACCTGGGGCATCGGCAACCAGGCCAACTACGCGGCCTCCAAGGCGGGTCTGATCGGCATGGCCCGCTCCATCGCCAGGGAGCTGTCGAAGGCCGGCGTCACCGCAAATGTGGTGGCCCCGGGTTACATCGACACCGAGATGACCCGCGCACTGGACGAGAGGATTCAGGCGGGCGCACTGGAATTCATTCCCGCGAAGCGCGTTGGCACCGCCGACGAGGTCGCCGGGGTCGTCAGCTTCCTGGCGTCCGAGGATGCGAGCTACATCTCCGGTGCGGTGATCCCGGTCGACGGCGGCATGGGCATGGGCCACTAGAAGCAAAGGACTGACATGGCAGGGTTTCTCGAAGGCAAGCGCATCCTCGTCACGGGGATCATCACCGACTCGTCGATCGCATTCCATATCGCGCGGGTGGCCCAGGAAGAGGGCGCCGAGCTGGTGCTCACCGGATTCGACCGGCTGAAGCTGATCCAGCGCATCGCCGATCGGCTCCCGAATCCGGCACCACTGCTCGAACTCGACGTGCAGAACGAAAAGCACTTGGACACACTGGCCGAGCGGGTCACCGAGGTGATCGGCGAGGGCAACAAGCTCGACGGCGTCGTGCACTCGATCGGCTATATGCCTCAGTCGGGGATGGGCATCAACCCGTTCTTCGACGCGCCCTACGAAGACGTCGCCAAGGGCATCCACATCTCGGCGTACTCGTACGCCTCGCTGGCCAAGGCGCTACTGCCGATCATGAACCGCGGCGGCGGCATCGTCGGCATGGACTTCGACCCGACCAGGGCGATGCCGGCCTACAACTGGATGACGGTTGCGAAGAGCGCGTTGGAGTCTGTCAACCGGTTCGTGGCGCGCGAGGCCGGGCAGTACGGTGTGCGATCCAATCTCGTTGCGGCAGGACCGATCCGCACGCTCGCGATGAGTGCCATCGTCGGCGGTGCGCTCGGCGCCGAGGCCGGGGATCAGATCCAGCTGCTGGAGGAGGGCTGGGATCAGCGGGCACCTCTGGGCTGGAACATGAAGGATCCCACACCGGTCGCGCGCACCGTGTGCGCGCTGATCTCGGACTGGCTGCCCGCCACCACCGGAACGGTCATCTACGCCGACGGCGGCGCCAGCACGCAATTGCTGTAATGAACTTTGATGCCGTCCTGCTGCTGTCGTTCGGCGGGCCGGAGGGTCCCGAACAGGTAATGCCGTTCCTGGAGAACGTCACCCGCGGCCGCGGCATCCCGCGGGAACGCCTCGCCGACGTCGCCGAGCACTACCTGCACTTCGGCGGGGTCTCACCGATCAACGGCATCAACCGCGCGCTGATTGAGCAATTGCGGGCGCACATCGACCTGCCGATCTACTTCGGCAACCGCAACTGGGAGCCGTACGTCGAGGACACCGTCATGACCATGCGCGACAACGGGATTCGTCGCGCGGCGGTGTTCACCACCTCGGCGTGGGGCGGCTACTCCAGTTGCAGGCAGTACGTCGAGGACATCGCGAGGGCGCGCCAGGCTGCCGGTGACGGCGCGCCGGAACTGGTGAAAATGCGCCAGTACTTCGACCATCCGCTGTTCGTGGACATGTTCTCCGAGGCCATTCGTGCCGCCGCGCAGACCGTGCCCGACGATGCGCGGTTGGTCTTCACCGCGCACTCGATTCCGGTGGCCGCCCAGTCCCGTTGTGGCCCAGACCTCTACAGCCGCCAGGTGGGCTACGCGTCGCGCCTTGTTGCC